>NZ_PDIY01000001.1:3687857-4017500 GCF_002563655.1 Bacillus sp. es.034 | reverse complement strand
CCCAGGCGACTGTTTAGCAAAAACACAGGTCTCTGCGAAGCCGTAAGGCGAAGTATAGGGGCTGACGCCTGCCCGGTGCTGGAAGGTTAAGAGGAGTGCTTAGCGCAAGCGAAGGTGCGAATCGAAGCCCCAGTAAACGGCGGCCGTAACTATAACGGTCCTAAGGTAGCGAAATTCCTTGTCGGGTAAGTTCCGACCCGCACGAAAGGCGTAACGATCTGGGCACTGTCTCAACGAGAGACTCGGTGAAATTATAGTACCTGTGAAGATGCAGGTTACCCGCGACAGGACGGAAAGACCCCGTGGAGCTTTACTGTAGCCTGATATTGAATTTTGGTACAGCTTGTACAGGATAGGTAGGAGCCTTGGAAACCGGAGCGCCAGCTTCGGTGGAGGCATCGGTGGGATACTACCCTGGCTGTATTGAAATTCTAACCCGCGCCCCTTATCGGGGTGGGAGACAGTGTCAGGTGGGCAGTTTGACTGGGGCGGTCGCCTCCTAAAGAGTAACGGAGGCGCCCAAAGGTTCCCTCAGAATGGTTGGAAATCATTCGCAGAGTGTAAAGGCACAAGGGAGCTTGACTGCGAGACCTACAAGTCGAGCAGGGACGAAAGTCGGGCTTAGTGATCCGGTGGTTCCGCATGGAAGGGCCATCGCTCAACGGATAAAAGCTACCCCGGGGATAACAGGCTTATCTCCCCCAAGAGTCCACATCGACGGGGAGGTTTGGCACCTCGATGTCGGCTCATCGCATCCTGGGGCTGTAGTCGGTCCCAAGGGTTGGGCTGTTCGCCCATTAAAGCGGTACGCGAGCTGGGTTCAGAACGTCGTGAGACAGTTCGGTCCCTATCCGTCGTGGGCGCAGGAAATTTGAGAGGAGCTGTCCTTAGTACGAGAGGACCGGGATGGACGCACCGCTGGTGTACCAGTTGTCTTGCCAAAGGCATCGCTGGGTAGCTATGTGCGGAAGGGATAAGTGCTGAAAGCATCTAAGCATGAAGCCCCCCTCGAGATGAGATTTCCCATCACGTAAGTGAGTAAGATCCCTAGAAGATGACTAGGTAGATAGGTCAGAGATGGAAGCATGGCGACATGTGGAGTTGACTGATACTAATCGATCGAGGACTTAACCACAAAGAGTCATTATTTTAATGAACAACAATTGGTCGATATTCGGCTTTCTTGACATCAATTCTTTATCTAGTTTTGAAGGAATAAATTTTATATGAAAATATAAAAAATCCTTGAAAAAAATTATCTACACGATATAATAGTACTTGTCCTTAAAAAAGAGACAATACATAGTCTGGTGACAATGGCGAAGAGGTCACACCCGTTCCCATGCCGAACACGGAAGTTAAGCTCTTCAGCGCCGATGGTAGTTGGGGGATCTCCCCCTGTGAGAGTAGGACGTCGCCAGGCATATCGTTCCGCAGTAGCTCAGTGGTAGAGCTATCGGCTGTTAACCGATCGGTCGCAAGTTCGAATCTTGCCTGCGGAGCCAATATATGGAGAGCTGTCCGAGTGGCCGAAGGAGCACGATTGGAAATCGTGTAGACGGTTAACGCTGTCTCAAGGGTTCAAATCCCTTGCTCTCCGCCATTATATTTTTACTAAGGCCCATTGGTCAAGCGGTTAAGACACCGCCCTTTCACGGCGGTAACACGGGTTCGAATCCCGTATGGGTCACCAAAGTTTTTTACAAAAGTTAAATAACTTACCATGTAATTTGGAGGATTAGCTCAGCTGGGAGAGCATCTGCCTTACAAGCAGAGGGTCGGCGGTTCGATCCCGTCATCCTCCACCATGATTTTTTACGAAGCGTAAGCGGAGTAAAATAATCTTCCTTAATTATTATGTGTAACATAACATTTCGTATCGTCGCGGGGTGGAGCAGTTCGGTAGCTCGTCGGGCTCATAACCCGAAGGTCGCAGGTTCAAATCCTGTCCCCGCAATACCATTTTTGCTTGTTATTAGTAAGAGATTAACTTTAATCTTTTATGAGTGACGCAAGGATAGTTATTTTCGCTAGCGCGAAGGTAATGAAAGTTATTTTGCTTACGCAAAAAACTCTGGTCCGGTAGTTCAGTTGGTTAGAATGCCTGCCTGTCACGCAGGAGGTCGCGGGTTCGAGTCCCGTCCGGACCGCCATTGTTTTTTGAAAAGGAAAAGGGTTTCGATAAGCGAGAAGGTCGAGGAAGCGATCGAAGGAACACCGGAGCGTATTTAACATACGTGAGGATGTGACTGAGTGAGCTGACGAAGAGATTCGAAGCTTAGCGGAAGCCGAAAACTATTTGGCTCAGTAGCTCAGTTGGTAGAGCACGATGAATAAGCTTCATCGAGTAAACATCAGCGTACAGCTCGAGCAACTCCTTGATTCAGCTTCCTGAGAGCTGGACGATGGACTACTACATTCTAATTGTAGGATGCATACTAAATTTGGCTCAGTAGCTCAGTTGGTAGAGCAATGGACTGAAAATCCATGTGTCGGCGGTTCGATTCCGTCCTGAGCCACCATTTATTTACTTGATGCCGGTGTAGCTCAACTGGTAGAGCAACTGACTTGTAATCAGTAGGTTGGGGGTTCAAGTCCTCTTGCCGGCACCAGTCAAGTGATTTAGCTGGAGGGGTAGCGAAGTGGCTAAACGCGGCGGACTGTAAATCCGCTCCTTCGGGTTCGGCAGTTCGAATCTGCCCCCCTCCACCAAGATTTTTTACGAAGCGACAGCGGAGTAAAATAATCTTCCTTAAACCACGCGCAGCGAAGCGGAGCATTATAATCTAAGTACCATTGTGGTTTTTGAAATACTAATATATATCATAGGGGTATAGTTTAAAGGTAGAACGAAGGTCTCCAAAACCTTTGGTGTGGGTTCGATTCCTACTACCCCTGCCAATTTTCTTTATTAACATGGCGATTGTGGCGAAGTGGTTAACGCACCTGATTGTGGTTCAGGCATTCGTGGGTTCGATTCCCATCAGTCGCCCCATAAAAGTCACATTTTTATTTCCGTGACATATACTATCAGTGGGCTATAGCCAAGCGGTAAGGCATCGCACTTTGACTGCGACATGCGTTGGTTCGAATCCAGCTAGCCCAGTAGTGCGGAAGTAGTTCAGTGGTAGAACACCACCTTGCCAAGGTGGGGGTCGCGGGTTCGAATCCCGTCTTCCGCTCCAATAATATGGCGGCATAGCCAAGTGGTAAGGCATGGGTCTGCAAAACCCTGATCACCGGTTCAAATCCGGTTGCCGCCTCCATATGTAATGCCGGTGTGGCGGAATTGGCAGACGCGCACGACTCAAAATCGTGTTCCTCTGGAGTGCCGGTTCGATCCCGGCCACCGGTACCACATCGCGGGTGTAGTTTAGTGGTAAAACCTCAGCCTTCCAAGCTGATGATGAGGGTTCGATTCCCTTCACCCGCTCCAACTTACATACGACAGACTTTCTCTTTATGAGGAAGTCTTTTTTATTGTTTAAAATTTGCTTAACTAACCTCTACCCAAAAGTCACAACCTTTTCATTTACCCACGACCCACCATAACAAAACCCATCTAGTCAAAATTTTGCACCTTCTTCGTCAATTGAGTTCCCCTTTTTAAGAAAGCGCTACCATTATAATGAAAGAAAGCGATTACAAGTTTAGGGGTGGTGATACGGGTGGAACCAAAGATTCAGACTGGACCAGTAAGCCCAGATGTACAAATGAAGGCAGTGACGAAGAAGAAGTTTAAGTATAAGAGCTTGCTGACGTACGCTGCCTTTGTAGGACCGGCAATTTTATTTTTCTTAGTGATTCAGATTCTTCCTTTCTTGATGGGTGTGTATTATTCCTTCACCTCATGGAATGGTGTCAGTTCGGTTGTTGAGTGGGTTGGGTTTGATAACTACAAAAAGATCTTCACGGATGATAAGACGTTTTTCAATTCATTCATGTTCACGACGAAGTTTATGTTTGCGGCAGTGATCATCAGTAACTTGATAGGATTCGGATTTGCTCTGTTGTTGAATGCCGCATTGAAGACTCGCAATATCCTGAGGACGGTATTCTTTATCCCCAACGTCATTGGTGGATTGTTACTCGGGTTCATATGGCAGTTCATTTTTGTAAAAGGATTTGCATCACTCGGCAATATGACGGATATCGGATTCTTTAAAATGCCTTGGCTTGGTGATGAGAAAACAGCCTTCTGGGGTATTGTCATCGTATTTGCTTGGCAGATCTCCGGATACATGATGGTCATTTACGTGGCCGCGTTGCAAGGGGTGGACAATTCCCTTCTTGAAGCAGCGAAAATAGATGGGGCATCGAATTGGACGCTTCTGACTAAAATCATCATTCCATTGATCCTACCTGCTTTCACAATTTGTTTCTTCTTGACGATTTCCATGGCATTTAAAATATTCGATTTGAACATATCGCTAACAGGCGGTGGGCCATTTAACTCCACACAATCTGTAGCGATCAATATTTATCAGGAAGCATTCCAGAATAACCGTTATGGACTTGGTACAGCGAAATCGATCCTGTTCTTCGTGGTAGTGGCTGTGTTTACGACGGTTCAAGTGATGGTGACGAAGAAGAAGGAGGTTGAGGCATAATGGGCAATCGCTATACGAAGAGAACATTTGTATTAGAGATCATCGGGATTGTCATCGGGCTCATTTTCCTTATCCCATTCTACTTTGTACTAGTTAACTCGGTGAAACCATTTGCTGCGATTTTGATTGATGCTGCAGCGTGGCCGAAGGAATTCATGTTTTCTAACTATGCAAAAGTATGGGAGGTCATTAATTTCCCACGTGCTTTCTGGAATTCCCTCATCATCACGGTTTTCAGTAATCTCGGTTTGGTGATCATCAGTTCCATGGCAGCATGGAAGATGGTTCGCACACCAGGGAAGTTCAGTAAGATCCTATTTGTCATATTTGTATCCGCCATGGTGATTCCATTCCAGACGGTCATGATTCCCTTGATGAAGGTTGGGGGGACGTTGGGGCTGACAAATAGCATTCCTGGTCTCATTATCATGTACTTTGGATTCGGAGTGCCACTGTCCCTCTTTTTATATCACGGATTTGTAAAAACCGTCCCGATTGAAATCGAGGAATCAGCGATGATAGACGGCTGCAGTCAGTTTGGCGTGTTTTGGAGAATCGTCTTCCCATTACTGAAGCCGATCACGGTTACTGTGATCATTTTGAACACATTGTGGATTTGGAATGACTATCTTCTTCCCCTTCTTGTTTTACAGGATGCGGAGCTGCGTACGATTCCACTTGCGGCAAGCTCGTTCTTTGCGCAGTATACGAAGCAATGGGATATGGGCCTTGCAGCATTGGTGCTTGGTATAACACCAGTCATCATTTTCTTCTTATTTTTACAGAAGCATATCATCAAAGGGATTGCATCAGGTTCGATCAAGTAGATATAAAATTTCTGTCGAGATGGTCTATCATTGATACAGAAATTTATATAAAATATTTTATATCAGGGAGGTCAATCCATTTATGAAACGTATTTTATTACTTTGTATGTCTTTGGTTTTAGTATTTGGAATTATTGCAGGATGTTCTTCTAAAGACAAAACAAGCAGCTCAGGCGGGGATTCCGGTTCAGGTGATGATGTTGTGACACTGAATTTCTTCCAGTTCAAGGTTGAAATTGCCGATCAGCTTCAGGAAATGATCAAAGAATTCGAAGCTGAGCATCCGAATATTAAGATCAAGCTTGAAACCGTTGGTGGAGGTGCCGATTACGGTGCTGCCCTTAAAGCGAAATTTGCTTCAGGTGAAGAGCCGGATATTTTCAACAATGGTGGATTCAAAGAATTAGAACTTTGGAAAGAGAAGCTTGCGGATCTTTCTGGTGAGCCTTGGGTTGAGCATGTCCTTCCGATCGGGAAAGTTCCGATGACGGATGAGGACGGCAAGCTTTATGGTATGCCTGTTAACTTGGAAGGGTATGGTTTTGTTTACAACAAAGATTTATTTGAAAAAGCAGGCATCACTGAGCCTCCTAAAACGATTGATGAGTTGAAAGATGCAGCGAAGAAGCTCCAAGCGAAGAAAATCACTCCGTTCTCAGCTGGTTACGGCGAGTGGTGGGTAATCGGTCAGCATTTACTGAACATTCCATTTGCACAGCAGGAAGATCCAGATAAATTCATTGCGGGACTTTATGATGGATCTGAGAAGATTGTAGGAAACGAGAAGTTCAAACAGTTCAAAGAGGTACTGGACACTGAGCTTAAATATGCCAATGATAATCCATTAACGACGGATTATAATACGCAGGTAACGTTGTTTGCTTCTGGTGAAACAGCGATGCTTCAACAAGGGAACTGGACAGAGAACATGATCACTGAGATCAATCCTGATATCAACATGGGCTTCCTTCCGATTCCAATCAGTAATGACGAGAATGCAGATCGCCTTCCTGTCGGTGTGCCGAATAACTGGGTATTGAATAAGAACTCTAAGCACCTTGAAGAAGCGAAAACATTCTTGGAGTGGATGGTTTCTTCTGAAACAGGTAAGCGTTATATCACAGAAGAATTTGCGTTCATCCCTGCATTTGATAATATCGAGCCGAATGGTCTTGGTGACCTGGGTCAATCCATCCTTGACTACTCTAAGGATGAGAAGACGATTCCTTGGACTTGGTTCAAATGGCCGGATGGAGCGAACAAAGAATTCGCTGCGACCATCCAGGAGTATGCAGCCGGAAAAATTGATTATGATACTGTACTTGAGCGATTCCAACAAACATGGGATAACTTGAAGTAAACAGAGTTATGGAAAGCATGTCTATTAAAGGCATGCTTTCTATTTAATAAGTTTAGTAGGAATATTTCGAAAAAACACTTCCAAGAGCGGGGAATAACACTTTATACTAGTGTATAAGTGAGACCTGGGAGGTCCGTCCCTCATGTTAAAGACAAGCATTCGGAATAAGTTGATTGCGCTGTTGATGATTACGACGATCGTGCCGTTTGGCAGTTCGATCATTATTACATATTTGTATACGAAGGATTCGATTGAGGAGCAGGTGGTGAAGGAGAGCAGTAACCTCCTTTATCAGGGTAAGGTGAACCTGGAGAGCTATATCAATGAGCTAAACGGGTTATCGCTGTCCCTCTATAATAATCCCGATTTCATTAATTTCATGAGGTCACCGGGTAAGGAGAATAATTACCTGACGATCGGCATCGTGAAGAATATTGTGCAAACGATTCTCTACACAGGGGATACAATCAACGGGGTTCGAATATCCTTCGCTGACGGTGACCGGGTCATTTCGGCAACGAAGCGTTCGACCGTCGTGTTCTCCAATAGAATAAAAGATTCACAGTGGGAATACTTCAGGAAGGCTGAGCGAAGCCCATATAACATGTACATTGAACCGACCTATAGTCAGGAAGAAGAGAATATTAACCGATCGAAGGAAATCATCACAATCCATCGGGCATTCCGCAATGTTCCGGGTGATGAGGTACTGGCGTATATATCTCTGGATATCTCACCGGATAAAATCATCGATTTGAGCAGGAACCTCTATAATCCTGAATCTGAGGAATTCTACCTCCTATCTTCAGAAGGGGAAATGATCTACAGCTCAGATCGCGACGTATCGGATGATGGAAACAATCAGAAGTGGATCAAGAGGATCATGGAGTCAAAGGATGTCTCTGGGACTCTTGAGTGGAAGGAAGATACGTTCAACGGGGTGATGATGTACGATCAGCTTCCAGCTTCCGCCGGCGGATGGTTTTTGGTGAAGAGGGTATCGTATGCGAACCTTTATGAAAGCGCCTTTAGTGTGGCGAAAATCAATATTTTGTTCGGGGTCCTTGGATTGACCCTCGTGGTGCTGGCGACATTGTTTGTTTCCTTTAAAATTACTTCTCCAATCCGGATACTGCTTTCAAATATCCAGGAGGTGGAAAAAGGGAATATGAAGGTACAGGCCGAATCATTCGGCTTTGATGAAATCGGGATCCTTGGAAATCGGTTTCAGCAGATGATCGAGCGGATCAATCATTTGATCAACAGGGAATATAAGCTGGAGCTTGAAAACAAAACGAATCAATTAAAGGTTCTACAGTCGCAGATCAACCCCCATTTTCTCTACAATGCGCTCCAGTCCATCGGTACGATTGCCCTTAAGAATAAGGTTCCGCAAATATACTCCCTGATCACCCATTTATCTAAAATCATGAGGTATGGGATGAATATGGAGGAGGATGTGGTTCCGTTAAGCAAGGAAATCAACTATACGAACGCTTATCTCCTTTTACAAAAGGAGCGGTTCGGCGAAAACCTGGAGTACAGTATCGAAGTGGACGAAGAGGTGAAGAAGGTCCGGGTTCCCAAAATGATCCTGCAGCCCCTCATTGAAAACTACTTCAAGCACGGGTTCGACATCCGTGATGGAGTGGGGAGGATTGACCTGACATGTTTTCAGGATGGGACAGAACTCGTGATGATCGTACGGGACAATGGAGCAGGGGTGACAGAAAACAGGCTAAGGGAAATAGAAGAGCACTTCAAAGCAGATGCATGGAATAAAACCGGTGAAGAAACCAATATCGGGCTGAAGAATGTTTATGTAAGATTGAAGCTTTACTATGACCATAAGGCCACTCTGCTGCTTCAGAATCTTGAAGATGGAGGCTTTATGGTCACCATGAGGCTGCCATTACGAATGGAGGGTGAGGCAAATGAAAGCAATCATCATTGACGATGAAAAGCATGTTCGTGAAGGGTTACTTTTGTTGGCGGAATGGGATAAGCATGGCATTCACACCATCCTGGAGGCGGAAGATGGAGACGAAGCCATCGAATTGATCAAAGAGCACAGGCCCGAGATCATCTTCACGGATATGCGGATGCCGAAGAGGGACGGCATCAGCCTGTTAAAGTGGCTTCATGCCTCCGATCTGACAAGCAAGACCATTGTCGTGAGCGGGTATGATGACTTCGAATATATGAGAAACGCAATCCATTATAAGAGCTTCGATTACATTCTGAAACCGATTGAACCGGATGTTCTGAATGATACGCTGGATAAAGCGGTGAAGGAATGGGATGAGCAGGCACGCTCAAGAAAATCTCAAGTAGAGGAAAGCCGGGTCATGAATGAGGTGAAGCCCCTTTACTGGGATCGATTCTTCTCAAACCTCTGTTCGAAAGAGGGCATTGCAAAAGAGATGGCAGAAAAAGTTGAAAAAGAGTTCGGTGTGTCCATCGAAAAGCTGCATAAGACTGTGGCACTCCTGCCGATCAAGCCAATCGTAATGAAGTCCTTTCAAGGAGACCGGGATCTTGCCTTTTTTACCATCATCAATATTTGCAATGAGCTTTTGCGAAAGCAGAACGATGGGGTTTGTTTCCGGAATAGCAACAAAGAAGAAGAACTTGTTATTCTCTTCTGGAATCATAAGCATGTAACGTATTTATTAGAGGAAATCCACTCATTGATCTATCAATATGGAAGGGTTTCCCCTGTCATGGCTCTTGGCAGGAAGTCGAGAAAGGTGAAGGAAGCTTATGAATCCGCTCTTGAAGTGTACTCCAGGCACCCGCTGCTTGCCCAAAAGAAGTTTGTCACCCACCTGGATGTGAAGGAAGGGTCCCATCTCCATTTATTGGATCACTCCAATGAATTGAAGTGGGCGATTCGGTCGGGAAGCAGGGAACAGGTTCAGTCCCAGCTGGAAGGGATCTTTTCCAAATTAGAAAACAGTCATATTCTTTCCCTGGACCAGATTCAGGTGTGGGAGGATCAGTTTGAGATCCTGCGGAATAATTGGTTGAAAGAATACGAGATCAGGAGTCAAGAAGCTTTTTACCGGGGCAGGGATTATTGGAGGGAGGGCGGCTCCTTTTCCTTCAGGAAATTTAAAGAGGAAAAGACCAAGGAGTTTATCGAACTTATTCAGACGCTGACACTGGCTAAATATCAAAAGGAAAAAAACAATATGCAGTATATTGAGGAATATCTTCAGCAGCATTACCAGGAGGATATCAATCTTCAAGACATTGCCGACAGGTTCTACTTAAGCAGGGAATACATTTCCCGGAAGTTTAAGCAGGATTATGGAGCGACCATCACAGATTATGTCACGAATATACGGATGGAAAAGGCAAAGAAGCTCCTTGAGAACCCTTACTTGAAGATTTACGAAGTGGCCTATGGTGTAGGGTATGGAAATGAAAAATATTTCAGTAAAGTATTCAAAAAACATGCAGGCCTCACACCAAATGAATACCGGCATGCAAAAACTTAACTTGGAGGTTTTACAATGATAAACGTAACCGTATGGAATGAAAATCGTCATGAACAGAAGAATCCGAAAGTGAGGGAAGTGTATCCTGAAGGAATTCATGGTGCCATTGCCTCTTTCCTCGGAGAAGCGTCCTATAATGTGAAAACCGCTACGTTGGATGAAGGTGATCACGGTTTGACGACAGAAGTGTTGGACGGGACGGATGTATTGGTCTGGTGGGGCCATATTGCCCATGAGGAAGTGAAGGACGAAGTGGTCGAACGTGTGAAACAGCGGGTCCTCGACGGAATGGGCTTGATTGTCCTTCATTCGGGCCATTTCTCTAAAATTTTCAAAACCTTGATGGGGACATCCTGCGACCTTAAGTGGCGTGAAGCGGATGAGAAGGAACGCATCTGGATCGTCGACCCGAGCCATCCGATCACAGCCGGTTTAGGGGAATATTTCGAACTTGAAAAAGAAGAAATGTATGGAGAGCACTTTGACATCCCGGCTCCTGATCAGCTTGTGATGGTCAGCTGGTTCGAGGGTGGAGAAGTGTTCAGAAGCGGGTGTACGTATCAGCGTGGGAACGGAAAAGTATTTTACTTCCGTCCGGGACATGAAACCTATCCAACTTATTACAATGAAAATGTCCAAAAGGTCATCGTCAATGCTGTGAAATGGGCAGCACCGGTGGATCATCCAAGACCTGTATATGGGAATGCAAAACCGCTCGAAGAAATCAAAGGATCAAACTGATAATAGAGGAGGAAAATTCATGAATACATTAAAAATCGGGGTCATCGGATGTGGAAGCATCGCCCAGCACCGTCACCTTCCTGAATATGCAAATAATACAAACGTTGAAGTAGTCGCAGTGTGTGACATCGTCGAAGAACGGGCTTGGAAAATCGCCGATGCAGTCGGAGCTAAAGCCTATACCAATTATAAAGAACTGCTGGCAAACGCTGATGTGGAAGCAGTGAGCGTATGTACACCGAACTACCTGCATGCACCGATTTCCATCGATGCCCTGAACGCAGGAAAGCATGTACTATGTGAAAAGCCGATGGCGACTTCAAGTGAAGAAGCAGAAAGCATGATCGATGCCTCCGTTAAAAGCGGTAAAAAGCTGATGATCGCTCACAACCAGCGTTTTGTCCCTTCGCATCAAAAGGCGAAGCAGCTCATCGAAAACGGGGAAGTGGGCAAAATCTACAGCTTCCGTTCTGCATTCGGCCACGGCGGTCCTGAAGGCTGGAGTGCTGACGGTAAAGACAGCTGGTTCTTCAAAAAGGATGAAGCGTTCATCGGTGCCATGGGTGACCTTGGTGTTCACAAAACGGATCTTCTCCGTTACATCTTAGGGGAAGAATTTGCCGAAGTCGGCGCCTTTGTGGAAACTAGCGCAAAGGAAAATGCCGATGTGGATGATACGGCAGTATGCGTATTGAAAACAGAAAGCGGTACAATCGGTACCCTTGCAGCAAGCTGGTCCTATGTATCCAAAGAAGACAACTCCACCATCATATATGGAGAGAAGGCGATTCTCCGTTTAGAAGATGATCCGGTAAACTCCCTTGTCGTGCAATATGTAACGGGGGAAGTAGTGAAGTATGAACTTGGCGGCATTCAAACGAATGACGAGGGAGGACAATCAAATTCCCGCGTGATCGATCAATTTGTACACAGCATCCTTCATGATGCAGAGCCTCCCGTACCGGGTGAAGAAGGAAAGAAATCACTTGAGGTTGTTTTGGCAGCTCTTGAATCAAGTGAATCCAAACGAATTGTAAAGCTATAAAGGGGAATGCGAGCGATGACCAAACTTCGGATGGGAGTGATCGGCGTCGGAGGGATCGCCCAGACGCGTCACATCCCTACTTTTATTAAACTATCAGATTCAGTATCTATTGAAGCAATCAGTGATATCAATCCCGTCACGGCTCAAACCGTGGCAGAAACCTTTAACATCCCGCACGTGTTCAGTGATTATCGGGATATGTTCGGGCATGTGGATGCCGTAACGGTCTGTACTCCGAATAAATTTCATGCGGAAATCACGATTGCCGCCCTCGAAGCGGGTCTTCACGTGTTTTGCGAGAAACCGATGGCCATGACTCCTGAGGAATGTGAAAGAATGATCGATGCCGCTGAAGAATCAGGAAAGGTTCTGGCCATCGCCTATCATTATCGTTTCATGAAGGACTCACGTGCGGCGAAGCGGGTGATCATGGAAGATGAAATCGGAGAACCGATGGTCGCAAGGGCAAGAGCAATCCGTCGCCGCAAAGTACCGGGCTGGGGAGTATTTACCAATAAGGAGCTTCAAGGCGGCGGCAGCCTGATCGATTACGGATGTCACTTCCTCGATTTATCCCTGTGGCTTCTCGGGAATCCGGCACCTGTCGAAGTGACGGGGACGACCTATAACAAACTTAGTAGAATGCCTGATCAAGTGAATCAATGGGGAGATTTCGATAAAGAGAGCTTCGAAGTCGATGACCACGTGACCGCTTATATCAGATTCGATAACGGTGCATCCATGCTTTTTGAAACGTCGTGGTCCGCAAACGTGAAGAGCGATGAAGAAAGCATGAGCATCTCAGGGGAGACGGGAGGAATCGATCTATTCCCGTTCCAGATGAATCAGATGAAGCACGGCTTGCTTCTGAATAGTGATGCGGATTGGGTTCCCGGTGAAGATGATCCGAGCCTTCCACAAGCCCGGAACTTTATCAACAGCTGTCTCGGGTTAGAAGAATTGGTTGTGAAGCCAAAGGAAGCTATGCAGGTGTCCCAAATCATAGATGCCATTTATAAAAGCAGTGAAACCGGAAAGAGCATCACAGTGAAATAGGAGGAAGTATAAATGAAACTAGGCGTATTTACCGTATTATTTTCACAGAAAAATCTTGATGAAATGCTTGATTATGTAAAAGAAGCCGGACTTCACACAGTGGAAATCGGGACGGGAGGATATCCCGGAAATGCCCATTGTGACCTGGATGCCCTTTTAGAAAGCGAAGAAAAGAGAAACGAGTACTTAGAGAAAGTGACGTCAAGGGGCCTTGAAATCAGTGCCTTCAGTTGTCACGGAAATCCAATCTCACCTGATGCTGCCTTTGCGGAAGAATCCCATGTGGCGCTTCAGAAAACGATCAAGCTTGCCGGGTTGATGAACGTACCTGTCGTGAACTGCTTCTCCGGAACAGCAGGGGACCATGAAGGAGCCAAGCATCCGAACTGGCCAGTTTCACCTTGGCCGAATGAATACGGGGATATCCTGAAATGGCAGTGGGAAGAAAAGTTGATTCCGTATTGGAAAGAAATCGGGAAGCTTGCAGAGGATCATCATGTAAAAATCGGCCTCGAGCTTCACGGAGGTTTCCTTGTACATACTCCGTATACGTTATTGAAGCTTCGTGAAGAAACCTGCCATGCGATCGGAGCCAACCTGGACCCAAGCCATCTCTGGTGGCAGGGAATCGATCCGGTTGCAGCGATCAAGATCCTTGGTAAAGAAAATGCGATCCACCACTTCCATGCAAAGGATACATACATTGACCAGGACAACGTCAATATGTACGGTCTGACCGATATGCAGCCATACGGCAGCATCCAAACAAGGGCGTGGTCCTTCCGTTCAGTGGGGTGTGGACACAGCTTGCAGGAATGGTCGGATATGATGAGTGCCCTGCGCACATTCGGGTATGATTATGTCGTAAGCATCGAGCATGAAGATCCGATCATGTCGATTGAAGAAGGATTCGGCCGTGCCGTCAAGAATCTGAAATCGATCTTGATTGAGGAGCAGCCGTCGGATATGTGGTGGGTGTAGGTTTTTTTTGAAGGGAGAGGGTCCTTGGGGCTCTCTTTTTTTTAGGAGTAAGTGTGATTGTCTCGAGTAGTTGCTTAGGGTTTACATTTATTGTTAATTAGCTGGATTATTAGCTGAAACGGCTGGATTTTCACAAAAAATGGCCGGATTCAACGTGATTTTGGCTGGATAACCGGTAGGAACGGCCGGATTAAGGTGAATTTCGGCCGGATTCAGTTTGAACCCGGCCACCGCCAACATTGAGTTGAAGAATTCACTATCCAACAACCACTTCAAACGAACCTTCCCCACCATGAATCCCGATGAAGATATCCATCAACGATTTCGTCAGTTTCCCGCTTTCTTCTTTAGAAAGGGATGGCTTCAAAAATATGATCTGTACGGCATTTTTCGTCTCTTCCCCGACAGGTGCACGATCAGAGTCGACGAATGGACTTCCGAAAGGTCCGCCCCCGTCACAGGCGACGATGAGGTTTTCGAGGGAGTTTTCCCGACCGTTGAGCCCTGTGTAGGTTTGTCCTGTTTCCCCGACTTTTAACTCGATGTGATTACCTTTGAGCCCCGCACAGTCGTAGATGCCGATTGGCACTTCGTATTGAAGGGAGAAGAAGTTATTGAGATCGATGGCAGAGTTAATGGTAGTCAGATAGTTTTGTTTTTTAACACGACGGAAAAGGGCCTCGGCTGAATGACGGTAGCGGTTCGGATCTTTTCCTGTAATCTTGAAGATTTCCCTCCATGCGGCAATCCCATCAAGTTCAGTGACGCTCTTATCATGAAGATCAAAGAAGATCGATTCCTGAAACAGCTGAAGTCTGCCTTTCAGCATTTGAGGAGAAGGGCCCACTTCGATATGATGGTACTGAATGAATCCGACTTTGAAATCGGGTATTTTACTCGTAATGGATGAATCAATTGTGATTTCCACTTATTTTCCCTCCACATTTGTTTTAAAATAGTTTATCATAATACACATTGCTATTTCACGGATGCTTAATTAAAAAAATCGAGAAAGGAGGCAGGGGCAATGGATATAAATCAATTAAAACAGGATATCATTGCGTACAGTAAAGAGATTGGGATAGATAAGATTGGATTCACCACGGCAGGTGCGTTCTCTGAAATGAAGAACCGGCTCCTTCGTCAGGAGATGCTCGGGTATCAATCCGGGTTTGAGGAGAAGGATATTGAGAAGCGGGTCGATCCTTCCTTGATATTTGATCAACCGAAATCGATCATCGCGATTGCCCTTGCCTATCCTTCCAAAATGAAAAATGCTCCCCAAAGCAAGCGTGGGGAGAGACGGGGGATTTTCTGCAGGGCATCATGGGGGACGGATTATCACCATGTGCTCAGGGATCGTCTTTCAAAGCTTGAAGAGTATATCGTCTCCAGAGTCCCACAGGCGCGTTTCAAATCCATGGTGGATACGGGGGAACTTGTGGACCGGGCCGTGGCGGAGCGTGCAGGGATCGGCTGGAGCGGGAAGAATTGTTCCATCATCACCCCTGAATTCGGCTCGTATGTCTATTTGGGGGAGATGGTGACGAATCTTCCATTCGAACCGGATACACCGATGGAGGACCAGTGCGGGACATGCAATAAATGCGTGGACGTATGCCCGACGGGGGCCCTCATTGAAGGCGGGCAGCTGGACTCTCAAAAATGCATTGCATTTTTAACCCAAACAAAAGGGTTTCTTGCGGATGAGTACCGTGTGAAGCTCGGAAATCGCCTGTACGGTTGTGACACCTGTCAAACCGTTTGTCCGGAAAATAAGGGGATGGACTTTCATTTCCATGAAGAGATGGAGCCGGACACTGAAATCGCAAAACCGCTGTTGAAGCCCCTATTAAACATCAGTAACCGCGAGTTCAAAGAAAAATATGGTCATGTATCGGGTTCCTGGAGAGGAAAGAAGCCCATACAGCGAAACGCGATCATTGCTCTTGCTCACTTTAAAGATGATACGGCCGTAGATGACCTTATCCATGTAATGGAAAAAGATGTGAGGCCCGTCATGCGGGGTACATCCGCATGGGCCCTTGGGAAAATCGGCGGAGAAACAGCGGAAAAAGCACTCCTCATGCAGCAAGCGGTTGAAACGGATGAAGAAGTCATAGATGAAATACAAAAAGGTCTAAACTTCATACACAACAAAGGATAAACTCATCAATTCTCCCCGAGTTTATCCTTTTTTGTTTTGAATGGTTTGAGTGGAGCATATCAATTAGTGAGGAGGGAAGACGATGATTCGAAAGCTGTTAATGGAAAAAGTCCATCATGTAATCGAAGAATATACTTCTCGCAGTCAATCAGATTACGAGAGTGACAAAGTAAGAAGGAAAAAAACATCTTGTCAGGAGCGCCATGCAGAAATCGTGAAGGTGGATGCAACCGGAAAGGTCCTCCGTATTACACAAGAAAGCAATGAGACTCAAACCATTTTATATGATGTTCATTATAAATATCTCATCAAGCAGGGTGCCCTGCTCTATTTGGAAGAGGAAGTGGAGAATCGAAGGGCTGTCTTCTACAATGAAAATTTGTATAAAGATGGAGAAATCCAGATTCAACGTGAAGAGAGTGTGAAAGAAGAGGAGAGCGCAACTCATGAAGAAGAAGAAAGAGTGACGTACCGGTATGACCGTCTCAGTGCCGTTCAATATGCAGAGCGGTGGTGGAACAGCTATAACCCGGCATTCAAGAAGTTCGAAAATGATTGCACGAATTATATCTCGCAATGCCTTCATGCTGGGGATGCTCCGATGCGTGGATATCCCACCAAGGGGAAGGGCTGGTGGATGCGGAATCAGAACTGGAGTTACAGCTGGACGGTTGCGAATTCCTTGAGGTGGTATATCCCTAATTCGACGATCGGTCTTCGCGGGAGGCTTGTGGATGATCCGAAAGAATTGAAGCTTGGGGACGTGATCTGCTACGACTTTGAAGGGGACGGACGTTTTGATCATACGACCATTGTCACGGGGAAGGATGCCGCAGGAGAGCCCCTTGTGAATGCCCATACCTTCAATAGCCGGATGAGATATTGGAAATACGAAGATTCAACAGCCTATACACCTAATATGAAATATCGTTTTTTTACGATCGTAGATGACCGTTAAGTCTTGTTCTATGGGGGAGAAATGGTATAATGTCACTTAGAGTTTTATGAATGAGGTGACATTGACATGGGAGTACATGTTGTATTATATCAACCAGAAATCCCTGCAAATACAGGGAATATTGCAAGAACGTGTGCAGCGACCGACACAACCCTGCACTTGATCCGACCACTCGGATTCTCGACGGACGATAAAATGTTAAAGCGCGCCGGACTTGATTACTGGCAGTTTGTAAACATTGTGTACTATGATTCCATCGAAGAGTTCTTCGAGAAAAACGAAGGCGGTGAATTTTTCTACTTAACCAAGTACGGGAAAATCCCTCACACCAACTTTGATTATAGTGTGGAAGACAAAGAATACTTCTTTATTTTCGGCAGGGAAACATCCGGACTTCCTGATGACATCATCCAGAATAACCTGGACCGGGCACTCCGCATCCCTATGAATGAAAACGTCCGCTCCTTGAACCTTTCCAACACAGCGGCGATTCTTATCTATGAAGCCTTAAGGCAGCGGAATTATCCGGGTCTGTTATAAAAAGCAGGAATGAAAATCAAATGATTTTCATTCCTTTTTTTATTTAGCTTATACTAAGAGGATAATGAGAAGGGAGAGACTACATAATGAATGAAACCATCGAAACCATCCTGAAACATCGATCCATCCGTGAGTTTAAAAATGAATCACTGTCAGAGGAGCAAATCCGGACGATTGTCTCCAGTGCACAAGCTGCGAGTACATCGAGTTATATACAGGCGTATTCGATCATTGGGGTGAAGGATCCCCTGAAAAAGAAGAAGCTTGCTGAGCTTGCCGGGAATCAACGGTATGTCGAAGCAAACGGTCATTTCTTCGTATTCTGTGCTGATTTATACCGCCATGAAAAAATCGGTGAATGGGGAGAAGCCGACGTGATTCCTTCTTTGGAAAGCACGGAAAAATTCATGGTGGCCCTCATTGACGCATCCCTGGCAGCACAGAATGCAGCCATTGCAGCTGAATCAATGGGTCTTGGGATCTGCTATATCGGCGGGATCAGAAATGATCTGGAGTCAGTAAGTGAACTGCTGGGACTGCCAGACCGCGTCATCCCTTTATTCGGACTCGCTGTCGGCATCCCTGAACAACATTCGGATGTGAAGCCGAGGCTGCCGTTGGAATCGGTCTATCATGAGGATTCATATAATGTCGATGAGACGTCCTTAAAGGAAGGGCTCGACCGCTATGATGAAACGATTTCAGCCTATTATCATGCCCGGACCGCAGGGAAACGATCGGATCGCTGGACCGCGCAAATGGGCAAGATGCTGTCTGGTAAGAAGCGGATGTATATGAAGGAATTCGTGGAGAAGAAAGGGTTTAATAAAAGATAAGACGTTAACCCGGGGAAATGAAAAAGAACTGGCCATATGGTCAGTTCTTTTTCAGTATTAGTTTCATCCAGCTCCGGCGGCTAGAGGCTCGAGGTCATAAGTTAAACCTGCCAAAAAGGCAAAGAGCGCCTTTCCGGCAGGTTCACCTTATGCTTGTCGCCTCTGAACGAGCCGCCTGCGCTTTAGTTACATCCAGCTCCGGCGGCTAGTCCCTCGAGGTCATAAGTCAAACCAACCAAAAAGGCAAAAGGCGCCTTTCCGGTTGATTCGTCTTATGCTTGTCGGGACTGAACGAGCCGCCTCCGCTTTAGTTTGAGCCTGGTTTATCATTATATCCAGCAGTGAAAATCGCTACTAAGAATACTAAAGATACACCTACGATCATGACAGTACCCATGTTTTTGAAACCTCCCAGTTTACTTATTCCACAGTCTGTCTTTAGTATAGCCTATTTTCAAATTGATGTGAACGAAAGTTGGATTTTTTTTGCTGTTTTGTGAAAGTTTGAAGATCTAAAGAGAAAGCGTTTCATATTTAGTGCCCCTATTCCATTGAATGAACCGATATCGACCGTTTGTCTATAATTAAAATATCTTATTAACATGTTCGGGTGAACAAGCGCATAGATTATATTAATCGTCTCTCATTAAGCGACAGGGGGAGGTCCTTATGGATATTTTAAAAAGAATTGAACATTACCGAGAAGAAGAAGAGAAACTGAAATGGGAAGGGACGTTTGCTCAGTATTTAGACCTGCTGAAAGAGAAGCCTTGGATCGGGCAGTCTGCTCATTCAAGAGTCTTTAATATGATTAAAGATGCCGGAGTCGAGGAGGTCGAGGGGAAACGGAAGTATAAATTCTTCAGCAATCAATTATTTGGCTTAGAAGAGGCGCTTGAGAGACTCGTTGAAGAATACTTTCATCCTGCTGCGAAACGATTAGACGTGAGAAAGAGGATCTTATTATTGATGGGTCCTGTAAGTGGAGGGAAATCGACGCTCGTTTCCATGCTGAAACGGGGACTCGAGCACTATTCACGGACTGAAAGAGGAGGAGTGTTCTCCATTAAAGGCTGTCCGATGCATGAAGACCCGCTGCATTTGATTCCTCAGCATTTACGTGAAGATTTTTATGAAGAGTATGGCATCCGTATAGAAGGAAATCTATCTCCGTTAAATACAATGCGTGTGGAAAAAGAATACCATGGCCGCATTGAAGACGTCCAAGTGGAAAGAGTCTTCTTCTCAGAAGATAAACGTGTTGGAATTGGTACGTTCAGTCCATCTGATCCAAAGTCACAGGATATCGCCGATTTAACAGGCAGCATCGACTTCTCGACGATTGCTGAATTTGGTTCAGAATCGGATCCGCGTGCGTACCGGTTTGATGGGGAATTAAATAAAGCGAACCGTGGTTTGATGGAATTCCAGGAAATGCTCAAATGTGATGAAAAGTTCTTATGGCACTTATTATCTCTTACCCAGGAAGGAAACTTCAAGGCAGGTCGATTCGCCCTGATTTCGGCCGACGAGCTGATTGTGGCCCACACGAATGAAACCGAGTATCGATCCTTCATTTCAAATAAGAAGAATGAAGCGCTGCACTCACGTATCATCGTCATGCCGGTTCCGTATAACTTGAAGGTCACCCAGGAAGAGAAGATATATGAAAAAATGATCAACGAAAGCGATGTTTCGAACGTTCACGTGGCTCCTCATACATTAAGGGTCGCAGCGATGTTCACGATCCTCACACGACTGAAGGAACCGAAGCGCGGTGACATCGATTTGATCAAAAAGATGCGCCTGTATGATGGAGAAAATGTAGAAGGATTCAATTCTGCCGACGTGGATGAAATGAAGAAGGAATACCAGGATGAAGGAATGAGCGGTATCGATCCGCGTTATGTGATCAACCGTATCTCTTCTACGATCATTCGAAAAGAAGTACCGACCATTAACGCGTTGGATGTTCTCCGGGCTTTGAAGGAAGGCCTGGACCAACATCCATCGATCACCAATGAACTTCGGGAAAAATATTTAAACTTTATCTCCCTTGCCCGGAAAGAGTATGATGATATTGCCAAGAAAGAAGTACAGAAAGCCTTTGTGTATTCGTATGAAGAGTCTGCGAAAACGCTTATGGATAACTATCTTGATAATGTTGAAGCCTACTGCAACAAAGCAAAGCTTCATGACCCGTTAACGGGTGAAGAAATCAATCCGGATGAAAAGCTGATGCGTTCCATCGAGGAGCAGATCGGAATCTCTGAAAATGCGAAGAAGGCGTTCCGTGAAGAAATCCTGATCCGTATCTCTGCTTATGCCCGCAAAGGGAAGCGATTCGACTACAATTCACATGATCGCCTGAGAGAAGCCATTCAGAAGAAGCTATTCGCTGACTTGAAGGATGTTGTAAAGATCACCACTTCATCCAAAACGCCAGATGAACAGCAGCTGAAGAAGGTCAATGAAGTGGTCGCCCGCCTCATCGATGAACATGGCTACAACTCAACATCTGCCAACGATTTACTGCGCTATGTAGGCAGTCTGTTAAACCGTTAATAGAAGTGTAAATCGGGAGGTGCTCGGCATCTTCCGATTTTATCTGGATTGTTTAAATCTCTCATCTAAAGGGAAAAGTAGTAGCCAAGAGGTGAAGAGATATGAGTAAAAGCAAACACGAATTAGATAAAAATGATGAACCGGAAAACGGCTCAATGGCGCATGATATGGAAGAAATGGAGCAGTTGGGGAAACAGATGGATAAGCTCAGGACGAATGAAGAATTGAAAGAGGATAAAAAGCAGCCCGATCCTGTTCAGTATAGAGAGAAAGACAAGGGATAGTTGACAGAAAACTCTGAATACCATAATCTATAGATAGAGAGCCGGACCCATTATCAAATGAAGGTGGGTTGATAGGATGTCGTTTACACCGAAATCCCGGGAAGAAGCGGAACCTCTCAATGGTAGCATGGCCTCCAATATGGAGGAAGTCATTAAACTGGGAAAGCAAATGGAGAAATTACGTTCCAGTGGCGAATTAAAGTTGAACAATCGAGTTTCAGACCCGGCTCAATATGAAGAGGAAGCTTAATCAGGTGATCGTGCCTGATTATTTTTTTTGGAATCCGATCAATTCGGGACAGGCATTAACCTGTCAGAAAAATAGGCTCGTCCAATTAGAAAAGAACGGTTAATTGTCGAAATTATTTGTAAATTTATCAATACTTCTGCATAGGATAGAGTAATCCCCGTTTCACTTCATGGGATACGTGCAGTTTAGACAGTCAACATAGTGTATGCAGGAAAATGAAAAAATGTGAAAAAAATTAAGGAGGGGAATAATTTGAGTCAAATGGATAATCATCAGTTTGTCATTTCCAAGGAAGATTGGGCCCTCCACCGCAAAGGTCACGATGATCAGCAGAGACATCAAGAGAAAGTACAGGATGCCATCCGCAATAATTTACCAGACTTAATCACAGAAGAAAACATTGTCATGTCCAATGGCCGAGACGTCGTCAAAATCCCGATTCGTTCGTTAGATGAATATAAAATCCGTTACAACTATGATAAGAATAAACACGTCGGGCAGGGAGACGGTGAAAGCCAGGTAGGGGACGTCATTGCAAGGGACGGCTCACAACAGCAGCAGGGTCCAGGAAAAGGTCAAGGGGCCGGGGACAAAGCCGGTGAAGATTATTATGAAGCAGAAGTGTCAATGCTTGAAATCGAAGAAGCTCTATTCAGCCAATTGGAGCTTCCGAACCTGAAGAAGAAAGAGCAGGATGTCCAAACCGTCGAGCATATTGAATTCAATGATATCCGTAAAACCGGCCTAATGGGGAATATAGATAAAAAGAAGACGATGATGTCTGCCTTCAAACGAAATGCCATGAAAGGAGCACCAAGCTTTCATCCGATCTTTACAGAGGATCTGAAATTCAGGACGTGGAACGAAGTATTAAAGCCGGAATCAAAAGCCGTCGTCTTAGCAATGATGGATACGAGCGGCAGTATGGGAGTGTGGGAGAAGTATATGGCAAGAAGCTTCTTCTTCTGGATGACCCGATTCCTGCGCACGAAATATGAAACCGTGGAAATCGAATTCATCGCTCATCATACCGAAGCCAAGGTGGTGTCAGAAGAGCACTTCTTCTCGAAAGGGGAAAGCGGGGGGACGATCTGTTCATCAGCCTATCGAAAAGCCCTTGAGCTCATCGATGGAAAGTATTCTCCAAGTCGTTACAACATTTATCCTTTCCATTTCTCCGACGGGGATAACCTGACGAGTGATAATGTGCGGTGTGTCAAGCTTGTCGAAGAATTAATGAAAGTGTCCAGCATGTTCGGATATGGGGAAGTGAATCAGTATAATCGTCACTCCACCTTAATGTCAGCCTATAAAAATATTAAAAACGACGATTTCCGCTACTACATCCTTAAACAAAAAGCCGATGTATTCCATGCCATGAAGAGTTTCTTCCACAAGGAGCAGGAAAAGGCATTCGCGTGAGAAAAACCAGCCGACGAGGCTGGTTTTTCATTGTCATCTATTTATCTCGTTACATATGAAATCATTAGGTTATTATGTATCTAAAGTGCTAGAATAGAGAAAGGTACTTTAAAAACATTCTCTAAGCGGTGAGGGTTGTCATGACAAGTGAAAGTAAAGAAATTAAGCAGCTAAAGCAGGAAATCAAAGAATTGAAAGAACAGCTGGTTCAATCAGAGCAGCTTATCATGGAGATTTCAGCACCGATTATCCCATCCATCATCCCTGAAACCATCCTGATCCCCATTACGGGCAGGCTGAGTCCGGAACGCTTTGAGAGAATCATTACAAAGATATTAGATGTCTCTTATGGAGAGGACATTAACACCATCATTGTCGATTTCTCAGCAATATCAGAGAAGGAAATCGGAGAAATCGATATTTTTGGCACGTATATTGATAACATGGCGAAGGCCATCGGGTTAATGGGAATCGAAACTCTTTTTGTCGGATTCACTCCCTCTCTCACTCAGATCATGATCAATTCAGGAGTGAGGGAGCTTCAAGGGATCAAGACCTTCCTGACATTCAGGACGGCACTTCAGTATTTGATGAGGGAAAAAGACATGGAATTCCAAAAAGCCAACCAATAAGGTTGGCTTTTGTGCTGAGTGCCATCATGTCAGATTCTTATGCGGTGAGACAACCTCCACGCCATCCTTTTTCCCGACAATCATCAGGTCGGTCACATCAATGAAAAGACCAGTTTCCACGACACCTAATAATTGTTTTAACCGGGAGTGAAGGGAGGCAGGGTCCTCGATGCCTGTGAAATGACAATCCACGATATAGTTTCCGTTATCGGATATAAAGCGTTCATCCTTTCTTTTTCTTAGAACAGGCATGCATCCTAATTCAGCGAGTGATTGGCATGTCACTTCCCATCCAAAAGGGAGGATCTCAACAGGGAGTGGGAAGGAGCCAAGCTTTGAGACTAATTTGGACTCATCCACGACAACGATGAACTTGCGGGTGAACGTATCAATGAACTTCTCCCTTACCAATGCTCCACCTCCCCCTTTTATTAAGTTGAACATTGGATCCACTTCATCGGCGCCATCAATCGAAAGATCCAACATGTTCACTTCAGAGAAAGTGGTTAATGGAATACCGGCTTTTTTTGCCAGGCGCTCTGTTTCCACTGAAGAGGGGATGGCCTTGACCTGTAATCCCTGAGAGACAAGTTCCCCTAATTTATGAATCGTCCAATAGACGGTTGAACCGGTTCCCAGACCCACTGTCATTCCGTCCTGTATATATTCTGCCGCTTTTTCACCGGCCAATTTCTTTTCCAGGCTGTCCACTGCATGGCCCCTTTCCAACGTAATCATCGTTTTACTTAGCATTCTATACTAGAATAGACATGAATGAAAGAAGGAGAGATCATATGATTAGATTTGGTATCATCGGAACCAACTGGATCACTGACCGTTTTATACAAGCTTCAGAAGGCGTGGATGACTTTCAATTACAAGCTGTTTACTCAAGGACCGAAGAGAGGGCAAAGGCATTCGCTGAAACCCATGGGATCAGCGACTGGTTCACGAATATAGAAGAGATGGCGAGTAAAGATCATATCGATGCCGTTTACATAGCCAGTCCCAATTCCTTTCACTGCAGTCAGGCCATCACTTTTTTAAATAAAGGCATTCACGTATTATGTGAGAAGCCATTAGCTTCGAATGAGAGGGAAGTTCAAGAGATGATTGCTTCTGCAAAGAAGAACGATGCCTTACTAATGGAAGCGGTCAGGACCACTTTCCTGCCCAATTTCCAGGTGCTTAGAGAGAAGCTGCACACCATCGGGACCATTCGGAAAGTCAATGTCAGCTGCTGTAAGTATTCTTCCCGATACGACGCGTATAAAGACGGGACGGTACTGAATGCTTTCAATCCCGCTTTTTCCAATGGTGCCCTGATGGACTTGGGCGTTTATTGCATTTATCCCATGGTTGTTCTATTCGGAGAGCCGAAGGAAATAAAGGCAACCGGTACCATGCTGGATTCAGGTGTCGATGGTTCAGGAAGTGTCATCATGAAATACGAACAAATGGATATAGCAGCAACCTTCTCCAAGATCTCAGACACTCATATCCCGACTGAAATCCAAGGCGAAGAAGGGACGGTCACCATCGATAAAATTGGCGATTTCAGTACCGTGACGTTTTATTATCGCAACGGAGAAACCTGTTCGTATGTTCAACAAGAGGATCATCCTCCGATGTATTATGAAATACAAGAATTCGTTTCTGTTATTAATGCAGGAGGAAAGTTGGAATCTCTGATCAATTCGTATAATCATTCCCTCCTGAGCTCCAGAGTGATGGATAAGGCGAGGAAACAAATCGGATTGGTATTTCCTGCGGATAGATGAGCGGATGAATGAACAGAAATGGCTGTTGAGCGGGACTCAACGGCTTTTTTTGGCGCTGAAAAAGGGTTCTCCCCCTCCTGAGTCGTATAAGTAGGGGGAAGGGAGAGGGGAAAATGGAATTTATTTATGTCTTGAAGCTGATTCCACGCTTACATAAAGAAGAAAGCTGGACAGGCAAGGATGAAGGAATTGTTCAACGCCACTTTACCAGGTTGAAGGAAATGACAGAATCCGGGGTCGTGATCCTTGCAGGTCGAACGCTGAATGAAGAGGAAAATGCCTTTGGAATCGTAGTATTTGAAGCAGATGACGAGGAACAGGCAAAGGCATTCATGAAAGAAGATCCCACTGTGGCCGAGGGTATCATGACAGCGGAACTGTTCCCTTATCGTGTGGCTCTTCTAAGAAAAAATGAACATGTCATAGACTAGGAGATAAAGAATGGAAAAGTGGATTCAAGAACTATTTAAAGAGGATGTATTAAAGGATGCAGCTTCACGTTTCGGCTGCGACACAAGTCAAGCGAAAAAGCTTGGTGATTTCGAAAACTATGTGTATGAGGTGCACAGAGGAGAGATTCCTTATATCCTCCGCCTGACCCACAGTTCCCATCGTTCAAAAGGGGAAGTGGAAGCTGAGTTGCAATGGATCAATTACTTACATAAACATGGGGTGAATGTTTCACTCGTGAATGATTCTGAGGAAGGAAATCTGGTAGAAGTGGTTAAAACGGGAGAAACGTCTTTCTTTGTCTGCTTATTTGACAAAGCTCCAGGACAGCCTGTGAAGGTGGGTGACCCTATATTTAATGATGAACTTTTTTATAAATGGGGAAAACTCACCGGACATATGCACAGGGTAACGAGGGGGTACGAGCAGGATGAAAGCAGGCGTGAGCGCTGGGATCAGGATGATGTGCTGGACTACGACAAATATTTAACATCTGTTAATGACAGGGATATCATTGAAAAAGGCCGACTAAATAAGGAAAACATCCGGGGCTTCAAAGAGACACAGGATTCTTTCGGCCTCATTCATTCAGACATCCATCCGGGTAACTTCTTTTATCACGAAGGTGATCTCCATGTGTTCGACTTTGATGATAGCATGCAATTCTTTTATGTAAGTGATGTGGCCATTCCGCTCTATTATTCGGTATGGTGGAAGTTTCGGAATGAGACGCTGGAAACCCGCAGTGGGTTCGGGGAGAGATTCCTTATGGCGTTTCTTGAAGGATATTTGACGGAGTGTGACATCGATGACGAATGGGTCAAGCGCATCCCGCATTTCCTGCTTCTCAGGGACCTGACTCTATACACAGTCTTCCATAAAAAGTGGGATCTTGAGAATTTATCTGAAGGAGAGCGGTCATTGTTGACTCAAATCAGGGAGAGAATACAGGAGGATGAACCAATCGTCGACCTCGATTACGAAAAGATCCTTCGTGAAGTCCGTACAAGATGATCAGGCTTTACTGATTACCGGAGGAATCATCGAGTTATTAGTCAGGGTGATGAGGGTGACCTTCAAGAGTGGATACGGCATGTCGGATGACTTGTTCGAGCAGCCGGTGTATGTGAAAACGTGCAGTCATTGTCATAAAAAGATTCCAAAGGATTATTCTAAATCCCTGTGCCCCCACTGTGGGAAGCTGGTGGAATAATGGAAGGCTCAGGGAGGAGTGGTCTCCCTGAGCTTTTTTAAAAGTGAAAAGATGAAACGTTTTAATAGGAGTGAAAGTTTGGTATGATGCTAAGGACTGTTTACATACAAACGAGAGGTGAAAGAAATGGATAAAACCATTGGCTTTATAGGATGCGGAAATATGGCGCAGGCCATCATGGGAGGGATATTGAAGTCCGGGCTGGTGGACAGACAATCTGTTCGTGCGAGTGCCAGGACTCAAGAAACCCTGGATATGGTCAGAGAGAAATTTGGAGTGAAGGTGACGGATGACAATCTGGATGTAGCGGCCTTTTCTGATATTGTATTCCTTGCGGTCAAACCGGATCAATACAAGGAACTGATCGAATCCATCAAGAATTCCTTGAAAAAAGACAGCATCATCATTACGATTGCGGCTGGAATCACGATTGAATGGATGGAAGAGCAGATTTCCCCTTCTGCCAAAATCGTACGGACGATGCCGAATACTCCGAGTCTTGTGGGGGAAGGAATGACTGCATACTGTGTGAATGAAGAAATAACAGAAAGCGATTTGGAACATGTCCAGGCAATCCTTGAAAGCTTCGGAAAAGCGGAAAAGATCGAGGAAAGCTTAATGGATGCGATACCGGCTGTGAGCGGCTCTTCTCCTGCTTACGTGTTTATGTTCATCGAAGCTCTCGCCGATGGAGCGGTCCTCCAGGGCATCCCGAGGAGTCTCGCCTATCAGCTGGCATCACAGGCAGTGCTTGGGGCAGCTAAAATGGTACTCGAAACCGGCACCCACCCAGGAGAGCTGAAAGATGCCGTCTGTTCACCCGGAGGAGCAACGATTGAAGCAGTGGCGACCTTGGAGAAACACAAGTTCAAGGGGGCTGTTTTATCGGCTATGGAAGCCTGCGGGCGGAAATCGAAGTCGCTTGGTGAATAGCTGATTGAGTTCTTGAAATTTAATAGGAAAAAAATGAAGCGTGGGCAGACCGAATTGAGAAGGAAGAGAACGTCACGTACCATCATATAAATAAAGAATATCCTGGCAGGTAGTCTCCATTTCTGCAGAAAAAGTGGCTGCCTAGGTGAAGGACAAGGATTTGAAGAGGGGTCGGTAGGGTTTTTTTAAGAGTGTTGCGCGGGTATCTATGGGGATTAATGGAAAAAACGCAATTCATTAAGAAAATGACGCGATCACCATGAGAAATGACGCAATAATGAAAAAAAACGACGCAATCCGATCAAGGGCTAAAATGACGCAATTCTTCCTTACCTGACCTAATTGGGGAGGGAAAAGCGGGGGTCAGTTGATGCAATTAAGCCTTCTTTCCCCTATAGGTCCGTCCCTCCAGAAAAAAACTGCCTCAGTAGTCATCTACTTCGGCAGTTTTTTTAATGGGTCCTGAATTCTACTGTGATGATGGCTGTGACGGCGATTTGACCCGGCTGAACGGCCGTACTTTCGTCGGCTGCCTTTAAATAGGCGGTGTTCATGAAGGGAACGGCTGAGGGCCGGGATTGTTCCGTAATGGATTTGGGCTGCGGATTAAGCTGTTGATTTGATTGGCCGGATAATGTGAGTGCCTTTTGATACGCCTCTTGATAGGCTAGGGCGAGAGCCTGCTGGTAGGACTCGAGGGGGTTAGACTGAATGAATTGAATGTTTTCCACACGATTGGCCCCGCTCTTTATGGCATCATCAATGATTTTCCCGACTTTTTCAATCGACCTAACAGTGACCTTGAATACTTGTCGAACTTCATAACCGGTGAACGTTTGTTTTCCTTCCTCAAATTGGTACTGTGGAAGTACTTGGTAGGTGGACGTCTGGATATCCTGGCGGCGCACCCCGTTATTTAATAGGGATTGAACGACCGACCTGGAAAGTTGCTGATTCTCGTTTTGGGCAGCTTCAAGCTCTTTATCATTCGTAACGATTCCAATCGATACAAGAGCCTGATCCGGATCCACATATAATGTATGTTCCCCGCTCACGGTTATGATGCCATTTGATTGATTGGTTCGATAGTACGGATAGGAATGCATGGCTACACCTACACGCACGTAAAGGATTCGATTTTATCCAAATCGATGCCGAAGTACACCCATGTGAATCCGATCCATCTCCACCCGGCAATGGAACGTCGGCCGACAAACACTGGGTAGAACCAGAAAGCATCTCTTCTTAACCATATATAGGTATATCGGAATAAACATCTTCTGATGGCACCTGGGTCGACTGCGAAGGTGCTCGGTCCACCCTGCGTTCCTTGAAGTGCCGTTTTTTGCGGTTGGAAGTTCGGTGGTGGCCCGGGTGGTGGTTGGTTTTGTCCGCCCTGCCCGCCTGAAGGGGGTGGTGAGCTTGGTGCTCCTTGTCCTCCACCGGGAAAACCGGGGATGCCGGGAAAACCGCCGCTACCTGAACCCCCACCGCCGCCTGGAAATCCAGGAATACCAGGGAAGCCTCCACCGGAACCCTGTCCTCCCCCGGGAAAACCAGGAAATCCGCCGCCGGATCCTCCGCCGGGCAAGCCGGGGAATATTTGTCTGTGATCGTACATAGAAGAACCTCCTCATAAAGAATTCTCTTTATCTTATGAGGAGTGGGAGTGGGCGTGCGTGTCTAATATGCTGTGATAAGGTGCAGATCAAGATTCCAGCGCTTTTTGCATGACGTTTTTCAACGTTTGTGCAGAATGGGAGAACTGGGCCTTTTCTTTTTCATTCAAGGGAAGTTCGACAACTTTTCGGATTCCATCCCGGTTGATGATGGCCGGAACTCCGATATACATGGCCTGTTCCTGATATTCTCCTTCGAGGAGGGCGGAAACGGTCAGGATACTGTTTTCATTATTGAAGATGGCTTTGGTAATCCGGGCAAGTCCCATGGCGATTCCGTAATACGTTGCCCCTTTTCGTTCGATGATGTGATAGGCTGCGTCCCTTACATTGACAAAAATGTCATCGAGGTCTTTCTGGACTTTCTCCTTCTCCATATCAATCAGCTCATTCAACTGACTTGCACCAACCGTCGTATGGCTCCATACCGGGAACTCTGTGTCACCATGTTCCCCCATGATATAGGCGTGAATATTTCGTGTATCAATATCGAAGTGCTGGCCGACCAAGTAGCGGAGCCTGGCTGTATCGAGTATCGTCCCTGAGCCGATGACTCTCTCTTTCGGCAGGCCGGAGAATTTCCACGTTGCATAGGTTAAGATGTCGACAGGGTTGGTCGCGACAAGGAAGATTCCGTTGAAACCACTTTCCATGACGGAGTCTACGATGTTTTTAAAGATCTTCACATTTTTCTCTACAAGGTCCAATCTGGTTTCACCAGGAGCTTGATTGGCTCCGGCTGTGATGACGACCAAATCAGCGTCTTTACAATCACGATAATCCCCGGCTGAAATCTTCATCGGGGAAGCAAAGGCAAGACCGTGATTTAAATCCCGTGCATCTCCGTCGGCTTTCTCCTTATTCAGGTCGATCATCACAAGCTCATGGGCGATTCCTTGATTGAGAAGAGCGAAGGCATAACTGGAACCGACAAATCCTGTACCGATTAAAGCTACTTTGTTTGTGCATTTGATTGTCATACGTCATCACCTATTCTTTCGTTATTTGTCCTAGCGATTGGTAACATGCGTCCCAGAAGGTTCGAGTGGGAAAAGCAGGTTGAATCCGGCGATATTGTGAAACTATTCACAAAAAATCATAACACGTTTCATGCTGATATTCTATTGATAAATACATCCTTTCATACATTATTTGTGAAGTTGTTCACAAATGTGTCAAAGTGAGTGGAGAGGGACGGACCTTGATTCCTAGGAGCTGGTCCTAGGAATCAAGGTCCGTCCCTCTAAAAAGAAGGGTTTTTTATTGGTTGTGATGAATGTATATAGGAAGAGGTTTGTTTATGGAGGTGTGGTTGTATGAATGTCGTGAGTGGGGAGTTGAATATTCGCCCGTTAGTGGATGGGGATAAGTACACGCTTTCGAGGTGGTTATCGGATCCTGTGGTCCTGGAATTTTATGAAGGCCGGGATCGCCCTTTCACCCCGGAGATGGTGGAGGAGAAATTCTTCTCGGATAGGGGTGTCGTGAGTTGTCTGGTTGAGTATGAAGGGATTGAAATCGGTTATCTTCAATATTATCAGCTCGATCATGAGACGATGATACGTTACGGCTATACGAATCTGGATGAAGTGATTTATGGTACGGATCAATTCATCGGAGAGGCGGATTATTGGAATAAGGGAGTCGGGACACGGCTCATCCGTGCTGTGGTGGAATACTTGCTTCAAAAGGAGGGAGTCCACCGCCTCGTGATGGATCCGATGACATGGAATACGAGAGCGATCCGCTGTTATGAGAAATGTGGATACAGTAAAGCCAGAATTCTGCGGGAGCATGAGCTTCATGAAGGGGTGTACCATGATTCCTGGTTGATGGAGTTCATACCCGAGTGAATGGAATCTCTTCACAGTACATATCGAAAAGTCAGGGGCTGTTCAAACAGGGCGGCCCTATTTATTGATGGCAAAGAGAAAGGAGTGAACGGATGTGACCGTGACGAAATTATATCTGGTCAGGCATGCCCACTCGGTTTATACACCGGAAGAGTTGACGAGGCCCCTTTCTGAGAAGGGAAGAAGGGATTCTCTTAATGTGACGGAACGATTGAAAGGGGAAAGGATTGATGTGATTTGTTCCAGTCCCTACAAACGAGCTGTGGAAACGGTAGAAGGAATAGCCCGACATATCAATCAGGAAATTACATTAGTGGAAGAGATGAGAGAGCGCACACTATCCTCAGTGCCTGTCGAAAATTTTCAGGAAGCCATTTCATCGGTTTGGGCTGATCCATCCCTTTCATTGGAAGGCGGAGAGTCGAATCTTACCGCTCAAAAGAGGGGTGTCGAGGGGATATTTAAAATAATGGAAGAATATACTGGTAAAAACGTGGTGATTGGAACCCACGGAAATATTATGGTCCTGATCATGAATTATTTTGATGAGAAATATGGTGTGGAATTCTGGAGAGAACTAGAGATGCCGGATGTATATTGTTTAGCATTCCATGATAGAAATCTCGAGAGTGTATCAAGAATATAATCGCAACTCATTCAAAAAAGACCGTTCACTGTGAACGGTCTTTCGAGTCTCTATTTGAATCAATGAGGCAGGAACGCCAGCTGATAGAAGAACAGGACAGCAAAGATATAAACAAGTGGATGTACCTGCTTCCATTGTCCTTTCACTACTTTCAGTAAGGGATAAGAAATGAAGCCCAGTGCAATCCCCGTTGCGATGCTGGATGTTAAAGGCATGCTCAGAATGATGAGGAATGCAGGAAAGGCTTCATCCAACTGATCCCATTTAATTTGGGAGATGCTTCCCATCATCAGGCTGCCCACGATGATCAGGGCAGGAGCCGTAATGGCAGAGATCCCTGATACGGAACTGACCAATGGCCCGAAAAAGGCGGAAGCGATAAACAGGATCGATACGGTCAAGGTTGTCAATCCCGTTCTTCCTCCTGCAGAAACACCAGCCGAAGACTCGATATAAGCGGATGTAGGGCTCGTCCCGAACATTGCACCGATCGTTGTCGCGATGGAATCGGCCAGAAGTGCCTGGCGGGCCCTTGGAAGGGTGTTTCCTTTCATCAGACCAGCCTGCTGGGCCACTCCGATCATCGTTCCCGTTGTGTCAAAAATAGTGACAAGTAAAAATGAGAAGACGACCGCGTATAATCCATACTGGAAGACGTCAGCAAAAGCCGTTGCCGGGTTTGCCACCATCAGTCCTTCAGGAAGATGGGGAATGGCGACGAATCCTTCCTTAAAGGATAGGTCTCCCGTAAAGTACGCAATCAATCCCGTCACGATCATCCCGATGAACAGGGCTCCATGGACGTTCAGGACCATGAGGATCAGTGTTACGGCCAATCCGGTCAATGCAAGGAGGGCTGAATGGGAATGAAGATCCCCAAGCTGTACTAAATTTGTCGGATGTGCCTGGATCAATCCTGTAAGACGCAATCCGATAAAGGCAATGAATAAACCGATTCCTGCTGTAATTCCATGCTTCAGATTTTGAGGAATGGCTTCGATCAATTTTTTTCGCAGGGGTGTTAAAGAGAGCAGGATGAAGACGATCCCTGCTACGAAAACGGCAGAAAATGCAACGATATACGAAATATCATCATGTGCACCGACCACTGAGTAAGTAAAATAAGCATTCAATCCCATTCCAGGTGCAATGGCGATCGGATAATTTGCAAACAATGCCATCCATAACGTTCCGGCTACGGCCGATATGATGGTTGCTAAGAATACCTGATCAAACGGGACACCCGCATCGGATAAGATGATGGGATTCACAACCACTATGTATACCATGGTCAGGAATGTTGTGATCCCGGCAAGTATTTCCGTTTTGGGATCCGTACCGTTTTCCTTTAATTTAAACATCGTAAAACCTCCAATAAAAACGAACATTAAAAACACACAACTTATATAATATTCGGTATTAGAACGAATTTCAATAGAAAAGACCGAATTATTTTTAAGAAAATATCTTGAAACCCCTTCCAAACCCCATCCTTTTTCGATAAGATGTTATCAATTATAGAGGAATCATTTTCTATAATGCCCATGCAAAGGACGATTTACCACGCATAGGCTCATATTTCTTTAAGAAAGGGGCGGTACTATGTATACTCAACTGAAAAACAAGTCAACTTCTGAACAGATTGAACTCATCACACGATCCTTAATCGCTCTGAAAAGTTATAACGGCACAACCGGCGAAAGTGAGAAAGCCCTATTTATATATAAGTTGATCTCATCGTTTCCTTATTTCAAGCATCATCCCGAAAGAGTCTGGCTACAGGAAGTCCCTAACGATCCGATTGGCAGGAAGAACGTTTTTGCCCTTGTAAAAGGGACGTCCTCTAAAACCGTCGTATTTCATGCCCATTACGATACGGTGGGAACCGACGATTATGGGGCACTCCAGGATATGGCCCATGATCCCGATTTCCTGCAGAAGTTCTTCATGGATTATGAAGGGGAGGAGAAGGTAAAAGAAGATGCCCTTTCAGGAAACTGGCTGTTCGGGAGGGGTTCCTTGGATATGCAGAGCGGCATTGCCGTCCATTTAGCGAATCTTTTATATCATACAGGTGAAAAACAGCCGGATGGGAATTTACTCTTCCTGTTCAATGGAGATGAAGAAAGTGAGCATGCCGGGATGATTGCGGCTTTAAGTGATCTCCATCGCTTGAAAAAAGAAGGTCTGGACTATTTGGCAGCAATCAACACGGATTTCATTTCCCCTATTTATGACGGGGATTGTAAACGGTATATTTATACGGGAGCGGCGGGAAAGCTGCTGCCAAGTTTCTATATATATGGAAGGGAAGCGCATGTAGGGGATGTCCTGACTTCGATTGATCCAACCGTGATCGCTTCGAAGATCAATCTCGAAATCAATCAGAATCTTGATTATCTCGAGGATATCCCTGGGGAGTTCACCCTGCCGCCTTCATGTCTCTATTTTAAAGATGATAAGCATACGTATAATGTTCAGACCCCACTCAGCGCGTCTCTGTATTTCAACTATTTTGTATACGAAAGAACGGCTCGGGAAGTGCTGTACGATATGAAAAAGGTCGCTTTGAAGGTAGTAAGTGAAATGGAAGAGCGAAGCAAAAGGCGGTTTGAACAGTACCGGAACTATCACGGATTCCCTGAACGGGAATTCTCATGGGAAGTGGAAGTCCTTACATTAAGGGAGTATATATTTTGGCTGAAAGAGAGGGGTATAGATCCGGACCCAACCATGAAGAAAATCTTTCATGATATGGAAGGGGAGGACAGACGGACGATTGCTTATACAATGGTGGAAGCCCTTCAGCATCTTGATCCCGACCGGACACCAAGAGTCATCCTGTTCTTCGCTCCGCCTTTTTTACCACATAATTTTGTAAATGAGGAAAATGAATACGGCAAAAAGGTGAGAGAGGTGCTCGGAACCTGCTTGGATGATATATCAAATGAGACAGGCGAAGAATTCGTCATCAAACGGTTTTTCCCTTATCTCGCAGATGGCAGCTTTCTTTCCCTCCACGAAGAAGATGAAGATATCGAGGTGTTCAAGAAGAACCTGCCCCTCATCGATCACCTGTACCCGGTGCCCATCGACATGATCAGAAAGCTGAACATCCCCTCCATCAATATAGGAGTCTACGGGAAAGATGGTCATCAGTGGACCGAGAGAGTGTATAAACCCTATACGTTCTCCGTGCTGCCGGAGATTATCAGGAGGGTGACGAAGGACTTACTGGAAATTTGATATGGAATAAATAGAGAGGGTATTTTCCTCTCTATTTTTTATTGATTGTAGGGTGTGATTTACAATGATTGTAAAGTGCCGGGATTTTCACTGTAAAATTGTCACAAAACGGTCAATCACAAAAGATGCATGAACGAACCAAGTTTACTATAATGGAGTTATTAGATTGTGAAATACTTCACTAACTTTTAACTTTTGGAGCTGAGAGCAATGATGAAAGAGCTTAATCAATTAGCTAAAGAACAAAGAGCATCCACCATGACGCTTTACGTGACTTCCCTGTTGATGGGGGGAGTCGTTGTTGGACAGGCTTATTTGCTCGTAAGCATTGTTAATTCCATATTCATAGAGAAGCTCGGGTTCCAGTATATCCTCCCGATGCTTGGGGTTTTGTTTATCATACTCATAGGAAGGGCCGTCCTTTCATATGTCAATGGCCGAATCGGAATCAGAATGGCCGCAAATGTGAAAGGGGACCTGAGAAAACGACTGTTGAAGAAATGGGCAAAAAATCCCCTTCAGGCTTCCATACAAGGTCAATCGGGAAAAAAGGTCAGCACGATGATGGATGCGGTCGATGGGTTGGACGGATTTTACAGTCAGTATATTCCTCAAAGGATCCAGACCACCATCGTTCCTTTGATCCTGTTGATCACCATCTTTACTGAGCATGTGTATACAGGTTTGATCATGGTGGTGACGGCTCCATTCATCCCATTATTCATGGCCATCATCGGAGTCATGACCAAGAAGAAATCAGAGAAGCAGATGGACAAGCTGACCGCTTTTTCCGGGAGATTCCTCGATACTCTTCAAGGATTGACTACTTTAAAATTACTTGGGAGGGGAAGGAAGCAGAAAGAGGGGATCCAATCAAGTAGTCTGGACTTCCGGGAAGCAACCATGGACGTATTGAAGACGGCATTTTTATCTTCTTTGATGCTTGAATTCATTTCCATGTTAAGTATCGGCCTGATCGCCCTGGAGGTGGGGCTGAGATTGGTAGTCTTTGAGAGTATCCCGTTCTTCACCGCTTTCTTCGTTCTTGTCCTGGCCCCGGAATTCTATCAGTCTTTAAAAGAGCTGGGGAATGCGTTTCATACCGGGCGTGGAAGCATGGGTGCCGCAAAGAAGGTCATGGAGGAGCTTCAGGAAAAAGAGCAGCCGGTCAAATGGGGAGAGAGGGAACGCAATTCAAATAGGGTGCCCCCCACAATCGAATTGCGTAACCTCGGGTTCTCCTACAGTGATAAAGGCTATGCCCTTCAAGGGGTCACCGCCGTCATCCCTACACGGAGCCAAGTGGCGGTCATCGGTCAGAGTGGAGCGGGAAAGACAACCCTCCTTCATCTGCTGGCTGGTCTGCTTGATCCTTCTGAGGGAGAGCTTCTCATTAATGGATTTCCAAGAAGCGAATACGTGGAAAGAGACTGGTTTGAACAATTGAGTTACATTTCACAGAATCCGTACTTATTCTCAGGCACGATAGCTGAGAATATTGCGGTCGGGGGAAGAGAGGGGGTCACCCGTGAAGAAATCGAATCCGCCGCTGAAAAAGCCGGGATTGCTGAAATGATTGCGGGACTCCATAAAGGTTATGATACACCGGTCGGGGAGGCGGGGAGAGGCCTTTCCGGCGGAGAGAAACAGCGCATTGCCATTGCAAGGGCGTTTCTCAAAGGTCCGTCCCTCATCCTGTTTGATGAACCGACAACCGGATTGGATCTCGGTACCGAGCAAGTCCTGCAGTCTTCTATTGAGGAGTTGGCTAAGGGTGCAACCGTCATTACCGTAGCGCACCGCCTTTATACGATACGAAAAGCAGATACCATTTTGTTGTTGGATAAGGGTAAAGTGGCTGGGATGGGAACTCATGAAGAGCTCATGAAATCGGCTCCTCACTATCGTGATATGGTGAATGTACAGCAAGGGGTGACTCATTAGATGAAAGAATTAGAATTTATCGTGAAGCTGATGATGAAGGAAAAGAAGGATATTGTGTATTCGATTCTTTTAGGCTTTCTGGCTGGCATTACCTCTGTGGGGCTATTTGCTTCGAGTGGGTATTTAATTTCCAAAGCGGCCTTGGAGGTACCGCTTTACGCTCTGACCGTCATGATTGCTCTTTTGAAATTGTTTGGTTTAACGAAAGCGGTAAGCCGCTATGGGGAGCGTTATTTTTCCCATCGGGCTACGTTCACGATTTTGGCGAACTTGCGGGTTTCCATCTATGAAAAAATCGAGCCCCTCGCACCGGGGATTTTCGGGCATTATCGAAGCGGGGACCTTCTCGCAAGAATCGTTGGAGATGTTGAGAGCCTGCAGAATTTCTTTCTTCGCGTTTTTTATCCGCCCGTCATCCTCGTGATGGTATTTTTAAGCACGGTTTTATTTACTGTGTTTTACTCTGTTTCAATTGCGCTGGTCCTACTCGGAGGTCTCTTGTTGACAGGCTATATCGTCCCTGCCTACTTTGCTTTTAAACAGAGAAAAGTGGAGGCGACGCTGCGGGAAAGACGAGGGGGGTTATCCACAGAGGTGACGGAATTTCTTTATGGATTCAGGGACCTGAAAATCTACCGTAGACTGGAGGTTAAAGAGGCAAGTCTCGTCCAGGCAGCGACAGGGTATGTGAGTGAGCAGGAAAGGGAGAGCCGGTATTCCCTTTTTAGTCATTCAACGAACATCCTCGTTTCCCTGCTCATTTCATGGATTGTTTTAGCTTTGGGGGCTTATTCAGTAGCAGCAGGTCAACTGGACGGGATATTCCTAGCCATGCTTGTCATGATCTCATTAACAGTATTCGAAAACGCCACACCAATGGCGATCCTGCCGACCCACTATGAAGATTCACGCCGGGCGGCAGCCAGACTTTCTACTATCATGCCCCAAGAACCCATCGAGAGGGACGGACCTCCAATGGCTTCGGTCCTTGAAGGGGATGTTCCTTCTTTCTCCATGAGGGATGTGGGCTTTTCCTTTGACGGGAAGGAAAGAAAGACATTGGACGGGGTGAGTCTCGAGCTCCCCGCAGGTTCGAAAACGGCGATCGTAGGACCATCGGGATCAGGCAAGTCGACGTTACTTCAATTGTTATTACACTTTTACCCGACGGACGAAGGAGCGATTTTCGTCAATGATACTTCCATTAAGGATATCGATAAAGAGTCATTGTGGGGGCATGCGAATGTTGTTCTTCAGGAAAACCATTTCTTTTACGGCACAATCAAAGAAAATCTGATGCTCGTGCGCGATGATTTGACAGACGAAGAAATGAAGTCGGCATTGGGTAAAGTGAAACTTGATCACATATCTTTAGAGGATGAAGTATTAGAAAAAGGAGAGAATCTTTCCGGGGGAGAAAAGCAGAGGTTGGCGATTGCAAGGGCCCTCTTGAAAGATTCACCGTTATGGATGCTCGATGAACCGACATCTTCCGTTGATGCATTGATGGAAAAAGAAATATTTGACCATCTGTATTCAGCAGCCGACGGGGATACGCTGGTTCTGATCAGTCATCGATTGACAGGTCTTGAAAAAATGGACCAAATCATCGTCATGAATCAGGGGAGTGTGGTGGAATCAGGTAGCTATCAAGAGCTTATGAGTCAAAAAGGCTATTTCTATGAAATGAAACAGATTGAAAAGAGCGTCCTCTTTTAACTCATCAAAAAGCCACATCCCATTCAGGATGTGGCTTTAGTTACAGGCACTTATTCTGCCCAATCAATTAAGTTACGGATATCCAGCCGGTCTGTCTTTCGTGCTTTTTGAAGCGGTTTTCCGATCGTGATCAGCATGATGGGAAGATAACGCTCAGACACATTGAATTCGCTTGCGAGGCCTGCCGGATTGAATCCACCGATCGGGCAAGTGTCCCAGCCCTTTGCTTTCGCGGCAAGCATGAATTGCATGGCAGCGAGTGATGCATTGCTGAATGCCGCGTCCCGCGGGTATTCCTCACGGCTGTACGCGCCTTCGATCTGTTTCTTCAGGACCTCTTTGATTTCTGTCGTCATTTCGCCTTTCTCGATCGCAGGATCAAAGACGGGATCGATGTTCTTATTGGCTTCAAGGTCACCAAGTATAGCCACGACAGCAGAAGCATCATGTACCTGTTGCTGGTGATAGGCGATCGGAAGTAAGCGTTCCTGTACTTCTTTATGATCAAATACAAGGAATTTCCATTGCTGCAGATTCCAGGCAGATGGAGCTTTCCCAGCCGCCTCTAACAGGCTGACTAATTCCTCACGGGGGATTTCCACGTGAGGGTCGTATACTTTCGTGGAGCGGCGTTCGTCGACGATTTGAAAGAAATTATCCATGAGTATGCCTCCTTGATGTATGAAGAAATGTTATAATGTGGTATATATTTGTATGTTACTTACTTTTTGTAAGCTATTAAGCAATACGAACAATATAACCGACGTTTTAGTATGCGTCAAGGAATGAAGTTTTAGGATGTATGAAAGAACGATCCGCGGTGGATGTTGAATATAAAAGCCTGCTTCACACAAAAAGCAGGCGTAGGAACTAAAGGAGCTTCGAGTTGTAGATGTGCTCAAAATCGTATGGAGTGTGGAAGTGGATGGGCTTTAATGCAGCGTAACTTCCGCCGATGATGATGGCACAGAGAACGGGTAAGAATAAAATGCCGAGCATAGTATAGCCTCCTTATCAGAATTTGGGAATGAAATAACGATGAGATCCTTGCATGATTTTACTTTAAAGTGTGAAACGCGTTTCAGAGCAAGCGTTTTTTTGAAGAGTTATTTTTTGATGTGAATATGGTTACTTGAGGGGTATGGGTATGACAAATATTAGAAGTATTGCGAAGCTTGCTGGAGTTTCGGTGTCAACGGTTTCCAGGGTATTGAATGATCATCCTTATGTGAAAGAAGAGAAGCGCCGAAAGGTCCTCCATGCTGTGGAGCAGTTAAACTATATAAAGAACGCGAACGCTGTTCATTTATCAAAAGGGAAAACCTATAGTATCGGCGTGATTCTGCCGTATTTGAATCTTCCTTACTTTGGGGAGATTCTGCAAGGCATAGCGGGGGAAGCGTTAAAACATGGTTATCACCTCCAGCTTTTTCAGACGGATTATGACAGGGAGGCTGAACTTGATGCCTTTCATCGACTTCAGATGAAGGAAGTGGATGGATTGATCCTGACGTCACGCTCCAATCCTCTGGATGCTCTAGCTTCATTTATCAGTCCTAATGTGGTGTTTTGTGAAAATGTGTACGACCCCACATATAAAAAGGTATTCATTGATCATTATCAGGGGATTCGCAGCGGGCTCCAGTATCTTTATTCTAAAGGGCACTCGCGAATCGGCTTGTGTTTGCACAGGACATTTGGGACAAATAGCGAAGAACGGATCCGGGGGTTCTTCGACAGCAGAGAGGCTGCCGGTCATCCCGTGCGTGACGAGTGGATATTCAATGACTGCTACGATCTTCAGGACGGGCGGGATGTATTGAATGCATGGGATAAAATGGAGGTAAAGCCCTCCGCCCTTATCGTAACGAGCGACCAAGTATCTGCTGGCATGGTGGCAGAGGCGGGGAAAAGGTCAATCAGGATTCCAGACGACCTGGCAATCCTGAGCTTTGATAACCATCCACTTGCCGATGCCCTCGATATCACATCATTTGAAGTACCGATAAGAAAAGTAGGGGAAGAAGCGTTTAAACTATTTCTTGAAACGGAACATCCTGATCCGGTCATATTGAACACAAGATTGTTTGAACGAGGAAGCGTGTAAGTCATGCTGCTCAGAGGGAGGGAAAACCATGCAGGGGAACAAGGAAGAAAAAATGCTCGTCATTCTGATGGGAGTTGTCGCATGTATTGTATTGATCGCAATCGTAGGAAAATATCTTCTATAATGAATTAGCCTTCATAACACGCTCCTTTTCCCCATATCTTTAAGTAATCTAGAGACAAGATAGGAGTGATTGGATTGGGGAAGTTCCTGGGCTCATTGGTTGACCTTCTTCTAATTGCCACGAGTATTTTTTTAATGGTTAAACTGGTGAACCGGTTAGCTGACAGTGATCAGGCTACTAAGACGCATCGGACGAACAACCTTGAAGTCCTGCAGGAAATCAGAGACATCCTGAAGGACGATTTTAAGAGTGCCCGCATAGCGGTACCAGTCAAAGCCCGTGATCTCTTGACGAAAAGCGGCATGAAAATTCAGATGAGAACGGATCGTAAGTTAAAGTAAATTCATGATCATTGCCTAAATCCTACTTTTATAGTAGGATTACTTTGTGTTATAAGAATATATATAAAATCATACGAACAAATGGGGTAATGATCATGAAAAAAATTCATATCATTCATGAAAACAGTGAATGGACCAATCATTTAACGTCCAGGCTTGATGAGCTCCAATTGCCTTATGAGGAATGGTTCCTTGATCGTGGACTCGTTGAATTATCATCAAAGCCTCCGGAAGGTATTTTCTATAATCGAATCAGTGCCTCGTCACATACGCGAAACCATCGTTTTGCACCGGAATTGACGGAGAGTGTTCTATCCTGGTTAGAGCGAAACGGAAGAAAGGTCCTCAATGGAAGCCGTGCCCTTCGCTTGGAAGTTAGTAAAGTGAATCAGTATACAGCCTTGAATGCTGCCGGCATCAGGACACCGGAAACCATTGCAGCCGTTGGGAAAGAACAAATCATCGAAGCTGCTGAAAAGCTTGGGAAACGATCCTTCATCACGAAGCATAATCGTGCAGGAAAAGGGTTGGGGGTGCAATTGTTCCAATCGGTGGAAGCATTGAAGAATTATGTGTACAGTGACGACTTTGAAGAACCGTTAGACGGCACGACACTCATACAGGAGTACATCGAAGCACCAGATGCATCAATTACACGCTGTGAGTTCATAGGTGGTAAGTTCATGTATGCAGTGAAGGTGGATACATCGGAAGGCTTCGAATTATGTCCGGCTGACGTATGCCAGGTGGATGATCTATTCTGTCCTGTAGGGGAACAGGAAGACAAGCCTAAATTTCAGATCAGGGAGAACTTTTCACATGAGATCCTGAAATCATATGAAGCGTTTTTGCATGCGAATCAAATCGATATAGCCGGGATTGAATTTATCCAGGACCATGAAGGCAACATCTATACGTATGATGTGAACACGAATACCAATTACAATAAAGATGCCGAGTCGAAGTCCGGGCAATACGGAATGCTTGAGCTTGCAAAATATCTCGGTGAACAACTGAAAACGGTGTAAGGTGATGGCTCTCCTGTAGGTTTACAGGAGAGTTCTCTATGTAAATCCGCTGTTACATATATAATTGTAACGATATAGGGATTTGTATGGTAGAATTTTTATTAAGAAGACAATTTCCGTGAAAGGTCAAAGGGTAAGGATGATTATTTTCAATCAGGATGTCATTAATAATTTCTTTTATATCATTTTGAGTATTTTTTTAATTTTTTTCCTTGTTGAAAAGAAGATGATACACGGTTGGTATACAAGGTTCGCAACCCTTGTTTCTTTAAGCATCGCCATTATTCTGTGCATGCTTTCCCCCATATACAATAACCCATACTGTGTCCACGATCTCAGAATGATTCCATTTGTTCTCGGCATTCTGTATGGCGGACCATTTACAGGACTTGCATTGCTCGCTGTCTTATTGGTATCAAGGACGATGATCTACAGTTGGAGTATGGTGGCGCTCGTGATTTATGCCGTGATCTACCTCTTGACGGTCATCGGGATGAAATGGTTCGATTTCAACCGGTTAACAAGCAGGAAGAAGATCATATTCTCAGTGGTTCTCTTTACGATCCATTCCATCGCAGCAGCTCTTATTGCGAAGGCAATGACAGTGTTTGTGATTGACGAAAGCTATCTGATAAATTTTATTTTCCTCCCTTCCTTGGGCATGCTGATCCTGACTTACATATGTGAGACATTGCTGAAACAGATTCAAATCAAACAAGCACTTGTGAAAATAGAAAAGATGGAAGTACTCGCACAGCTGGCCGCCAGCATTTCCCATGAGGTGAAAAATCCTTTGACGGTGATCAAGGGTTTCCTGAGGCTGCTCCATCAGGAAAATCTTCCTATGGGGAAAAGAGAACAATATCTTACGATCGCATCATCCGAACTGAACCGGGCGGAAGAAATCATCAACGATTATCTCACGTTTGCCAAACCGGATCCGGATCAAGTGGAGAACATCTCCATTTCGGAACAGCTCCATAAGCTTGCCGACATGGTGGAACCCTTGAGCAATCAACAATCGGTGCTCGTACAAAAACAGATTGAGGATGCCTCCATCGTAGGGAACACCCGCAGTTTCCAACAGGCCTTTCTCAACATCATCAAAAACGCCATCGAATCCATGCCTAACGGAGGCACACTCACAATTCTTTCGAAGGTTCAAAAAGGGACCGTTAGCATTTCCATCACTGATACCGGCGTCGGAATGACCCCGGATCAACAAGAGAGACTCGGCGAACCTTATTTCTCTACGAAGGATAAGGGAACGGGACTCGGACTGATGGTTTCCTACCGGATCATCGAAGCCATGAGGGGTGTCATTACCGTGGAGAGCCGAGTGGGTAAGGGCACTGGTTTTCATATTGTGTTCCCTGTGGATCAAGTGAAGGACCCTTCATCTGTTTAGGTGGAGGGTTTTTCTACTTGTCTATTCCTGAATTATCTGATAATATATATTTCTGCTCCCAAACGCCTACATAATTTTTACAGATTTCGATATGTCTTTATAATGTCTAGCTCCGGCGTCTAGGCCCTCGAGATCATAAGCGGAGTCTCTCAAAAAGGCAAAAAGCGCCTTCCCGCCAGACTCATCTTATGCTTGTCGGGCCTGATCGAGCCGCCTCCGCTTTTCGTTATCAACGTTTTCCCCACCAAGAGTCGTTACCTTGGTGGAAGTGGCAAGACGTTTTTTCTCCATTGCGGCTAAAACAATTGGAAGGAGAAATGTATGACAAAGGAATCGACTATTCATCCCGATTTTTCAAGTGAATCAGAACGCTTAGAGTTTACGAAACGCTACATTGATGTTGTCATCAGTACATCCCAGACGAGTAAGGAAAAGTATAAGGAAAACATGGAAAAAGCTTTTGGAGATATTGATTGGGGAGAGTCGAGTGCCGCCTACATCGATATTTTGACGAACTCAAGCTTTTTTGAGATGTCCAAAGAAGAATTGGAGTCCCTTACGAAAGCGAAGACGAAACCGTACTTTGCCCGAATCGATTTTCAACATGAGGGCTCCGGCAAGGTGGAGAAGCATTATATCGGGAAGACCTCCCTGTATCAGCGGGAAAACCAGGAGCAGATCATCGTTGACTGGAGATCCCCCATCGCAAACCTGTACTACGAAGGAAGGATCGGCGATGTCTCCTACGAGGCTGAAGGCGAAATGTACGAAGGAGATTTGTCCCTGAAGCGGCAATACATGATCGAGGATGGACTCCTGGAAGAAATTCGCGATATTGACTTAACGACCACCGATGAACTGCTTCAGGATTCATTGGCGAAAAGCTCCAGTAACCGTTTGACTGAAATCATTTCCACGATCCAGGAGGAACAGAACCGGATCATCCGGGCCGACTTGAACAAGCCGATCATTGTCCAGGGAGCGGCTGGAAGCGGGAAAACAACCATTGCCCTTCACCGGATTTCTTATTTTATTTATAACTACAAACAGCACTTTGATCCGAGACAACTGATGATCCTGGCCCCGAGTAATTTGTTCATCGACTATATTTCAGAAGCACTCCCGGAACTTGGGGTGGAGCGTGTAAGGCAAACGACATTCACAGACTATGTCATGACCTGCTTAGAAAAGAAGCTTACGATTGTAGAAGATAGCAAGCTCATCCAGCTGATTGAGACCCATGATGAAAAAGTGGAGACTGCATCATGGATATCAGGATTCAAAGGGTCTAAACCATTCAGGAGAATTCTCGAGCATTATATAGAAGAAGTCGAACAGCGCTTTTATACATCAAAGGATTTCTATGTGGATAAATACAAGCTGTATACCGCCAAAAGGTTCACTCACCTTTTTAAAGAGGAATATACGTATATGCCAATCTATCGACGGATGGAAAAGCTGAAGTCACTCCTTCAAAGCTATGTGCGCTCGAACAAGAAGCAAATGGTTGAGAAGGTCGAGAAATTCTTTGATGAGCGGATCGAAACCGCACTCTTTGAACGATCAAAGGCAGGGAACCGAAAGGAATATGTCTCGAAAGCCTTGGACAAGAAACTCGAGCGTGTGGACGAGATCAAGAAAGCGATACGTACCAGTGTCAATGGATACATGAAGCAGTTTGAAAAGAAGAATCTGCATGAGTATTTCATTGAGTTGTTTTCGGATCCCGTTCGCCTTGCTTCCTACTCAAAGGGGGAGCTCAGCGTGAGACAGGCGGAACAGCTCTGTCAGTACACGTTGAAATATGCAAAGAAAAAGCAGTATGAAGTAGAGGATTTGGCCATTCTCCTATACTTGCAATCCCATTTGTTCGGCATCGATAAATTTCACAAAGCAAAAAACATCGTCATTGATGAAGCACAGGATTATAGTTATATGCAGCTCTATTCTTTGAAGCGGGCACTTGAGACCGACATGTTCACACTGGTCGGGGATCTCGCTCAAGGGATTCACTCATACCGGGGCCTTCAGTCCTGGGAACCGGTTTACCGGGACATCTTTCCAAGGGCGACGTACACCGAGCTTCAAAAAAGCTACCGTACGACGATTGAAATCATGGAGGAAGCGAATAAATTGCTGAGCCTCTTACCCTATGATTTTCCGAAAGTGAATCCGGTGGTGCGACATGGAGATGCTCCGAGCTTTGATGAGTATGTGGAATTGGATGAACTCGCTTCCTTGATCGAGGAGAAAGTAGAATCAGGACGGAAAGAAGGATTCCAAACCTTCGCCGTCATCGGAAAAAGCATGAAGGACTGTGTGGAAATAAGCGATATCCTTCAAGAGAGGCAGCCGGGGAAGGTAAAGCTGTTGGAAGAACAGGAATCGATCCCGAAAGATCAGATCGTCGTCGTTCCTTCCTATCTCTCGAAGGGACTCGAGTTTGACGTGGTGGTTATCGCTGCGGTGGAAGAATCCTTCAACCCGGAAAACGAACTAGACATCAAGCTGCAGTACGTTGCCATGACACGACCCCTTCATAAGCTTGCATTCATAGGGAAGAAACGAAAACAATTTATCGGTCGGTAGGCAAGGTATAAGAATAGGTCCGTCCCTCTAAACCGAGGGACGGACCTATTTATTATCATTGGATACTCGGGAATCATAAAATTAGCTTTCTGCCGTTTAAGTTTGTAAAATAATGAATCAGGAGGGATGCAATATGTTGAAAAACTTACAGGGCACGAAGACGCTACATAACGGGATCGAAATTCCGTATGTCGGTTTAGGAGTTTACCAAATGAAAGATCCGTCTGAAACGGTGCAGGCTGTTCGAACAGCGATTCAGTCAGGGTACCGTTCCATCGATACTGCCGCGATCTACGATAATGAAGAAAGCGTAGGTCAAGGGGTGAAAGAAGGTGGAGTAGCGAGAGAGGACCTGTTCATCACTTCGAAAGTGTGGAATAGTGATCAAGGCTACGATACGACTTTAAAGGCATTTGAAACGAGCCTGAAGAAGCTGGATATGGAGTACCTGGACCTGTATCTCATTCACTGGCCAGTAGAAGGGAAGTACAATGATACATGGAAAGCAATGGAGAGACTTCATGGCGAAGGATTGATCAAATCCATCGGTGTAAGTAACTTCCATCAGCATCATCTGGAAGATCTGATGAAAAACAGCAATGAAAAGCCTGTATTAAATCAAATCGAGTTACATCCTCGTCTGAATCAGGAAAAAATAAGAGAATTCTGTGCTTCACAAAATATCGCCGTAGAAGCGTGGTCCCCGATTGCTCAAGGGCGTGTATTGGATGAACCTACATTAAACCACATTGCAGAGAAGCATGAAAAGTCTGCTGCACAGGTGATTCTGCGCTGGCACCTTCAGAATGATGTCATCATCATTCCAAAGTCGGTTCATGAAAACCGCATCAAAGAAAATGCAGATCTGTTCAACTTCGAGCTTTCACTGGAAGAGATGAATCAAATCAACCAACTAAATCTGGACGAACGTTTTGGTCCAGATCCAGACAACTTCGATTTTTAATCTATAAAGAGGTCCGTCCCTCGTGAACAGGGACGGACCTCTTTTTTTTCCTAAAACCCATTTCAATAAATGTTGAAAATAGTTATTGACAGAGCAGAGAAGAATGTTATACAATTATCTCGAAATCAAAATAATCATATTCGAGATAACATGTCTTATTTTTTTAATTATATATCTCATATTCAAGATAATTGACGTAAGAATAATTGAATTTGAAATGTTTGAAGGTGAATCTCGAAGGGAAAACATGAAGGAGGAAAAAAGATGACAGCATTGGCTGCGTTCGGTTTATTGGTTATTCGTTTAGTAGTGGGATTGACATTCGCTGCCCACGGAACACAGAAATTATTCGGGTGGTTCGGAGGTCATGGTGTACAGGGCACAGGAGGTTTCTTTGAGTCGATTGGAATCAAGCCGGGAAGAACAATGGCGTTACTTGCAGGGATATCCGAAGTAGCGGGTGGATTGTTGTTTGCCGCAGGCTTCCTTACACCATTAGGAGCACTACTCATCATAGGCACCATGATCGTGGCCATCGTGAAAGTTCATGGTGTAAATGGTTATTGGGCGACACAAAATGGTACAGAATATAATGTGATGCTCATTGTTGTGGCACTTGGGGTAGCCCTTGTCGGAGCAGGGAGCTTTTCAATAGATGCACTCTTATTTGCTTAATGGATTTACATGCAACCCAAATCTTGTGTTTCACCCTTTTACTATATAAAAAACATATCTAAAGGAGAGATTTTATGTCTAACGTAAAATTGGCAATCATGTACTACAGTTCAACAGGAACAAACTATCAGATGGCGAAATGGGCTGAAGAAGCTGCGAAAGAAGCAGGGGCAGAAGTGAAATTACTTCGTTTTGAAGAGACTGCACCAGAAGGAGCGATTGCTTCCAACCCGGCATGGGAAAAGCACTACAATGAAACAAAAGATACGGTCCCTGTAGCAACCCTTGATGATCTGGAATGGGCAGATGCTTATCTATTCAACGTTCCTACAAGATTCGGTAACGTGCCATCTCAAGTCAAAGCGTTCCTTGATACAACTGGAGGACTGTGGTTCAATGGAAAACTGGCTAACAAGGTAGTGAGCGCCACATCATCTGCAAGCAACTCACACGGTGGACAGGAGCAAACGGTTCTGGCTCTTTACACAACCATGATGCACTGGGGTGCCATCATCGCCGCACCTGGATACACAGACCAATCAAGCTTTGCAACTGGAGGGAATCCATACGGTACGAGTGTAACGGTCGATCAGGAAGGCAATATGGTCGAATCCGTGGAACCAGCCGTGAAGCACCAGACCCGCCGCACGATTCAAATCGCTGAAGCGGTGAAAAATGGATTGAAATAATGAAAAAGAAACCAGGTACACTCGTAAGTTTGAGTGACCTGGTCTTTTTTGTGTGTACTGAATTTATTCCATTACAACCCAATATCATCATGGCATTCGGCTTCGCATTCAATCCGTTCCCCCGTCAGCGGATGAGGGAACGAAATTCTGGCTGCATGCAGTGCCTGCCTCGTGAATACCGGTTTTCCCCCGTATAATGTGTCGCCAGCCAGAGGGTGACCGATGTGGCTCATATGGACGCGGATTTGGTGCGTGCGGCCGGTATCAAGCTGTACTTCGATGAATGTATACGGATTCCTGACTTCCATTACTTTATAATGGGTGACTGCATCCTGACCGGATGGCGATACCCTTCTTCTCGTATTGTGATGTCGGTCTCTGCCGATCGGTTCTGAGATGGTGCCTTTCTTCTGTTTCAAACGACCATGTACCAGGGCATGATACGTACGCTTGATTTGTCTTTCGGCAAGAAGCCGGTCAAGGATCGCTTTACTTAACGGATGCTTGGCGAAGATGATTGCGCCGGACGTATCGCGATCTAACCGATGGATATGCAGGACACGACAGCTTTCCCCTTGGGCCTGATGATGGAACGCGACAAGATTGGCCAGGGTATCCGTTTCATCAGGAGTATTCGGATGGGTATCGATCCCGGCAGGCTTGTTGACGACAATCAGATGTTCATCCTCAAACAATACGTCCAGCTCCCCGTAGGTGGGGGGAACATCATATTCGACTTCCTTGAATAATCGGATCTGCAGAATATCCCCTTGTGAGAGGGGGGAGGTCCATGAAGTCAACTCTCCGTTCACTTTGACATCACCTTCCATCCTCATGGAATGAACCAGTTTCTTAGGAGCCTGCCAGTGGTTTCTAAGAATTGTTTCAATCGTTACATTTTTCCAATCATTTGGAATGACTAGGTCGAATCGTTCGCCTATTTTTCGTGTTTTCATCAAAAAACCCCTTTAAATGACAAATATCTTATACTATTGTGGGTATTTAATCCTATCATAGCACCTATTCAACCCAATTCATGGGTATAATTACCACGCTGTTGGTTCTACTTCTATGTTATCCTTAATATATCTATTACAGAGAGATTACAACCGTTACAAAGGTGGGTTATGATGGTGAAAGTTTTACTAGCATCAACACATGAACAGGAAGATAAAATCCAAGAGCTTATACAGTACATGTATTGTACTATTTTCCCTGATTATTTCACAGATGATGAAATCGAACAATTCGATGATATGCAAGTATTACATACGACGACGAGGAATTTTGAATATTTCGGGACCCTTAAGGAAGCATTTCAAGTGATCTCAAGCCTGCAAACACTGATTTCCATCGTTGAAAGCGGATCAAATGAAGACCTATATGAAGATATGTTCTATCACAATGCCGGCATCCTTCAAAGCTTCGGCATGTTCTTCCCTTTATCGTATGATCAATTTACGGAAGAATCAGACTGTAAACATAATCTGAGCATCTACTCTAGAGCGGATAACCAGCTGCTTGTGTAAGCTGTATCACGCCCTTAATAGTTAGATACTTTAGAAAATTCGCATTAGCATGTTTGAAAGGTTCTTGTGAGGGGAAAATAGCAAGTAATAAGTTAATCTGAAGATACAACGTATCTTCATCTTGAAATTCCTCCTCACTTGAAAGGGGCTGACTCGTGGAAAAGTCAGCCCCTCTTTTTTATTCTGATTTTACGTTCTCTTCGAAAAATGCTTTGAAATCTTCTTTAGGATGTTCTCCTACGATTCTCGCCACTTCTTTTCCATTCTCGTAATGAACGAGTGTAGGAGTGGCTTCGATTCCGTATTGATCCCAGCCCTGTTCGAATTCAAGCAGATTGTACTGAACCATGTCGACTCCCATATCTTCGGCAAGAGGTGCGAGGGTAGGTGTCGTTCTTTTACAATGGATACAAGTAGAGCTGTAGAAGTAGACGGTCGCTTCTTCTTTATTCTTTAATTTCTCTTCCAGCTCTTTTGGAAGGATGACGTTTTGATAGTTTGGATCATCCAGCAGTTCAACGGTCGCCGGGTCGAGTTTCGCTTTTTTGAACTTATTTCCCTCGGCTTTTTGACTGTTCTGGACGCTGGTGACAATGGCGATGGCTGCGAATAATCCGACGATCGCCACCAGGAATATGATGATTTTTTTCAATCTAGTTTTCCTCCTTTATAGCTTTTAATACGATAACACTTGAAATGAAGATGATGATGAACCCTAAGAGTGCAAGGAACGGAATCGTGACAAAACCGAACAGGTTGATGTATTCACCTGTACAAGGAACGCGTCCGCAGGCGGGGGCACTTTCAGTAAGGATCGACACTTTTTGGATAGAGTAGTGATAAATGGAAATGAGAAGGCCGATGCCGGAAAAAATCGTAGAATATAATGCCGCTTTAAATTCTTTGCGTACATAAGCCACTCCTAATAAAATGACCATCGGGTACATTAAAATACGCTGATACCAACATAATTCACATGGCTCATATTTCATGATTTCAGAGAAATATAAACTCCCCATCGTGGCGATCAGGGAAGAGGCCCAAGCCAGGAATAACAGAGAATCTGCTTTTTTATTCATATAGAATTCCTTTCTACGTATATTCTATCAAATTATAGTATGATATTATTATAAAAGTAAAATGAGAAAACTTTATGAAGAAATGTGATATTTTTTTAACGATTTGTGCAAGCGGTTGCAGAAGACGTTTGCTTACTACTGAAGGAGATAACAGGAGGAAAACGCACATGACAAAACAATGGTGGAAAGAATCGGTCGTCTATCAAATTTACCCTCGCAGTTTCATGGATAGCAATGGTGATGGCGTCGGTGATATCAAAGGAATCATCTCCAAATTGGATTATTTAAAAAAACTGGGTATTGATGTGATATGGTTATCTCCTGTCTATGAATCCCCGAATGATGATAATGGATATGATATTAGCGACTATAAAAAGATTATGGATGAGTTCGGCACGATGGCTGATTGGGAGGAAATGCTCGGAGAAATTCATAACCGTGGCATGAAGCTTGTGATGGATCTTGTGGTGAATCACTCTTCCGATGAGCACGGCTGGTTTGTGGAATCGAGGAAATCAAAGGATAATCCGTATCGTGATTATTATATTTGGCGTGAAGGAAAAGACGGTAAAGAGCCGAATAACTGGGAATCTGTCTTTAGCGGTTCTGCCTGGGAATATGATGAGGCGACAGAAGAGTATTTCTTACATCTCTTCTCGAAAAAGCAGCCGGATCTCAACTGGGAAAATCCGGAGTTGCGCCGGGAAATCTATGACTTGATGACATTCTGGCTGGATAAAGGGATCGACGGTTTCCGTATGGATGTCATCAACTTTATTTCGAAAGTTCCAACATTGCCGGATGCACCGAACCCTGAAGGCAAACCGTATGCTTCCGGTCATGAGTACTTTATGAACGGTCCCCGCATTCATGAATTTCTCCAGGAAATGAATCAGGAGGTGCTCTCCCATTATGATTCGATGACGGTTGGGGAGATGCCGGGTGTGACACCGGAGGAAGCCGTGCTTTATACGGGTGAAGACCGAAATGAAGTGAATATGGTATTCCAGTTTGAGCATATGGATGTCGATTCGGGTCCGGGAGGGAAATGGGACGTCATTCCATTCGATCTTGTGAAACTGAAAGCAATCCTGACTAAATGGCAAACGGAACTTCACTGTAAGGGCTGGAACAGTCTGTATTGGAACAACCACGATCAGCCAAGAATCGTCTCAAGACTTGGACAAGATGGGGAGTATCGAGTGAAATCTGCGAAAATGCTTGCGACCCTCCTCCATATGATGCAGGGCACGCCTTACATTTATCAAGGGGAAGAGCTTGGAATGACAAATGTCCGTTTCTCTTCCATTGATGAATACAAGGATATCGAAACATTGAACATGTACCGGGAAAAAACAGCCCAGGGTATTGATCCAGAGGAAATCATGAAATCCATTTACGTAAAAGGAAGAGACAACGCAAGGACTCCTATGCAGTGGGACGGAACGGAAAATGGTGGATTCACAGAAGGAGAGCCATGGATCGCCAGTAACCCGAACTATAAAGAGATCAATGCCGAACAAGCCTTAAACGATCCGGCATCCATTTACTACTACTATCAAAAGTTGATTGCACTTCGCAAAAAGCATGACATCATTCCATACGGATCGTTCGAACTTCACTATGCAGATCACCCTTCCGTATATGCCTATACGAGAACATTTGACAATCGAAAGATCCTCGTCCTTTGCAATGTGTCAGGAGAAGAGCAAATCATCGACAACATCGCTTCATTTGATATTAATCAATCTGAAGTTTTCATAACAAACGAAGAACTGCATGAAAAAGATGCATTTACTTTAAACCCTTGGGAAGCAACGGTGTATTATATTAAAGGTTAAACTGAAAGGAAACATCCATATGATTGGGTGTTTCTATTTTCAAGTTTCAAGGGGTTTTTTAGTGTTAAAGATCTATGAAAAAATGATAACCAGGTTAAAGAAAAATCATATTTCTTCAAAAAATCCTCACCCCTTTGCTAAAATAAAAGAAATGGACTGTCATGAACTTCGTTTCAACAGTGCACTATAAGGGTATATAATTCAGGTATTTTATGAAGGAGTAGATCATAGATGGCAGAAAAACTGGATTTATCGCAGTTCGAAAAGAAAATGATCATCCGTCCAATGGAACATAAGGACATTCAAGATATTATCAATATGCAGTCTGTCTGCTTTCCAGGGATGGACCCATGGAAAGTCGAGCATCTGGAAAGTCACCTGGAAGTGTTTCCGGAAGGTCAGCTCGTAGCAGAATTAGATGGGGATATCATCGCCTCATGCTCGAGTTTGATCATTAACTTTGATGAGTACGACGACCGCCACACATGGGATGATGTAACGGATAATGGTTACATAACCAATCACAATCCCGATGGCTATAATCTGTACGGGATCGAAGTGATGGTGCACCCGGATTACCGGCGCATGAAGGTAGGTCACCGTCTGTATGAAGCAAGGAAGGATCTTGCCAGGCAGTGGAATTTAAAGAGTATCATCATCGGGGGACGAATCCCGAATTATCATAAACATTCTGATGAAATGTCTCCAAGGGAGTATGTGGATTCAGTGGGACGTCATAAGATTTATGATCCCGTGCTTTCGTTCCAGCTTCTGAACGGGTTCACCCTGATGAGGATCAATCCGAACTACCTGCCGGATGATAAGCGCTCCCATAAATACGCCACACTGATGGAATGGAATAATGTCGACTACCGTCCATCGAGCAAACGTCACTTCAAAACGAGCTATCCGGTCCGGATCTGTGTTGTTCAATATATGATGCGGAAAATCAACTCCTTTGAAGAGTTTGCGAATCAGGTGGAGTATTTCACCGATGTGGCTTCCGATGCGAAATCGGATTTCGTAGTGTTCCCTGAGATTTTTACCACCCAGCTCATGTCATTCCTGAACATTCAATCACCGAGCCTTGCAGTCAGAAGATTGACAGACTTCACAGAGGATTATATTGAATTATTCACGGACCTTGCTGTACGGTACAACGTGAACATCATCGGGGGATCTCATTTCGTCAAGGAAGAAAACGATGAGATCTACAATATTGCCTATCTTTTCCGCCGCGATGGGACGATTGAGAAGCAATACAAAGTTCACATCACACCGAATGAACGGAAATGGTGGGGAATCAGCCCCGGGGATTCTGTCAGGGTCTTTGATACAGACTGCGGGAAAATCGCGATTCAAATATGTTATGATATCGAATTCCCCGAGCTTGCCCGTATCGCTACGGACAAAGGGGCGAAGATCATCTTCACCCCATTCTGTACAGAGGACCGCCAAGGCTATCTTCGCGTCAGATACTGTGCCCAGGCACGTGCTGTCGAGAATCAGATCTATACAGTCATTTCCGGTACGGTCGGAAACCTTCCGCAAACGGAAAACATGGACATCCAATATGCCCAGTCCGGCATCTTTGCCCCGTCCGACTTTGAATTCGCACGTGACGGAATCGTAGGCGAAACCAATCCGAACATCGAAATGGTCATGATCGGAGACGTCGACCTCGAAGTCCTCCGCCGCCAGCGCCAATCAGGCACCGTCCGTCAACTCAAAGACCGACGCCATGACGTCTATGGAGTGAACTATAAGAAGTAATTCCAAACGATTGTTAGATGGATTGAACAAATATTGTTAGCATAGAAAATCCGAACGATCCTATGAATTTCTTTAATGAAATTCGGATTCGTTCGGTTTTTTTATGGTTATTGTGACAGCATGTATCTTGTATTTAGCAGGTTCCAGCTGTGGATTGGAGTGCAAGACGAAGACTCCTACGGGAAAAGCGGAATAGGTAAGACCCCGCAGGAGCGACAGCGACGAGGAGGCTAGCCGAACGCCCGAGGAAAGCGAAGTCTTGCACGGAAATCAACAGCGGTATACCACGTGATCTAAATGCTATTGGTGTATATTAACTTTTTATTAAAAATAAAAATGACAAATTCCAACGAGAGAAATTATGCTAAAATAAGGATTAAACGAATCTTGTCGACATGTGACGGATTGTTTTAGAAGGAATTCTACAATAAATGATAGAATTCATTATTATACAGCATTAGGAGGGGATCGTTTTGAGTTGGAAAACATCTTGGGAAAAATGGAGCAGCTACTTACATCTGGACAAAGAAGTCAATGAACTTTTAGAGTCAATGAAAGACGACGAAAAGTCCTTGGAAGACGCATTCTACAAAAACCTGGAATTCGGTACGGGTGGAATGAGGGGAGAAATCGGTCCCGGAACCAATCGAATGAACATTTATACAGTCAGAAAAGCCTCTGAAGGACTGGCGCGATACATAGAAGAGCAAGGTGAAGAGGCTAAAAACCGCGGAGTTGTAATCGCTTACGACTCACGTTATAAATCACCTGAATTCGCCATGGAGTCAGCGAAGACCCTGGCAACCCATGGCATCCAAACATATGTCTTCGACGAATTGAAACCAACACCTGAGCTTTCATTTGCCCTGCGGCAGCTAAAGGCATTCTCCGGTATCGTGGTGACTGCAAGCCATAATCCGCCCGAATACAATGGATATAAAGTGTACGGGGAAGATGGTGCCCAACTTCCTCCACATGTAGCGGATGCAGTCATCGGGAAAGTGAACGCCGTTGAAAACGAACTCGAAATCCATGTTCAGACCGAAGAAGAATTAAAATCAGCCGGCCTGATCAAAATGATCGGGGAAGACATCGATCAATCATACCTGGAACATCTGATTTCGATTTCAGAGAAGCCTCAGATCGCTAAGGAAACCGATTTGAAAATCGTATTCTCACCACTGCACGGCACGGCCTTGAAGATGGCTGAAAAAGGGTTGAAAGCATTAGGGTATGAGCACGTTCACATTGTAAAGGAACAGGCAGTCCCTGATCCTGAGTTTACAACAGTGAAGTCTCCTAACCCTGAAGATAAAGCGGCATTTGAATACAGCATCCGTGACGGGAAGGAAATCGATGCGGATATCCTGATTGCGACGGATCCCGATGCAGACCGTTTAGGTGTAGCAGTAAAAGGGGAAACAGGCGAGTATATCCTTCTTACCGGAAACCAGACAGGGGCCATCCTCCTGGAGTACATCCTTGCCCGCAAACAGGAAAAGAACATGATCCCTGAAAACGGCAGGGTATTCAAAACCATCGTGACATCCGAATTGGGTCGTAAGGTCGCTGAGCATTATGGTGCTTCAGTCGAGGATGTACTGACAGGCTTTAAATTCATCGGTGAAAAAATCAAGCAATACGAAGAAACAGGTGAGTATTCATTCTTATTCGGATATGAAGAAAGCTATGGATACCTGATCGGTGACTTCGCCCGTGACAAGGATGCCATTCAAGCAGTATTGATGGCAGCGGAAGCGGCTGCATATTATAAAAAAGAAGGAAAAACCCTATACAACGTCCTGCATGAATTATTCGAAAAGCACGGATTCTACCAGGAAGGACTGAAGAGTCTGACCCTTAAAGGAAAAGAAGGGGCCGAACAAATTCAGGGGATCCTGAAGGACTTCAGGAATGAACCTTTGAAAGAAGTGGCAGGCTTACGTGTGGTTTCTTCAGAAGACTACAAAACAAGTACGAAAATGGATTTGGTATCCGGTGAGGAAACCTCCATCCATCTGCCTTCTTCCAATGTGTTGAAATATCATCTTGAAGATGGATCCTGGATTTGCCTCCGTCCATCAGGGACCGAGCCAAAGATCAAGTTCTATTTCAGCGTGATCGGGGAGACCGAAAGCGATAGCGATGATAAATTACAAGCCCTTCAGGATGCCATCATGGCGAAAGTCGAGACGATGATCCGTTCGTCTGTAGGAAAGGCGTAAACCTTTTCATGGTATTAAAAACAAGAGATGTGTTCCTGCATCTCTTGTTTTTTGGATTGAGATGAGAACATGCGTTTTCGGTCAAAGGTCGTAGATGGTTATCCTTCTTTTTGATAATACCGGATGTGTGTGAAATCTATATAATAGTAGTATAGGGTCGGAGAGGACGATGAACATGAATTCTGAATCCCTTTCAAATATCGGACTTTTGAAAGAGATAGCCGAGCTTCTGAATAACGAAACAGAGCTTGATTCCATGCTTTCAGGTGCACTGAAGAAGCTGATCAGGGGTTCAAGCTTTACGACAGGGTGGATCTTCTTCATTGAAAAAGAGGGAAGCCACGAACTTGTTTCGTATGAGAATCTGCCTGGATCCCTCTCAGATCGTAAATGTGAGCCGATGAAAAAGGGTGGGTGCTGGTGTGTGAATCGATTTCGCAAAGGTAAACTCACCAAAGCGTCCAATATTATTGAATGTCAGCGGATCGAGCAGGCCATCGAAGAGAACAGGGAAGATACAGATGATATTACGCATCATGCGACGGTCCCCCTCCAGTCCGGGGATGAGTCCTTTGGTTTATTGAACGTCGCAGCACCGAATAAGACCCACTTCACAACAGACGAACTGGCGCTTCTTGAATCCGTTGCCTTCCAAATCGGATCCGCCATCAAGCGCATCCTGCTCACGAAAAAAGAGCAGGAAGTCGCCTTGATCGGAGAAAGGAACCGACTGGCCAGAGATCTTCATGATTCGGTCAATCAATTGTTGTTTTCCCTTACGTTGACGGCAAGGGGAGGGGCAGAAATGACCGGGGATGAAGAGGTAAAGGATACGTTCAAAACGATTCAAGGGATGGCTCAGGAAGCCTTATCGGAAATGAGGGCCCTCATCTGGCAGTTGCGCCCCCATGGACTTGAGAATGGAGTCGTGGAAGCAGCGAAAGGATACGCAGAGATGCTTGGATTAACTTTGGAAACGAAAGTGGAAGGAGTCATTTCTTTAAGCTCTAAAATAGAAGAAGTGCTGTGGCGTGTGAGTCAGGAAGCACTGAATAATTGTAAAAAGCATTCCGGGGAAAAACACATCCTCTATACATTGAAAAGTGAGTTGCAATCCATCCACTTAAAGATTGAAGATAAAGGATACGGATTTCAATATGACGGAATGCAGTCCCTGCCTTCAGTAGGGATCCAAAGTATGAAAGAACGTGTGAAAAGCATTGGTGGTAAATTGACCATCGACAGTCAGCTTGGTAGGGGAACGGTCATATCAGTTCGATTACCGTATTAGGAGGTGCCGGGTAAATGATTAGAGTATTGATAGCAGATGATCACCACGTCGTGCGGAGAGGATTGGTTTTCTTTTTGAAAACTCAAAAGGACTTGGATATCGTCGGTGAAGCGAAGGATGGGGAAGAGGCCGTTCGGATGGCTGGAGACTTGAAACCCGACATCATTTTAATGGACCTGATGATGCCGGTTATGGACGGGATCCAGGCGACCAGGGAAATTAAAAAGAAATATCCTGACATTCAAATTCTGATGCTGACGAGCTTTTCCGACCAGAATCACGTGATTCCCGCTATAGAAGCAGGAGCGGCTGGATATCAGTTAAAGGACATTGAACCCGATGAATTAGTGAGCGGGATCCGAAAACTCCTTTCGGGTGAAAATTCTCTACACCCGAAAGCAACCAATCATTTACTGACAAGGATCACGAAACAAGAGCCTCCCCATAAAAATCATGAACTGACCAAACGGGAGAAGGATGTTTTGATTGAGCTGACAAAAGGGAAGAGTAATAAAGAGATTGCTTCAAGCCTCTATATAACGGAAAAAACCGTCAAGACTCATATTTCAAACATTTTTTCTAAGCTGGAAGTGTCAGATCGGACACAGGCGGCACTCTATGCCGTGAAACATCAGTTGACAAAAAATTAATCTGGAAAGGATTTTTTAAATCATGAACATCGTAATGATTAACGGAAGCCCGAGAAAACGTGGACGCACCGGAATTGCATCAAGATTCATTGCAAGGACATATGACTGTGATCTTATTGATTTAAGTGATGGCTCTCTTCCACTGTACACTGGAGAACAGGAGCAATCGGAGGTCGCCGCCGTTCAATCACTTAAGAAAAAAGTGAAAGATGCGGATGCCGTCATTTTAGCTTCCCCGGAATATCACAGCGGTATGAGCGGGGCACTCAAAAATGCACTCGATTTCTTAAGCAGTGAGCAATTCGCCCATAAACCTGTTGCCCTTCTTGCATGTGCAGGCGGCGGGAAAGGCGGTATCAACTGCTTGAATAATCTTCGAATCGTCGGCCGTGGAGTGTATGCAAATGTCATTCCGAAGCAGCTTGTTCTTGATCCCCACTGCTTTGATTATGAAGGGGATGCGCTTTTAGAGGAACCTGCAAAGCTAGTGGATGACCTGATGAGAGAACTAAAGGTGTATGTAAAAGCGGCTGAACTGGTAAAGACTGAAATTTCATCCCAGTGATAAAAATCGGCATGTTGCCGGTTTTTTTATATTATTTGATGTTATACCTGAAATAATGTTGGAAACAAATAAAAGCTGATCCAATCGTACATACTAATTGGATCAGCTGTAGGTGGAATTCTCTTTTTTTTACATCTCTGCAAAGGTTTCCTGAAGTGGTTGCTCGACACTATAGGTGAAGTTTGCATGTTCGATATATCGTAAAAGCGTATAGAGATTACGCTCTACAACCGTGTAATCATTTGAAAAATGATACGCATGTAAGAAATGTTCAATTCTTTTTGAAAGAAGGTCATCCTTCGTTCTCACCATAAGGATCAACAGGTTATCCCATTCTGATCGGTGAGTGTAATACAAGGCCCGATCGTAATCGACTTTGTTCACTTGGTTTCCCTCCTTCTGAAGGGGTACTCCTATTTTGTGCGAGAAAACCGTATTCTTTTCTCTGTAAAAGTTGGTACTGTTGCAAATGCTCGTTTTCCTTCTATTGGGTGAATAAAAATTCCCGATTAATTCATCCTATGTAATGAAACGTAAACAGAGGTGATGAAAATGAAGAAAGCAATCCTGATGTTATCAACTGTATTTTTTCTCATATTTTCAAGTCAGGCACATGCTGAGCAGTCGGATTACAAGAAGTTTGGACGCATTGCGACAGCAGTCATCAAAGAGGACTACCCCGGGCAGCCTGTAAAGGATTATCAGTACCAGGGACGCAAGAAAATGACGGAGAACAAGGTGTCTGATGCCTTTGAATTTACCGTGCAGGAAAACAATGCAGAGAAAAAGGTCGTAGTCATCGTCGTACACGATCTAGACAATGAAAAGGTACTCAACATCTCGGTGAAGGAATAACGGGACAGATGAAGTCTTCTTTGATTAAGGAGGCTTTTTTTGTTATGGCGAGGCTGGTCATTTCCCCATAAAACCTGCACGTGCATACCCATAGACGATAAACTAAAGTATTACCTGCAAATTCACCAACAATTTGCTAAAATGAAGTCATACATAAAATCGTTTTGATTCTGAAAGGGGATCTTTGTTCCGATGTGATGCTGTTCTTTTCTTACCTATATATAAACTGAATAGAGGGAGGAAGAGATATGCATTCCAATGCATTTAGAAATCTGTGGTTTGGTCAGTCATTGGCCAATATGGGGGATATCTTTTATATCGTAGGGTTGATCTCCCTTGTATACAATATGACCGGTTCTGCTGTTTACATGACGGCTGTTCCTTTAGTCATCACCTTTTCGCGATTCATCAGCAGCATGGCAGCACCTTTGTTGCTGAATCGTACCCAGATGAGGAGCTTGATCTCGTATTCGCAAATGGGGAAGACCTTTTTTTTATGCGTGTTCCTCCTGATGATGGTACTGGGTATTGGAAATGTGTGGATCTATCTCGTTTGTGCGAGTATCATTTCTTTTTTGGATGGTTGGGCACTGCCGGCGAGAAATGCATATGTGCCATTTCTGGTTAAAAGAGAGGAGCTGATGGGTGCGAATGGCTTCCTTTCAACCGTTGATCAGACGATTCAATTCTCAAGCTGGGCTTTGGGCGGCATTCTTTTAGCTGTCCTGAATGCGACGAATCTTTTTATTGTGGTGATCCTCTTGTTCCTGGCCAGCACCTTTTTTATGCTGAAGCTGCCGGTCATTCCAAGTAGCACGCTGGAAGTTCGAAAGATTTGGTGGCAGGAGCTTTTAGAGGGGTGGTCTCAGGTGAAAAGCCGGAAAGGGCTGGTTCCCGTTTTTTGGATTTACGGGCTGGAGTCGATTTCTGGGACCGTCTGGATTGCGGCCGTTCTTTATTTGTATGTGGATCTCTTGCTTCAGCGGGGTGAAGAATGGTGGGGATTCATTAACTCAAGCTTCTTTGTCGGATTGGTCCTTGCGTCCTTTCTCATATTTAAGCTGCATGGTGTCTTTTCAAAACACCGGCATAAGTGGCTCCCCTTCTGTATGATCGTCACTTCAGGCGTCACCCTTGTCTTTGCCTGGAATAAAATTGCCGTGATGGCACTTATCTTGTCGTTTGTGTTCGGGTTGTTTGATCAAATAAAGAATGTAGTGCTTCAGACGTATTTACAGGAGAGTGCGCCACCGGAAGAGCTCGGAAAGATTTATGCTGCACAAGGGGCGTTAATCACACTCTTGTTCGGATTATCGTCAGTGGGGGTCGGGCTTCTCCTGGAAGTCATGAGTGTTTCAATGGTATTCACATGGTCTGCACTCCTGTTGCTCACGACGCTCATCCCAGTAAAACTATTGCAAAAGAATCTGAATACGTAAGGTTGATAAGAAGGCTGTTCCCTGGATTAGGGGAACAGCCTTTTTTAGGTGATTCATTTTATGCTTGTCGGGCCTGCCCAACCCGGCTCCGCTTTTCTTTTCATCAAATCCCAATTGTCTTCATACATTTAGATAAGAGTATAAAGAGGGGGATGAAGATGAATTTAGAGGAGCAGAAGAATTTGCAGAATGCGATAGGGGAAATTACTGAGATTGCAGCCGGGTTTGGTCTGGATTTTTATCCGATGCGTTATGAGATTTGTCCTGCTGAGATTATATATACATTTGGGGCTTATGGGATGCCGACACGGTTTTCGCATTGGAGTTTCGGGAAGCAGTTCCATAAGATGAAGCTGCAGTATGATTTGGGGTTGAGTAAGATATATGAGCTTGTGATCAACTCGGATCCTTGTTATGCGTTCTTGCTGGATTCGAATTCTCTAATTCAGAATAAATTGATTGTGGCTCACGTTCTGGCACACTGTGATTTCTTTAAGAACAATGTCCGATTTCAGAATACGAAGCGGGATATGGTGGAAAGTATGTCGGCTACGGCTGAACGTGTGCGCAGGTATGAGATCGAACATGGGAAACAGGAAGTTGAGAATTTCCTAGATGCGGTCCTTGCCGTGGATGAACATATCGATCCTTCCCTCATGCGGCCGAAGCTGTCATGGACGATGGATGATGTGGAGTGGGAAGAAGAAGAAGTGAGTCATGCGACTCCATATGATGATCTATGGTCCTTGGATGAAAAGCCAAAGAGCAGGGAAAAGAAGAAGGTGAAAAAGAAGTTTCCACCGCAGCCGGAGAAGGACATCCTTCTTTTCATCGAGCAGTACAGCAGGGAATTGTCGGACTGGCAGAGAGACATATTGACGATGATGAGGGAAGAAATGTTGTATTTCTGGCCACAGCTTGAAACGAAGATCATGAATGAAGGGTGGGCCTCGTATTGGCATCAGAGGATCATTCGTGAAATGGATTTGACGAGCGGTGAATCGATCGAGTTTGCCAAGCTGAATGCTGGTGTCGTACAGCCGTCCCGTACTCAGATCAATCCATATTATCTCGGCCTGAAGATTTTCGAAGATATTGAGGATCGGTTCGATAACCCGACAGAAGAGATGAAGAAACGTGGGGTAAAGCCGAATTCCGGTCGTGAAAAAATGTTTGAAGTGCGTGAAATCGAATCGGATATTTCCTTCTTACGAAACTATTTAACGAAAGATCTGGTGACGAGAGAGGATATGTATCTGTTCCAAAAGCAGGGGAAGGATTATAAAATTGTCGATAAAGAATGGACCCATGTCCGGGATCAGCTCGTTGGGATGAGGGTGAATGGCGGTTTCCCTTACATCACCGTGAATGACGGGGATTATATGAAGAGCGGGGAACTTTACCTGAAGCACTGGTTCGAGGATGTCGAGCTAGATATTAAATATTTGGAAAAAGTCTTACCTTATTTGCACCAGCTCTGGGGAAGACCGGTCCATATCGAGACCCATGTGGAGAACCGGGATATGCTATTTACGTATGACGGAAGGAGCGTCCAGCGGAAATATCTATAATAAGCCAGCATCAGGAAGAAGCATCCTGATGCGGCTCTTTTTTTGTTCTAAAAATGATGGACGGGTTTATACATTGTAGAGTAGGAACTTATTGGATTAGGAGGAGATAGGATGGCGGATGTTGAAGTCTTTATCGGTGATTTGACTGACCGGACATTCCATTATGAGGGGGGAGACTGGAATCATAATTATCCGAAGCGGATCAGTCAGTTCTTTCCTAAAGGGTATGAACTGTTTTTCGCCCTGTTGGATGGCATTTACTATAAAAAATTCGAAGGCAGGCAAACAGACTGGGGAAGCCATACTTGCCTGATGTATCCTGATGAAATGCTGTCGGTGCTGGAAGACTACTATAAGAGAGAGGGGGATAATGAGGAGGTGCAGCAATTGTTTCAATTCATTAAGAAGCTGGACCATGGACGGCAGTACGGATTAGTGGCATGCGAAATGTCATGACGTGAAAAGGACAAACTGCGATTCTGACAGTTTGTCCTTTATTGATTCAGCCCCCTCCGTTTTTTCTGGGTCCATTTAGCTTATGCTTGTCGCCTCTGACCAAGCCGCCTCCGCTTTTCTTGGCTTCTATCCGGAAACCGGGTATGAAGTCTTTCGGTGAAGTATAGAAACGATTTTTGAAAGATGGGACTTTGGATGAACGTATAAATAAATGTGAAAACGAAGACGGGACCGGAGAGGAGCAGTCCGATCAGTAAGACGGTGCACTCGCATAGGATCCGGACTCTGCTGATGGAAAGATTGGTCAGGTCTGAAATGGTGAGCATAAATCCATCCCTTGGACCGGTTCCAAGATGGGCAGCAGAATACAACCCGCCTCCAACCCCCATCAACAGAATGGCAGACAGGAGAATCAGGATGTCCATAACCGGACCCGTTTGTGGAGGAAGCAAATCATAAAAAAGAAAAAAGTCAACGAGCATGCCGACCATCACTCCATTCAGGATGGTTCCGATTTGAATGTATTTCCCTTTCAAGATAAGCGTGCCTCCTATGAGAGTGGCACCGACAATGATATTCCACGTTCCGATGGTCAGCCCGAACTTGTCGAACAGGGCGATATTTAATACATCCCATGGGTGGATGCCTAAGTATTGGACTTTAATGGACATGCTGATCCCATAGCTGAAAATGAGTAACCCGATTACAAAATAGCCTATTTGCCAATAAATTTTCATCTTTTCTCCTTTTATCTGATCGTCATCTCTACTCTAACATTATTTTACAATGAAACGCTTTATGATGAAATGGTCCTTTTTTCATTCTGTTTATAAGGAGGGATGAGTCAAACTGACAAATTGTGGTTCATTCTTGTTTATACCGGTTTCTTCGAGGGGTATGGACTAGTATCACAAGAAAAGGGGGAATAAGATGCAAACCGTTAAGTATGCTTGGAAAACGCTATGGGAGTGGCATGCTGATGTATTGGAGACGTTCAGGTTTTTCACATCAGGAAGTACTTCAGCTGGGGTAAATGGAGGGGTGCAGACGGATCGTTCTCCGGAACCGACTGCAAATCCCGGGAAAAGAATCGGGCTTATTTTAGGGCCGGTATTATTCTTTCTCATCATCCTGTTCTTTTCACCTGAAGGATTGTCCAAAGAAGCAGTGGGAGTCCTTGCGGGAACAGTCTGGATTGCGATTTGGTGGATAACGGAAGCGATCCCGATACCGGCTACATCCCTTCTGCCGATCATCCTGTTTCCTGTTACCGGGGCACTGCAGTCAGGGGATGTCACATCTGCTTATGGGGATGGGACCATCTTTTTGTTTATGGGCGGGTTCATCATCGCGATTGCCATGGAAAAATGGAATTTACATAAACGAATCGCCATGAACATCATTCTGCTGATTGGGACGAGTACAGAACGGATTGTCCTTGGGTTCATGCTTGCTACGGGGTTTCTGTCCATGTGGATTTCGAACACGGCAACGGCCATGATGATGCTGCCGATCGGAACCGCCGTGATTTACCAGGTGAATGAAAGCATAAAGAAGGAGGGAGCGAATAGAACGGGGCACTTCAGTAAAGTCATCATGCTGGGAATTGCCTATAGTGCATCGATCGGAGGATTAGGGACATTAATCGGAACGCCTCCGAACACCATATTCGCTGCAGTCGTGAAACAGCTCTATGGTATTGACTTCTCCTTTGCCAAATGGATGCTCTTTGGAGTCCCTCTTGCAGCCATTCTCCTCGTCGTAACGTGGTGGTATCTCATTAAAGTGGCATTTCCTTTGAAAATAAAAGAATTGCCGGGGGGAAGGCAATTCGTAGAAAAGGAAAATCGCTCCCTCGGGCGCATTTCATTTGAGGAAAAGCTCGTTCTCACTGTCTTTACGGTCACTGCCCTTTGCTGGATCACACGCTCCTTCTTATTGAATCAGTGGATCCCTGCTTTAGATGACACGATCATTGCCATGACGGGGGCACTTGTCCTCTTCCTTCTTCCAGGAAGAAAAGAGGCAAGATTGATCAACTGGGACGATGCGAAAAAGCTGCCATGGGGTATCCTGCTTCTATTCGGGGGAGGACTCGCCATTGCCAAAGGATTCAAGGAAACAGGCTTGGCAGAATGGATTGGAAAGCAGTTGACGGTCTTTGATGGGGTTTCCTTCATTATCATCCTTGCAGCTGTGACCACTTTTGTCATTTTCCTGACGGAAATCACGTCCAATACGGCTACGGCCACGATGATGTTTCCGATTATGGCAGCCTTGGCTGCTGCTTTGGATGTTCACCCCTATAGTCTGATGGTGGCCGCCGGGCTTGCTGCATCCTGTGCGTTCATGCTGCCGGTTGCCACACCTCCGAACGCCGTTGTCTTCGGGTCTGGCTATATCAAAATGGGGGATATGGTGAAAGCGGGGGTCTGGTTGAATTTAATTAGTATTGTGTTTATCACCCTATTGATTTATTTTGTGATGCCCCTCGTGTGGGGAGTGGACCTAGGTGCATTTCCTGACCATTTAAAGTAAAAAAAATCGGATCAGGTTTTTGATCCATTTTTCTGTGCTGAATTACTGGGCTGTATATCCACCATCCAACACAACGGCTTGACCGGTTACGCCCTTTGCTTTGTCACTTGCAAGGAAGATGGTGTAGTCAGCAATTTCTTCTACTGACAGCAATCGTTTTTGTGGAACAAGGGGATAAATGACATCCTCCAATACTTTTTCAAGTTCAACACCACGGGTGGTGGAGATATCTTTCAGCTGGTTACGGACAAGGGGGGTATCCACGTAACCAGGGCACATGGCATTGACTGTAATCCCGTGTTCAGCACCCTCTAAGGCCGATACTTTTGTCAACCCGATGACTCCATGCTTCGCGCTATTATAGGCAGCTTTTCCTGCAAAACCTATCAGGCCATTGATGGATGCCATATTGATGATCCGACCGAACTTCTGCTTTTTCATATGTGGGAAAGCAAATTTTGTTGCGATGAATGGGGCGGTCAGCATGATTTTAATTAATAGTTCGAACTTTTCAATCGGGAAGTCCTCTATGGGTGAAACATGTTGAAGCCCTGCGTTATTGATCAGGACATCGATTCGTCCGTAGTGATCTACGGTCTTATCAATTCCTGCCTTCACGTCTTCTTCACTCGTTACGTCGCATTTAATGCCAAGGCATTCGAAACCTCTGCTTTTTAGTTCATCAACCGCTTCATCCAATCCTTCCTGATTGATGTCGGACAGAACGACCTTTGCACCGTTTTGGGCAAAGTGTTCCCCGATTTCATATCCGATCCCTCTTGCAGCACCAGTAATAAATACCACTTTATCATCGACCATTTTCATTTCCTCCTCAAATTAGTAAATTCCCATGTTGGCTAGGATGATTGAGACAATTTCCGCGATTGTCGGAATAAGCAGACCGACAACGGCAACATCTAAGTATGAATCTTTATGAGTAAGTCCTGTTACGGCAAATAGGGTCAGTAGAGCACCATTATGAGGGAGGATCGATGCACCGGAAGAGATAATGAGTAATATTGAAAGTATTCCGACAAGAAGGGCATTAAGGATGTTCCACTTGAACACATTCAATTTAACGACGACGATGACAAGGGGCAGAAACGATAGGTAGAAGTTCGGAAGCTCCGATTCTTCAATCTTTTTCACATCATTCCCGCCTTTGGGTTCGGTGAAAACATCCCCCTTACTCGTGAACTGCTTTTGGCGCCATCTTAAATAAAAGTACCCTCCAACCGCCATAATTAATCCCCCGGTAATTCCAATGATGGGAGCGGCGGTAGGTGATGTATTGAAGTAAGCGATCGGGATCAGGTTCTGGATCTGTGGTGTACCAGGGATTGCGGTCATGGTAAAAGTGAAAGCTCCTAATACAAAGGTTTTGTTTTGCGAAGTCCACAAATCCGTTCATATACGTTTCTGTATAAGCCGGAAGCAGATCGAGACCGCTCATTAGCGCAACCAAACCTGCAACCAGCGGCGCGATCCAGATGATCGACCAGCCGAGATACGCTAAAACCATAAGCAGGATTAATCAACAATGATGCTAGTCATAATTCACCTCTTAACTATATATTTCCGCTTATTTTTCCATTTTTTGAAAAGATTTATTCTTTACGGAAATCATGAGGAGCAGAAAAAAACGAACGGGCTCTTAGCGAGACTCGTTCGTTTCAGACGTGTTCTTTCTCATTTTGGTGACTTCCAGGTACTGAATATGGTGGCCGTCGATTTCTTTGACTTTAAAGCAATATCCTTGTTCCTCGATCTTATCTTCAGGCTTGACTTCATATTTTTGAGTGAGGAACCATCCTCCGATTGTATCCACTTCCTCCTCTTCAATCGAGATGCCCAGAAGGTCATTCACATCTTCAATGAGCATGACGGCGTCGAAAATATAATGATCTTCTTTTATCTTCTGGACTTCAGGAATTTCATCGATATCAAATTCATCCCGGATTTCACCGACGATTTCTTCGATGATGTCCTCCACCGTAACCAGGCCTGCCGTTCCTCCATATTCATCAAGAAGGACGGCCATCGGGGAGCGTTCCTTTTGCAACTTGAGGAGCAGAGCTTTAATCGGGATGGTTTCAATGACGCGGATGACGGGCTTAATGAAGGAGGTCACGTCTTCATGCTCGCTTTTATGATTCACGAGGGTCGTTAAGAGTTCCTTCACATTCACGACCCCAAGGATATTGTCCTTATCCCCATCCACGACAGGGTATCTCGTATACCGTTCTTCCTTAATGACCCATAATACTTCATCAATGGTAGATCCTGCGGATAGAGTCACAATGTTTGTCCGGGGGACCATGATTTCCTTGGCGATGCGCTCGTCGAATTCAAATATCTTATTCACATACTTGAATTCGGAAGAGTTGATTTCACCACTCTTATAGCTATCGGAAAGAATGATTCGGAGCTCTTCTTCCGAATGGGCGATTTCATGCTCTGAGGCCGGTTTCAAACCGAACATGCCTGTAAACACTCGTGCTGAACTATTCAAGGTCCAAATAAATGGATACGCAATCCGGTAGAACCAGATCAGCGGCTTCGCAAATAATAATGTGATTCTTTCTGCTTTCTGAATGGCGAATGTCTTCGGAGCCAATTCCCCTATCACCACATGCAAAAAGGTAATGACCGAAAAAGCCACTGCAAATGAAATGATGCTTGAAATGGACGGATTTAATTCAAACTTTTCAAATAGTGGGTGAAGAAGCGTTTCAATAGTTGGTTCTCCTAACCACCCTAGTCCAAGAGAGGTGATGGTAATCCCCAGCTGACAGGCAGAAAGGTATTCGTCCAGATGGGAAATGACCCTTTTCGCAGCAACAGCGGTTTGATTTCCTTCAGAGACCAACTGATCGATTCTCGAACCCCTTACTTTCACAATGGCAAATTCAGAAGCGACGAAGAACGCTGTCAATCCGATCAGCAGGGCGACAAGTAGTAAATTAATTAAAATATCCAAGTTGTAGAAGTCAAAAGAACGGGAAGTTGTCCCTTTCTTTCGCTTCCATCACCTCCTGTATAAAAATAGTCATGATAACGTAAGATTTGAGGGCCGAATGCCACTTGAAATCCACTTGCATTGAGTATATCCTTTTAACGTATTACATTCCTATCCATTGTCATTGAAATGCAACGCGGATTGGGTTATTCTGAACTATAACGATTAACCGGAAAGATTCATGTTTTCATCATAGTGAATATTTATGAACAATACAATCATTTAGGATTCGACACAGTGGATAGTTGGAAAGGAGGACGATCATGGCAGACGTTTTTAATCAAGAGTTTGTTGTATCCCTTATCATTGCCTTTTCGGTTTATATCATTTTAAGAGGAGTAGCCATTTTCTTCGGCAAAGCAGGAAAAGGGTATCTTGAAAACCTTCAATCCCAAACAGGACGGCTATACCTGCAATTAATTGGAGGCTACTATATATTATCAGGTGTATTGGGTCTGCTTATTCCCCGATTAGACTGGAAAACAGAAGACATCTACTTCGCCATCGCCATCTTCGCCATTACATCCGTCGTGTTCTGGGTAACACTTGACCTCTTCATGAAGCGGGATCGTAAAAAGCTACAACAAAATTAATCCTTCAAGCTAGCCCTGGATTGAGTTTCCGGGGTTTTTATATGTTCAAAGACCGGCATCAGGAGCCTTCCTGGTCATGGCGTGTGTACCAGATCTTTGCTTAACGTGAGCGACGGTACGTATAATAGTAAATAGTATTCATGTACATAGAAGAATAAATCGAAAGTGAGGGATAACACATGGGTCACGATCACAGTCATGGCCACAACCAAAATAAAAAAGCATTATTAATCAGCTTTCTTTTCATTTTTACTTTTATGATTGTTGAAGTGGTGGGGGGAGTGGTGACAAATAGTCTCGCCCTTCTTTCAGATGCAGGGCATATGCTCAGTGATGCAGCGGCACTTGGCTTAAGTCTGGCCGCTTTCTATATAGGGGAGAAGGCGTCGGATATGGGTAAGACCTACGGGTACAAACGTTTTGAAATCGTAGCTGCCTTTCTGAACGGGATCACCCTGATCCTTGTTTCCCTTTATATTTTCTGGGAAGCTTACCGGCGCTTCATCGACACTCCCACTGTATCACCCGGCATGATGATCATCGCGGTAATCGGTTTGATCGTGAACATCATTGTCGCCTGGATCCTGATGAAAGGGGACAACGAACATAACTTGAATGTCCGCAGTGCGTTCCTTCATGTACTGGGGGATATGCTCGGATCAGTCGGGGCCATCATAGCGGGTCTTCTCATTTACTTCTTTGATTGGAATCTGGCAGACCCGATTGCTTCTGTCATCGTAGCGATTCTTATTGTCATCTCCGGATGGAGGGTGACAAAGGATTCCATTCATATCTTAATGGAAGGTTCTCCTGGTGATGTTGATATGGAAAAGGTGTCCAAGAGCCTGTCCCAAATACCGGGGGTAAGGGAAGTCCATGATCTTCATGTATGGTCCATCACTTCGGATTTTAAAGCGTTAAGCTGCCATGTCGTCGTAGGGGATGAAGTGAATCGGGATGGGATTTTAGTACAGCTGTCAGCTTTTCTGGAAGATGAGTTTGGCATTCATCACTCTACCATCCAAGTGGAAGGGGAAAACGTTCTTGAGGGACATCATCATAGTTGTACATGATCAGTTGGTAATATGATGCAGTACCCCTTTTGTGAGTGCAGAGACGGGGTTTTTAAAAAGTTGATTCAAGAAAAATGCAAAACGAATGTTTATGTCTCTCCATGATTGGGGTATATCCTCAACTGGAGGGATGAACATGCTACATCAAGAAACGAAATCAGAACATAACAAAACACCCGAATTAAAAAAAGACTTTTATATACAACAATTATTGAGGATCGGCGTCTATAAATCGTTCGGTAAGCAGCTCTATGAACTTTCAATGGATGAATTGCAGGATGTGTACCTCGAATATTATGTTGGTGGAGATATAGCTCAATAAAAAGACGACCCTTTAAAGAAAGGATCGTCTTTTTTCATGTGCGCTTTAAGGAACATCATGTCCCATGGACGTCTGCAGGATTTCAAACCATTGATCATGGTTCAATTGGATGGAAAGAGAGTCGATTGCATGCTGAATCCGTTCTTTTTTACCTGAACCGACGATCGGCATGATGTTGGCCGGATGGTTAAGCAGCCACGCATACAGAACCTGGTCGATCCCCTTCGCTTCTGTTTCCTCCTGAACTTTCTTCAATGTATGTTGAAGGCGGACCGCTTTCTCATCTTCCCCTTTGAAGATCGCCCCTCCTGCCAGTGGTGACCAGGCCATGGGAGCCACACGCTTTTCCTGACAGAGGTTTAACGTGCCGTCTTCAAAGTTCTCCAGGTGATAGGCGGATAGCTCAATCTGGTTAGTAATCAATGGAAACGGTAAATAAGATTGAAGCATATTCCACTGATGTTCTTTAAAGTTGGATACTCCAAAATGACGGACTTTCCCTTCTTCTTTTAATTGAGTGAAGGCTGCAGCTACCTCTTCGCCGTTCATGAAAGGATCCGGTCTGTGAATCAACAATAGATCAATGTAATCCGTCTTTAATTGTCGGAGAGAATGTTCAACGGAGGAGAGAATATGTTTTTTACTTGTGTTGTAGTGATGCGTCTTATGGTCCGGGCGATTGTCAGAAGGCAGGACAATGCCGCATTTTGTAACGATCTCCATCTTCTCCCGCAAGGATGGTTGGAGGGCAAGCGCCTCACCGAATAAGGTTTCGCACGTATAAGAACCATATATATCGGCATGGTCAAACGTTGTGATTCCATTTTCAATATTGTGTTGAATCAATGATAACGTATCTCCCTTGGACTGCTGCCAGTCTGATAGTCTCCATAATCCATGAATGATCCTCGAGAATGATAAGTCTTCTGTCATTTGTATTCTTTGCATAGGTGAAACCTCTCTTCATATGGTATGTAGATATTCTTTCAAAGTCATACTACATGTATATTACTACGTATTGAAAGGAAATAGAAATGATTGAACCTCTTCATGATATTGTGCGTCATTGGGGAATGGATCCCACTTCCATGAAACCGCTTCTTCTTCATCCGGATGTTACGGAAGTAAAGGCAGAAGGAAAGACCTTCTATTTGAAAAGAAGAGAGTATTCTTCCATTGAAAATCGAATGGAGGAACTCTATCTAACCTCTTATTTAATGAGCCATCACCTGAACGTTGAATCTCCTATAATAACTTCCTCACAACTTCCGTATGTAAAAGAAGGAGAACACGTGTATTCTCTTTATGAGGCCCTTGAAGGAAAGCCCATGAAGGGATTTTCTATCGTCTCCCTGACAAATGCAGGAGCATACCTTGCAGCCCTTCATCTCATCCTTAAAGACTATCGATGTCATTATGAAACGAAGGTCTGGGAGATTGAAAGGCATGTAACAGAATGGGTGAAGGAGCTTGAACATGAATCGATCGGCAGAAGGGGGCAACGGATCTTATCAAAGATGAAGGGGTGGGGGCCTCCCTATGAGTGTTTACCCCATCAATTCCTTCATAGCGACTACAATCCGGGAAATATTTTGATGCAGGGAGGAGAAGTGTGCGGGATCATTGATTTTGAACGAATCCGGACGGCACCCCGGATTACGGACATCGGCTACTTCCTCGCAGGTATGCTCAAAGCAGTCCCGGAAGAGAAAAAAGATGATTCAATGAAATGGATCCTGGCTTTTATGAAAGGATATGAGGGGCGTGACCCTTTGAATGCAGGAGAGAAAAGGATCTTGCCGTCCATAGTCATACTCTTTCTCCTGCAATTTGCCTTTTTTACCTATCATCAGGGATATTCAGAAGCTGGTGCTTCGTGTATGGATTTCATCGAGGAACTGTTTGCATCCGCTCAATTTTATGGAGTCTTTCAATATGAGAAGGAAAAGCTTGAATAACGTTTCATTCTATGGCAAAGTAGGGAGGAAGATAACGTTTAATTTCATATTCCACGTGTAGGGGGACCGGAGTGGCCGGTTGAGATTGTATCCTTTAGATACTGACCCTTTGAACCTGAACTGGCTGATACCAGCGTAGGAAACATTCTCTTAAACGATACATAACTTGTTTAACGATGCGTCCTACGGCTGAAGCTTGGGGCGTTTTTTTGTGGTATCCCGTACTTTGCGCTTCAACTGCCATTGGTTTACATTCATTTTCCAGAATAAGCGAAGAATATAGGAATGAAACGTTACGACCGCAAAAGATCGAAGGAGGAATCACCATGAAAAAATGGATATTCCTCATCTGCTCTGTACTTCTTTTATCCGCCTGTAACGGTGGAGAGGATGCAGCCGATGAGAAGAAGGACCATCTTAAAAAAGTAAATGTCGTACTCGACTGGACACCGAACACCAACCACACGGGATTATATGTAGCGAAAGAAAAAGGCTACTTCAAGGATCAGGGTCTGGATGTAGACATCATCCTTCCCGGGGAAGCGGGTGCCGATCAGCTCGTAGCATCGGGGAAAGCCGAGTTCGGAGTTGGATATCAGGAAGGTGTCACTCAAGCGAGGGTCCAGGATGTACCCATCGTATCCATAGCTGCCATCATTCAGCATAATACGTCGGGGTTTGCTTCCCCGAAGAGTAAGGGTATTACAAAACCAAAGGATTTCGAAGGGAAAAGCTATGGCGGCTGGGGGTCACCCGTGGAAAAAGCCGTTATGGATTCAATCATGAAGCAAGAGAACGCGGATGTGGAAAAAGTGAATTTCATCAACATGGGAGACACCGATTTCTTTACTGCCGTTAACCGCGACGTAGACTTTGCCTGGATTTATTATGGATGGACAGGAATTGAAGCTGAACTCCGCGGTGAAGAGTTGAACATGATGTATGTCAAGGATTATTCAGATAAACTGGATTACTACACGCCAGTCCTCACAACAAATGAAAAAATGATCGATTCAGATCCTGAAACGGTCAAGTCATTCATGGCAGCAGCTTCCAAAGGGTATCAATACACGATAGACAACCCGAAAGAAGCGGGGGAGATTCTATTAGATGCAGCTCCAGATCTTGATAAAGAATTAGTCATGAAGAGTCAGGAATGGCTCGCACCCAAATATAAAGATGATGCTGACCGTTGGGGAGAGCAGAAACTGGAAGTCTGGGAAAACTATGCGTCATGGATGTATGAAAATGGTTTATTAGATAAGAAACTCGAAAGCAAGAAAGCATTCACGAACGAATTCTTACCAAAATAAGAGGTGAACAAAATGGGGAACGCACTTGTAAGTATACAAATCATCCCGAAGACAAAGAACGGTGAAGATGTGATTCCGTATGTGGATGAAGCGATCGCAATCATTGAAAAATCGGGAGTACGATATGAAGTCCATCCGTTGGAAACGACGATGGAGGGGGATCTGTCACAATTATTCAAGGTGATTGAACAGATGAATGAACGGATGATTGAAATAGGAAGCAAAAACGTCATTTCACAGATCAAAGTATTATACCAGCCGGATGGGATCGAAATGAACGATTTAACGGAGAAATATAAAGGATGAGAACTTGGATTTCAAAAGGATGGAGACCCTTCTTGGTCCTCATCCTTTTATTCATCATTTGGGAAGTGGCCATTAAACTATTTGAAGTGCCAGCCTGGCTGATGCCATCACCTTCAGAGATATGGGAAGAAGGAATCGCTTCGTGGTCCGAGTTCAAGGGGCATTTCTCATCAACGGCATTTCTGACGATCGCAGGGTTTGCGATTGGCTGTTCAATCGGGCTCGGGACAGCGGTGGTACTGCATCTCCTCCCTAAGGTAAGGGAAGCGGTCTATCCCCTCATGATCCTGTCTCAGAATATACCCATCATTGTCTTGGCCCCTCTCCTTGTCATTTGGTTCGGATTCGGACTCCTGCCCAAAATCATCGTCATTACCTTGATTTGTTTCTTTCCTGTGGCGGTTTCGGCGATGGAAGGATTCAGGCAGACAAATGGAGAGTACATTCTTTATATGAAAATGTCCGGTGCAACCAAAGGACAGATTTTCCGGAAAGTGGAGTGGCCCCATGCATTGCCCTCCATCTTCTCCGGTTTGAAAATTTCCGCGACCTATAGTGTGATGGGTGCGGTCATTTCGGAGTGGCTGGGGGCTCAAAAAGGAATTGGCGTCTATATGACACTTGCATCCTCTTCCTTCAGGACCGACAGGGTTTTTGTCGCCATTTTCATGATCATGCTCCTCAGCCTGTTGTTCTTTGGACTCATCGTACTATTAGAAAAAATCATGGTGAAGTGGAATCGAAAGGAGGACAAATAACATGACGACGTTATCGATCCAAAATATGTCCAAATCCTTTGATGGTGAATTGATTCTCGATGATCTTTCCATTCAAGTAGGGGAAGGTGAATTCGTTTCCATCCTTGGCCCTTCAGGAAGTGGGAAAAGTACGTTATTTCACGTGATCGGTGGATTATTCGCACCGGATTCAGGAGATATTAAGCTCGATGGAGAGTCGATAAATGGTCGTAGAGGGTCCATCAGCTATATGCCACAAAGTCCGTCCCTCTTACCGTGGAGGACGGTGATCGAGAATGTAATGCTTGGTCAGGAGTTGCACGGAAAGAGGGATAAGGAAATGGCAATGGGGATGATTGAGCGGGCCGGTTTGAAGGGCTATGAGGACGCTTACCCTGAAGATCTTTCAGGGGGGATGAAACAGCGCGTCGCATTTATACGTGCACTGGTCAGTCCCCAATCCTTTTTATGCCTGGATGAACCATTTTCAGCCCTTGACGAATTTACGCGATTGGACATGCAGAGGTGGCTCCTTTCCATATGGGAGGAAGACTTAAGTTCGGTCCTGTTTGTCACCCATAATATCGACGAAGCCCTCTTCTTGTCTGATCGTATCATAGTGTTATCGACCAGGCCTGCACGTGTGCAAAAGGAGTTCAAGGTACCATTCCCGCGGCCGCGTGACAAAGAAATCCTTCTGACCGAAGAGTTCCTGAAATGGAAAACGGATATTTTTGAAGAATTGTCTCAGTATGTGTAATCCATTCGACCTGTTCGCAGCGAAAACTTCTCCCGCAAATTTGAGGGAGGAGTTTTCTTTTTTTTTACCTGCATGCTAATTAAACATCTTTTACCATCATATTTCGATCTGTATTGACAGAAAATGAACGTAATGAATGATAGGAAAAGGTGAGAAAAATGGAATTGAACGATCACTATACGCCATATCAAGCTGGCGATGTTGTATACGTGATTTACCGCAACCCACATACGCAAAGTGTAGCCAATATACAGGAAGCAGCGGTTGTGCACGATCCGGAAAACCCAACCGAATTAGCATTATTTCTTTATGAAACCTATTATCCGTTAACACATGAAGTAGCCGTCTATTCTACAGAAGCAGAAGCAGAAGAGGCTTATTCACAATCATTTGGAGACCTATAGGAGGGAAAGAATATGGTGAAACCGTTCGTGCCTCAATTGGTCTATTTTGAACCTAATGCACTGGATTACCCATTAGGGAAGCAATTAAAGGAAAAGTTTGAGAAGATGGATGTTGAAATTCGATATACCACTTCCCACAATCAGGTGCGAAATCTGCCTGGGGATAATCATTTTCAAAAATACAGGATTGCCAAATCAACGTTAGTGGTAGGCGTGCGGAAAACGTTGAAGTTCGATACCTCCAAGCCGTCAGCAGAGTATGCCATCCCGTTTGCGACAGGGTGTATGGGTCACTGCCATTATTGCTATCTTCAAACCACGATGGGCAGTAAACCCTATATTCGCACGTACGTGAATGTAGATGAAATATTTGAGGCGGCAGATCGGTATATAGAGGAAAGGGCACCTGATTTCACGCGTTTTGAAGCAGCTTGTACGTCTGATATCGTCGGCGTAGACCATCTCACCCATACGCTAAAGCGCGCGATTGAGCATTTTGGTGAATCGGAGTATGGGAAGTTACGCTTCGTAACCAAATTTCATCACGTTGATCATTTGCTGGATGCGAGACACAATGGGAAGACAAGATTCCGCTTCAGCATCAACGCAGACTATGTCATCAAGAATTTTGAACCGGGTACATCCCCGTTGGATAAAAGGTTGGAAGCAGCCGGTAAGGTGGCCAGGGCAGGGTATCCATTGGGTTTTATCGTGGCGCCCATCTATATACATGAAGGATGGCAGGAAGGGTATAAGCAAATGTTCGAACACCTTGAAGCCCACCTTCCTGAAGAAGCAAAGAAGGATTTAACATTCGAATTTATCCAGCACCGTTTTACGAAGCCGGCTAAAAGGGTGATCGAGAAGAATTACCCGATGACGAAGCTTGAATTAAATGAAGAAGAACGTCGATACAAATGGGGGAAATACGGAATCGGTAAGTATATTTACCAGAAGGATGAAGAGCAGGAAATCAAAGATCATCTGTATGCTTATATGGAGAAGCATTTCCCGAAAGCAAAGCTTGAGTATTTTACGTAAAAAAAAGGGACTGATTACATGAAACGTTCTGTTGTAATCAGTCCTCTTAATGTAATTGTGGAAGTAAATGTTCCAAATCCTTTACCCGCATAGCAATTTCGTCACAAATTTCCTGATAGTGTACCCATTCTTCAATCAATGTCGCAGACCGCTTTCGTGGATTCGGTAAATTCCAATAGATGACTTTTTCTTCTAATTCAGAGGGGAGTTCCATCTTATCATCATACTCTGTATCCTGAATCGCAACGATAACCGAGGCCTCGCCAAGTTCCTTCATTTCAATGCGGGAAAGAGGAAATGAACTGATATCAATACATAATTCCTTCATTGCCAGAACGCTGAATTCAGCACGACTGTCAGCAACCCATCCGGCACTTTTAAATGACCAATCCGACACTTCGAGCTTCTCTGCCCAGCCCTCAGCCATCAAGCTGCGCTGTTGACTACTTGAAAGAAAATAGACGGTTTTATTCATAATCGTATGTTCCTTTCTATTTCATGCTGTTATTACTATTTACCCAATCACGTAAAAGATAATCCATGAAATGCGAAAAGAAATTTTTGGAAGGGTTTTCTTAGTAGAATGGATTCATTGAACTGCCTGAAATTATGAAAACCCAATCCGTAAAACTAGTAAATTTGATGTGAATCTCTGTTAACCTTCTTTCATTTTATAAAAAATCAGTATAATGGGGAAAGGAGAATGAAGTTCTTGAACGAACAAGGCAGCCGGGGGATGACAAAAGAGAAATTCATTCGTTAAAAGTTCTAAATATTTTTGGTTTTATAAAAATGATATGAGGGTAATATCTTTATACTATTTGGAGAATTATAGGGAGGTACATCTATGAAATTTAATTTGACAACAAAGATTATTACAGCCTTGATATTAGGGGCCGTAGTAGGATTGATTCTGAACATATTTGCAAAAGATTTATTCGATATATTAGATCCTTATCTGTTCACACCTCTGGGCAAGATTTTCCTCAACTTGATCAGTATGCTTGTCGTGCCGATCGTTTTTCTTTCCATCGTCCTTGGATCGGCAGGATTAGGAGACCCGAAGAAGCTTGGAAGAATCGGATTGAAGACGATCGTTTACTTTTTACTGACTACCTGTATCGCCATTGTGATCGGTTTGACTCTGGCATACATCATCGATCCTGGATTGGTAGAGGGAATCGATGCCTCCCAATCAGAGGGCTTTAAAACAGAAAAGGCCCCTCCTGTAGGCGAAACACTTATGAACATCATCCCTAAAAACCCTTTAACGGCCATGACCGAGGGCAATATGCTCCAGATCATCGCATTTGCCATCTTCATCGGATTTGGATTGACGGCTCTGGGTGATAAGACGAAAGGAATCCTTAAACTTGTGGAGCAAGGAAACGACCTGATGATGTATCTCGTGACCCTTGTGATGAAATTTGCTCCATACGGAACATTTGGATTGATTGCTTCGGCAATCGGAAGTCAGGGTTCAAGTGCCCTGAAAGCAATGTGGCTTTATTTTGTAGTCGTATTGGCGGCTTTACTTGTTCATGCAATGATTACGTACGGCGGTACGATTTTCTTACTCGCAAAGAAAAACCCGATTTGGTTCTTTAAGAATTTCAGTCCTGCCATGAGTGTCGGGTTCAGTACATCCAGCAGTAATGCGACCCTCCCGATTTCAATGGACGTTGCCCAGCAGCGACTGGGTGTCTCAAAGTCGGTCAGCTCCTTCGTACAGCCCCTGGGAGCCACGATTAACATGGATGGTACGGCCATCATGCAAGGGGTGGCCACGGTGTTCATCTCTCAGGTATACAATGTGGATTTATCCATGGAACAGCTGATTACCGTCGTCCTCACGGCTGTACTTGCAAGTATCGGTACAGCAGGTGTACCGGGAGTCGGGTTAATTCTCCTGGCCATGGTCTTAAGCAGTGTCAATCTTCCTGTCGAAGGGATCGGTTTGATCCTTGGAATTGACCGTCTGTTGGATATGGCGCGCACATCCATTAATATCTCTGGTGATGCTGCATGTGCCCTGTTTGTATCCGAGTCAGAGAAAAAACGGACCATTAAGATCCAAAGGGGCGAATCATAAACGTCCACTCATCGTCATGTGGCAAGAAAAAAAGGTGAAATCAACTCGATTTCATCTTTTTTTTGTAAAAAGGAGCGGGTCGTATTGGGTATGTATGTTCTACATGCACATTCGACAAATTAAAGGAGACGGACTTGGTGAGAAATCGGGTATGTTATCCTGAATAATGAAAGCCGCACAGTAATCACTGAAGTCTATTTAAGGAGTTGTTTTTCTTGAAAGTACTGATGATTGTTGCCCATCCGCGAACGAATTCCCTCACGTTTTCCATTACAAAGCATATTCAGAAAGGTCTGCATGACAAAGAATATAAGTCATCCATTTTAGATTTGTACAGGGAGGAATTCAATCCCCTGCTTGATGAAAAGGGTGAAGAAGAGTGGGAAAACCCTGCGAAAGGGAAACCCTCCTATATTGTTGAGAAGGAAAGGAAGAAATTAAAGCGGTATGACGCCTTGATCTTTGTGTTCCCTATCTGGTGGTATGGTTTACCAGCTATCATGAAAGGGTATATTGATCGAGTCTTTACATATCCGGCATTCACTCAAGTCAATCCTCAGAAGGTTCTTTGGGTCGGGCTCGCAGGTGAAACGAAAGAGGAGTTTATTTCTAATGGTCATGATGAATCATTGAGACATCAACTAATAAAGGGAATTTCAGAAAAGATGGGAGTCATTGACAAGGAAGTGGAGATCTTTTTTGACACAATGGACAGGGATAAAAAATTCGATTATGAAAAAACTATGAATAAAGCGTATCTGCTTGGTACGTTATTTTGATTAGGGTGAGAAAAAAGTACTGTTTTTCAATAAATTAAAATAATTTTTTGTGAATAAATATTGAGTAATATTTGATATAAGACAAATATATCGAATATTAACGTATATTTATTCATGTATTTATCCCTGTAAGGAGCAGATGACTTTAAAAAATTCTCGTTTATGGTATGATAATTCTTGTGTCTATAACAGCCGGGAAATGAACATTGAAAAAATAAGTGTATAAAAAATACACTTAAATGCATAAGGAGGAGGTACGTGATATGGGTGAAGAATTAACATTGGGAACCTGGTTATGGTTATTAATTCCGATGCCAACATTGATCATTTTATCAATCATTACTTTATTTACAGAAAAAACAAAGGAGTAGATTATGGATATTAATATTCAAACGTTAACATCGATTATTATTTATTTAATTGGAATGGGTATTATCGGTTACATGGCAGCTAAGTTAACCAGTAATTTATCCGACTATGTGCTTGGGGGCAGGCGATTGACTGCCGGTGTAGCTGCCTTGAGTGCAGGTTCTTCCGACATGAGTGGTTGGTTGATGCTGGGTCTGCCGGGTGCCGTTTATGCCAGTGGTATGGGATCAATCTGGTTAGCGATTGGTCTATCAGTAGGTGCGTACTTGAATTGGCAATTCGTTGCAAAGCCATTCCGGGTTTACACGGAAGTGGCGAATGATTCGATCACAGTACCTGATTTCTTTGAAAATCGTTTTCATGATTCAAGCAAAATTCTTCGAGTGTTCTCTGCTATCATCATCCTGATCTTCTTTACGTTTTACACTTCATCGAGTTTAGTGGGTGGAGCAATCTTACTTGAAGAATCATTCAATATGGATTACCGATTAGCTTTATGGGTTGGTGCAGGGGTCATCCTGTCTTATACGTTCTTTGGCGGATTCCTTGCAGCCAGCTGGACGGACTTCATTCAGGGGATCCTGATGTTCCTTGCTTTGATCATCATTCCGGTTGTAGCCATTTCCGAAATTGGCGGCTGGGATGCAACGGTAAGTGCCGTATCAAGCATCGATCCATCTTACTTGAATGTCTACACGGGAGCGACGTTTGTTTCAGTCGTATCGCTTCTCGCATGGGGCTTGGGTTATTTTGGACAGCCTCATATCATTGTACGTTTTATGGGTATTAAATCAACGAGAGAAATACCTAAAGCACGCTTGATTGGTATGGTATGGATGATCGTCTCCCTATTCGGAGCCATCTTCATCGGTTTCTCAGGTATTGCGTATTTCGCTGATTCACCGTTGGAAAACTCAGAAACGGTGTTCATCATGTTCTCGCAAGTATTATTCAATCCATGGGTAGCAGGTTTCTTACTTGCAGCCATTCTATCAGCGATCATGAGCACAGTGGATTCACAGCTTCTTGTTTCATCAAGTGCCCTGGCTCAGGATTTCTATAAAGCCATTTTCCGAAAAGAAGCAAGCCAAAAAGAAGAAGTATTGGTTGGTCGTATTTCGGTAGTGGTCATTGCCATCCTGGCCATTTTCCTTGGATATGACCGCGATAGTAAAGTGCTTGAGTTAGTCAGTTATGCATGGGCTGGTTTCGGTGCTGCCTTTGGACCGGTCGTGATCTTGAGCTTATTCTGGAAACGCATGACACGTAATGGTGCCCTTGCAGGTATGATCACGGGTGCAGTAACGGTCATTGTATGGAAGCAGTTGTCTGGAGGACTCTTCGATGTGTATGAGCTCCTGCCGGGATTCATCTTCGCGACCATCGCGATCTTGATCTTCAGTTTTGTGGGTAACCCTCCAGCGAAAGAAGTACAGGAAGAGTTCGAAACGGTTAAGGTGCGCCTAAAAGAATACCAATGATCTAAAAAAGGACCCGATACGCTCGTTTCGGGTCCTTTCCTTTGCATTATTTTATTTCCTCAAAGTGGGCCAATGCTCTATTTCTGGCTGCTTTGTGATCAACGAGCGGATATGGATAATCCGTTCCAAGGGTAATGTTTGCTTTTTTCAGCACATCTTCGGGAGCGTCTGAGGGTTTGTGTATATATCGATTTGGGAGTCGGCTTAGTTCAGGGACCCACATCCGTATATATATCCCTTCTTCATCAAACTTTTCACTTTGAAGGGTCGGATTAAAGATGCGGAAGTAAGGTGCGGCATCAAATCCTGAGCCTGCCACCCACTGCCACCCCATTGAGTTGTTGGCAAGGTCTGCGTCAATCAGGGTATCAAGAAACCATTCTGCTCCCCTCTGCCATGGGCTTATTCTCCATATCGAGGAGGGTATGATAGATTCTCCTGACGGAAATGACCCCGAGAGCCAAATAGGGGGACAGGGTGGAATGCAGTCCCATGCCCGGGAAATCTCTACCTTCAGAATAATCATCTAATCTTTTAGTGAGGAATGAGTTCATTCTTTTGAATTTAGCTTCTTCACCAGGGTCCCATATGCTTTCCATCATGTGATACCAGGGGATGGAGGGGAGGAGATCCAAATCGTTCAGGACCATTCCAACGTCTTGAAGATGTGGAACTTCCATCCGTTTAAGCGCTGGAAGGGGTTTAGGGACTTCTTCTTTCCTGAGTGATCGGTAATAAGCTGAATACACCTTATATGGAGTACCGTCATCCTTTTTGATTTTCCAAGGGGGCATAAGAAGGGTTCCCTCGAACGTTTTGATTTGGATTCCTTGAGAAGATAAGGACTCGGCCATCGTACGATCCCTTTGGTAAATGTCAGGGGCGTATATCCGATTCCAGTAAACAGCTTTTGCATTTGTGTTCTTCACCCATTGGGAAAGGACTTCTTCCACGTTCCCTTTATCAAGCCATAGTCTGCCGTTAATCGATTGAAGGGTATGTTGGTAGGTCTCGATATTCCGGTGCAGCCACCACTTCTTTGCTTCGCCTAGGGGGGCTTCCTCATCCAATATATAAAGGGGGATCACGTTCCCTTCCTGGCAAGCTGCATAGAGAGCAGGGTGATCATGAATCCGTAAGTCCTCCCTGATCAGAACGATGATGGGATCCTTCACCTTGATTCCTCCTTTGAAATGATGCTGGTTTCAGCACATGGTTACGTAAATTATTTAACGTATTCTAAGTAGAAGTATAATGAATCATAGATTGGTATTCAAAATTCAATGGGTTGGATAAAAGATGTTTGATTGGGATTGAAAACAGGTATGATATAGGTGTAATATTACACTATAAACAATTAAGGTGTGAAACCATGACAAAAGAAGAAATCATATTAATCATCTCTGATAAACTAAGGTTGGTACGGACAGAGGCGGGGTATACGCAGGATAAGATGGCTACAGTCATAGGGCTATCGAAAAAAACTCTCGTGCAGATTGAAAAGGGTAGGGTGATGGCCAGCTGGACCGCAGCGGTCGCGATTTGTGCATTATTCAAGGATAGTGAAACGTTGATGACCAGTCTTGGTGGAGAACCACTCGAAGTCATCGAGACCATCGCCCGGGAAGGCATTGATTATCGGAAGGAAAAGACACTTGGTGGAAAGATTTGGTGGAAGGATATCAAAAAGACCGACGAATACATTCTTCAACAAAATCTGTTCAGCAAACATTATCGGATACTCGATGCAGAGGATTACCGGATCTATAGCAGCTTTGATGAGGAAAGCAGCCGTAAACGGTTGGATGAATTAACGGTTGATTAGGATACATAATAAAGAGGAGGGACGGACCTTTCAAGGTCCGTCCCTCCTCTTTGTTGATGGTTTACTTTACCACCAGGACACTGGATTCACAGTCTTGTGTGACTTTTTCGCTTACACTTCCGAGTACCCATTTTTTCATGCCGGATTTTCCGCTGCTACCAACGACAACCAGGTCTGCCTGTATTTCCTTGGCGTATTCACAAATGCGTTTCGCTTCTGACCCTGACAGGTGAATGTAGTTGGCATCCACTCCAAGAGGGGAAAGTTTTTCCCTTGCATTTACTAAATACGGGTGAGTGGAAGAAGGTGTCTTGATTTCATGCCTGTCTTCGTCACGGACTTTGTTGTCAGGGGAAACCGATAAATTCCCCATGTACTGGTTATCGAAACCAGGTGACGTATCAGCGAGTGCATGAGTCGGTGTGAAATTGTCACGGGGTTCATTCGCTGTCTTTTCGTCTGAAATATGAAGCACGGTCAGTTTAGAGTCTATGGAACTTTTCATTAATTTCGATACTTCGTCTAATGCTTTTTTACTGCCATCTGTTTCATCGTAAGCTAATAGAATATGTCTATACACGTTAATCACCTCAACATTGGGATACCTGTTGTTTACCCGTTTAAAGAATTTTTAATCTTCTTCGGCAAATTCCCGAGATAGGGTGTGGATTATTCTGAAATAAAAATAAGGAGCAGAATGGGGGGAAGATCCATTCTGCTCCTTCGCTTTCAATAATATAACTCAAATAATTGCAAGAATAATGTTTGGCTGATAGGGTCTCGCTTAAAGCATGCTGATGATCCAGCCAATAACAACAATTGCGCCAATGACCATTAAGATCGTACGTACCATGAAAATCACCTCGACTTATTGTATCGTGAAGAATGTTTTTTGTATCTAACCGGTTAAAGGTAAGATACCCCGTTATCGACTGGTTAAAACATTCTCCCTCTTTTCGTTTAGCCAATTTACTCCTGCAGGTGTTATTTCAGTTCCGATTCTCCCTCTTTGAATGGAAACGTATCCTAAATCCTGTAATTCACTCAATCTTGTCCTGATCTGTTGAACGGAGAGCGGGGTCGGACTTTGTTGGAGGGAAGAATGGATCTTTTCCCTGCTTGCCCTCTCTCCGTTTCCAAAGAATCCCTTTAATGCTGTCAGAATGTTGATATACTCCTGGGATTTAGACATGGTGATTCCCGATGGAGAATAGGTACCGTTAGTTTGCTCTATATCAGTGAAATTATGATCATTTCTCGGTAATTCTTGGAGTGTCAGCCTGTTGTGCCCGGCGACGGTCATCATATATAGGAGTGTATTTTTTAGTTCCCGGATATTTCCCTTCCACGGAGCTTTCTTCATGGCTTCCAATACGCCGCGGTCGATCGTGGTGATTTTACTATGCTCCATACCGAGGAAGTGTTCGATAAGGAGGGGGATATCTTCACTTCTTTCCCTGAGGCTTGGAAGCTGTAAGGATAACACTTTTAATCGATGATAGAGGTCTTCCCGGAGCGTACCTTTAATGATTAAGGCTTGAAGATCCTTGTTTGTAGCAGCGATGATCCGAACATCCACCGGGATATTTTTGTTTCCTCCGATTCTTCTGATTTCCATTTCCTGAAGGACCCTTAGGAGTCTCGCCTGAAGCTTTAAGCTGATATCACCTATTTCATCAAGGAACAGGGTGCCTCCATCGGCTTGTTCGAATAAGCCCTTTTTGCCGCCCTTTTTCGCCCCCGTAAAGGCTCCTTCCTCATAACCGAATAATTCACTTTCCAATAGGTCTTCCGGCAAGGCGCTGCAGTTAACAGCGAGGTATGGACTGTTCTTCCGTGAAGAATCATTGTGCATGGCGCTGGAAAACAGCTCTTTCCCAGTCCCTGTCTCACCGTAAATCAATACCGGCAGCTCGCTTATTGCGAGTTTTTCTGCAATCAACTTTGTGTCGTTAATAAGATGGCTGTTCCCTAATATGCTGTCGAATGTATACTTAGCGATATAACCCCTTCGTTGCAGCTCGCGTTTCCGCACTTTCTCCATTTCAATGGTCTCTTCCATATCTTTGAAAGTAGCGACAATGACACCCTCAGCTTCCAAACGGAAACGATATACCATGACATTCTGCTGTCGAAGGGTGAAGTATTCCAAATCTTCATCCTGCTCCGAGGTCAGAAAATGATTAAGTTCGATGTTTTTAAACACCCTGCTCAATTTCTTACCCTTAGCGTGAGCGGCGGTGATCCCGATCATTCTTTCGAGCACTTCATTGAAGACGGTGATTTCCCCATCCTCCTGAAAGGCGAGGATCCCGTCGTTAACTCCATCGACCACTTTATTTAAAAATTTGTTTAATGTTTTGGCTCGACGGTTGATGGCACCGAGCTTTTGGCTGAGCTCGATGATTTTCCTTGTATAACGATCTGTGATATCAAAGGTCAATCTCTCTGATAACTGAAAGTGATGGATGATTTTCATGATTGTATTCAAATCAATCAGTCTGACGCCTATATCGATTTTTTGGGAAATGGAAGAGGGGATGCTTGCCATCTCCCCTGGAGAAACAGCGGTATCAATTTGTTTCATATTCCCTCCTCCTGATGGGGAGTAGGGAATATAGTCCACATGATCAATCCCGAGACGTTTCAGAGTGGCGACGGCTTCTTGGGCCGTCTCGATGAAATCATTCACATAAAGGATCTTCTTTCCGGGAGGTAACTCAAATATACGGTCTATGTATTCGTAGTTCACCGTGCGGCGTGCTTTGATGATGGTACAGGAATCGAAATCGATATATTCCTGTACTTCAGGGTCGATCAGCGCAGAAGAATATACAATCAGCTCATTTGTGAAAAAGGATGCAATCCCCTCATCACAGGCATAACTGGTAATATGGATCAGTTCGCCAAAAACGGACTGTAACTGTTCCTTCAGGGCTCTCTCTGTTTCCTTTGTGCCGGCTAATAGAATTAATTCACGTTTCATTTGAATCCTCCTTATGGTTAACAAAAGGTTTTTGGTTATCTATATTCTAACCTATTTCAACCATTAGCGGGATTGAAGTTTGTATTTTCAGATAATAATGGATTGGCATGGAACTTGCATGTAAGAAAATGTAGGATATTAATCTGTCAAACGGGGGGAAAAGAAATGGAGAGAGAACAAAAAGCTTGGAAGGTGCCGCATACATTTATCATTGTGTTTTTCGTCGTACTTGCGGCTGCCATATTAACGTATGTCATACCTAAGGGGCAATTTGCAACAGAAGAGATCACGTATATGCAGAATGGGGAAGAACAAACGAAAACAGTCCTGGATCCGGATTCGTTCAGTTATTTAAAAGATGAGGATGGAAACCTGATCAGGGAAGGAACAAGCCTTTTTGAACCTGGTGGGGGGATCGGTCTCCTGAATTATGTATTTGAAGGTCTTGTATCAGGGGATAAATGGGGCTCGGCCGTTGGGGTAGTGGCTTTTATCCTCATTATCGGGGGAGCCTTCGGAATCATCATGAAAACAAGGGCGATCGAAGAAGGGATCTTGAAAGTAATCGATCGGACCAAGGGGAAGGAGTCCCTTATCATTCCGATCATGTTCTTCTTATTTTCATTGGGTGGAGCCGTTTTTGGTATGGGGGAAGAGGCCATCGCGTTTGCCATGATCCTCGTTCCGATCATGATTGCCATCGGATATGATGCCATCACGGGCATCATGATCACGTATGTAGCCACTCAGATCGGATTTGCCACTTCATGGATGAATCCATTTGGTGTAGCGATCGCACAGGGAGTTTCAGGTGTTCCGGTATTATCAGGGGCAGGCTTCCGAATTGCCATGTGGGTTGTCTTCACACTGGTGGGGATCATTTATACTTGGAGATATGCCAATGCGATCAAGAAGGATCCTAAACGAAGTCTTTCTTATAAAACGGATGAGTATTTCAGAAAAGAAGGTAAAGTGGAACAACTAAATGCCAAATTCACTTTGGGACATTTCCTCGTCATCCTTACAGTGGCAGTGGGGATCGCCTGGATCATTTGGGGAGTAGTGGAACACGCCTACTACATTCCTGAAATTGCAAGCCAATTCTTCACAATAGGCTTAGTTGCAGGGGTAATAGGGGTACTGTTTAAATTAAATGGAATGAATTGGGATGATGTAGCGAACGGCTTCATCGATGGTGCAAAAGATCTTCTTCCTGCAGCTTTGGTGGTTGGGATGGCAAAAGGGATCGTCATCATCCTTGGTGGAGACGTACCGGACGCACCATCTGTATTGAACACCGTATTATATGGTGCAGGGCAGGTAGTCGGTGATTTCCCGGAAGCCATCTCTGCATGGTGTATGTATGTATTCCAATCTGTATTCAACTTCTTCGTGGTCTCCGGTTCTGGTCAAGCGGCGCTCACGATGCCGTTGATGGCCCCGCTTTCCGATATCGCAGGCGTCACGCGTCAAGTATCGGTACTCGCTTTCCAACTGGGGGATGGATTAACGAATATCCTGGTTCCGACTTCTGCCGCCCTTATGGGGACCCTCGGGGCAGCCAGGGTCGACTGGGCTGTGTGGGCGAAATTCATCATTAAATTCATGCTTATACTATTCGTCCTATCATCCATCTTTGTCATTACAGCAACGCTCATTGGCTTTTAATCAGCCATCTTCGGGCCAGGCTACATTATGAATAAATAGTGAAAGGGGCAAACATCATGTTAACACTTATACAAAACGGGGAAGTTTATGCTCCAGCATATCTAGGGAAAAAGGATATCCTCCTGGTAGGGGATAAAATAGGATTCATTGAAGACAAGATTGCACTTCCCGGTCAATTTGTGGATATAAAAGTGGTGGATGCAACCGGGAAATATATTGTACCCGGATTCATCGACTCCCACGTCCATATTATGGGCGGAGGGGGCGAAGGGAGCTTCCGGACAAGAACCCCTGAAATCCAATTGACCCAGGCCACTCTCACGGGAATCACCACTCTTGTCGGTGTCATCGGCACAGACGGGACGACGAGGAAGATGGCAAGCCTCATAGCCAAAGCGAAGGGGCTTGAGGAAGAAGGGATAACCTGTTATACGCAAACCGGTTCATACCAGGTACCTTTGAAAACACTTACCGGAAAGATTGAAGATGATATCATGCTAGTGGATAGAATCATTGGTGTGGGTGAAGTGGCGATTGCCGATCATCGCTCATCTCAGCCGACGGTAAACGAATTAGCAAAAATTGCTTCCGCCGCAAGGATCGGAGGGATGCTGTCCGGGAAAGCCGGGATTGTCAATGTTCACGTCGGGGATAGTTATGATCATCTGGACCTGTTGGAAAAGATTGTCGAGACAACGGATATTCCGATCAAGCAGTTCTATCCGACTCATATCAACCGGAATGCCCATCTCTTTGAAGCAGGGATTCAATATGCCCTTAAAGGTGGATATGTAGACTTTACGACGAGTACCATCCCTCAGTTTCTTGAAGATGGGGAAGTGAAATGCAGTAAGGCACTTAAACGCATGCTCGATGCGGGCGTACCGGTGGAACAAATCACTTACACTTCCGATGGACAAGCAAGTCTGCCGAATTTTGATAGTGATGGAGAACTGATCGGACTGCAGATCGGTCAGGTGTCAAGCCTCTATGATGAAGTGAAGGACGCCGTTCTGGTGGAAAACATCCCATTGGAAACAGCAATCAGGGTCATCACCTCGAATCCTGCGAAAATACTGAAACTAAAGCAAAAAGGTCACGTGGAAGTCGAAAAGGACGCTGATCTTGTCCTATTGGATCAGGAAACCCTTGACGTGAATACGGTCTTCGCGAGGGGAAAACTGATGGTGGAGAACGGGGAAGCGATCGTGAAAGGGACATTTGAACAGTGATTGAAAGAAAGAGTAGCCCGGAGCCTTGGTGTTCCGGGCTATTTTTATTGAATTTGAATGATTTGCAGGGGCGCCTAAACCTTATCCGACCCGAGACGGAGGAAAAAACCACCAGGAGCCCCTACTGTCTTTAAGGCTATTTCCATATGATAAAGATAGTTACATAATGATGGGGGACGGATGTTATGAAAAAAATGATTGAAATCTTTAAGAATCCAATATTTTTAAAATTATTCTTCGCAAACTTCACTTCGCATATGGGAAGTGTGATCGGTCTGACGGCGTTTATGTTTTATCTTCTGGATCGATTTTCTGACCAGCCCATGTATGCATCGGTTACGGAAATGATGTATTCACTACCGACTCTTCTCGTGTTTTTCCTTGTAGGCGTGTTCGCTGACAGACTGGACCGCCAAAAAATTGCGTATCACTGTGATACGATCAGTGCTTTTCTCACATTATTATTATTCGGTGCCATCTTTATAGGCTGGCTTCCGCTTATTTTTACGGTTCTCTTCCTGAGAAGCGGTGTCCAGAAATTTTTCTTCCCGGCAGAACAAGGAATCCTGCAGGGTGTACTCTCTAAGGATGATTATTCTACTGCTGCAGGGCTGAACCAAATGGTGATGAGCCTGTTTATGCTACTTGGAAATGCCGTTGCGATCTTTGTCTATTGGACCACCGGGATTTATGGTGCCATTGCGGTGGATTTCATTACGTTTGTGGTTTCAGCGATCTTGATCAAAAAATGTGTCATTCCTGAAGAAGTCAGGCTCCCAAATGGAAAACATTCGTGGAAAGACTTGAACATCCAATCTGTCTCGAAAGACTTTACAGCTGGTATGAAGTATATCCTGAACCATAAGCTCCTTTTATCGTTGATTGGCGGGTTTGTTGTATTCGGAATCGTGAATGGCGGGTTTTCGGTGATTCCTATCTTTATATTGAAATATAAATTGGCTCCCGATTCCTATGAAGAATATTCAATTCTATTAGGGGTTGCCTTCGGGGCAGGAGTCCTGATCGGCAGTATCTTCTCCTCCATGCTCACCCAGAAATTCAAGTTTCATGTATTGATCGTGGCAGGTCTCGTGATATCGGGTACCTTTATCATCGCAGCATCGTTTGCCCCGACCACCTGGCTTTTTCTGATGATCATTTTCATTGCCGCACTCGGATTGCCACTTGTTAACATTGCAATCGGGGGCTGGATGCCAAGTATCATTGACCCTAAGATGATGGGGAGGGTACAGGGATGGATCAATCCACTTATGATGCTCTCACAATCCATCACCCTGGGAGTCATTGCCATGACATTCCCGTCTGTGATCACAGTTGAAATGCTCTACTGGCTCGTCGGAGGCTGCCTCATCACCGTAGCCGTTTTCTACACCATCATCCTTCCTAAATACGTCAAACAAGACCAAACACAATCTGCTGTTTTAAATAGTTAAAGCAATCCCCCTCCCGAATTGGGCAAGATGATTCAGGAGGGTATTTTCATATAATGCATCTCTTTCTTCATTTGAAAATGATGTGGTTTGGAAGGATAGAAAAGAAATTTCCATAACAGATATTAAAAAAAGAATGAAAAAAATATAAAAAAGTATAATCATTTTATGAACGTTTTTTCTTTATATACGTCTTATCAATGAACTCACCTGCCGGGGGATAGAAAGGAAAGTAAAGGATGGAAGAGAAAAAATGGATTATGCAAGCGAAAAAAGGGAACCATGAAGCCTTTGCTCTTCTATTTAGAGAACATTACCCCTTTTTAGTGAAGTATTTGATCAAAGTAACGATGAATCGTGATCTGGCAGAGGAGCTTGCTCAGGACACAATGGCTAAGTGTGTGGAGAAAATCCAACAATACAACGGGAAATCCAAGTTTTCCTCCTGGCTGATCACGATCGCCACAAATCGGTATATCGATCTTCAGCGCAAAAGCAAAAGAGAAAAGGATTGGAAAAGGGAAGAAATGAGTGGTAGAAAGCTCAAGTGGGAAATGGAATCGAGAAACGAAGAGTGGAATGATGCATTAGCCGCACTGGGCCGGCTTTCAGATGAGGTGAGGCTTCCTATTATATTGAAACACTATTATGGATACTCTTACGAGGAGATCGGGCAAATGACTGATCTGCCGCCTGGGACCGTTAAATCCAGGGTCCATCACGGAATTACAAGGATGAGAAAGGAGTTGAAAATAGATGAACAACAAACATGTACATGATGAACTAAAGGAATTGATAGATGAAGGCTTTCGATCCATTGATCGTGGAGTAGAGGAAAGTACTCCGTCTCTGCAATGGTTTGAGCAGTTGGTCGAGGATCAGCAAGAACGGTTAAAAGCAAGATTTAAACGAGATATGATACTCTTTCTTCTTCTAGCTGGCTGCCTACTGACCGTTTTCTCTCTTACTTTGTTTCAAATGCCGATTCTATTTCTTCTCCTTCAGGTTCTCATTTTCGCAGGAGCTTTGATATTTATTGGGTTGACTTATACGAAAAAGGTGAAACGGACATGACAAGAGAAGAGCTTTATATCTTGTTGATTGTCATTCCCCTGCTTTTGGTCCAAAGCATCTATTTATTCATCGATGCACGTAAGAATGGACATCAGTATTGGTTCTGGGGAATTTGGGGACTCATTCAGTGCCCGATGCCCCTCATTTTTTATTTCATATTCGCCAAAAAAGTTTTTAGGAGAAAAGGAAATCAAGTGGAATGATAAGACGGTAGTGAAGTAGAGGAAAGATGGTTCACGAATACAGAAGAAACTCATAGTATATAGAAAATTATCAATAAAAATAATATTGACACAATTAAGGTCCTATAGTATGGTTATTAATGGAATAAAAAACGCTAACGAATGGAGGGTTTGTGATGATGAAAGTGTACGGATCTCAGGGAGCAGCAGCGACTTTTCAAATCAATTTCATATCATCACATGACCAGTAACTCCTTAACGATTTCATATGAATCCACGAGCACAGGTTATGTTTATAATCTGTGCTTTTTTATGTCCATTCATGAAGACGGACGTCTAGATGGCACAACAGATTCAAATTCACCTAACTGGAGAATGCGATTCTGACTGCCCTGTGACGTCCGTCTTTTGTATGTTTAGCGCTTAACGGTGGAACCAAGGGAATCCTTGATCACACATAGATTATCCATTTTTATGAAGGAGGAAAAGATGATGGTAATGGTTCAAATGAAGAAGATGATGTCTGCTGTGGAGACAGAAGGCGGATAGTAAAGAAAGTCAACATGGGGAGGTAGACTGGGATGTTTAGTATTTTTAAGAAATTATCATGGTTCTTTATTGAAAATTGGAAAAGGTATACAATGGCGATCGTCCTCTTGACGATTGTTGGGATCCTTGATGTGATTCCCCCAAAGCTTGTCGGGAATGCCATCGATGACATTCACCTTGGTGCGATGACCTGGGATGTGGTGGGGAAGTATCTCTGGATGATTGCCGGGATTGCCATCATATCGTATGGAATGACGTATGTGTGGATGTATCAACTGTTTGGCGGGGCCTTTCTCGTAGAAAGGAAGCTGCGCAGTAAATTCATGGGTCACCTCTTAAAGATGACCCCGACGTTCTTCGAGAAGAATCGGACGGGTGATTTAATGGCGAGGGCTACGAATGATCTAAAGGCGATTTCGATCACGGCGGGGTTCGGTGTCCTGACGTTGATCGATTCAAGCGTGTTCATGTTAACAATCCTGTTTACGATGGGGTTTCTCATCAGCTGGAAACTGACGATAGCGGCCGTTTTACCTCTGCCGATCATGGCTCTGTTAATGAAGGTATACGGGGCGAGGATCCATAAACGGTTCACAGAAGCTCAGGATGCATTCGGAGACCTGAATGATAAAGTTCTAGAGTCGATTGCAGGGGTCAGGGTCATCCGGGCTTACGTACAGGAAAGGGCAGATGAGAAGCGGTTCGGTGATATGACAGAAGATGTGTATAACAAAAATATCGGTGTTGCGAGGATCGACTCTTTGTTTGAACCGACCATAAAAGTCCTCGTTGGATTAAGTTACTTAATCGGATTGGGTTATGGCGCTTACCTGGTATTCCACCAGAGCATTACCTTGGGACAGCTGGTTTCCTTTAATGTGTATCTCGGGATGCTGATCTGGCCGATGTTTGCGATTGGTGAATTGATCAATGTGATGCAGCGTGGGAATGCGTCCCTCGATCGGGTCCAGGAGACTCTCGGTTATGTCCAGGACGTTCAGGATAGGGAGAATCCTAAAACGATTGATTCCCCCGAACGGATCGGATTTAAGGATGTGGACTTCAAGTATCCTTCATCACAGGTACTGAATCTATCCAACATCAATGTGAACATTCATCAAGGAGGAACTCTTGGGATAGTCGGAAAGACAGGAAGCGGCAAGACGACTTTCATCAAGCAGCTACTCCGTGAATACCCAGCGGGAAGTGGTTCCCTATCGATCGGAGGAATCCCGATTGATGATTTGTCCATTCAGCAGGTAAGGGATTGGATTGGCTATGTCCCACAAGATCATGTTCTTTTTTCCAGGACCGTAAGAGAAAATATATTATTCGGAAAGCATGATGCAACAGAGGAAGATTTGGAAAAGGCGATAGAGCTGGCTGATTTCAAGAAGGACCTCGACATGCTGCCTGATGGGTTGACCACCCTTGTAGGGGAGAAGGGTGTGGCTCTCTCGGGTGGGCAGAAACAGCGGATTTCGATTGCAAGAGCACTCATTAAGAACCCTGAAATCCTGATCCTTGATGACTCATTATCGGCTGTCGATGCCAAGACAGAAGCAAAGATCATAGACAATATACGAACAGAACGTGAAGGAAAAACAACGATTATTACGACTCATCGTCTCTCAGCGGTCCAGCATGCTGACTGGATCATCGTTTTCGAGGATGGGAAAGTGGTAGAAGAAGGGGTCCATGAAGTGCTCCTCGGGAATGGCGGTTGGTATAAAGAACAATTTGACCGCCAACAAGTTGAAGATTCCTCACGAGAGGAGGTGGGCGCATGAAAGTCGGAAGAAAACTAACCGAATATGCCCTGATTTATAAAAAAATCATCATAGCTGCCCTCTTGATGCTCAGTGTATCAGTGGCGGCGGAACTAGCCGGTCCTTTCATAGCCAAAAAACTGATTGATGATCATATTCTCGGGATTGAATCGACCTGGTATGAAACGGTTGAGGGAAAAGAAGCTGTACCTTATGAGGGAACTTGGTATAAGCGTGATCAATATTTCAGTGATGGAGAAACCAAAGGGGAAGACGTCCGTATCCTTCAGGTTGGCAGAGCGTTTTATTTCGTTCCTGCCACCGTTTCCTTTGACGGGGAACGATCGGTGTCATCGGGGGAGATGACGATCACTAAAGGCGGGGAATCAGAAACCTATCCCGCCAAGAAATTAACAGGGGATGAGCTTCTCAAGTTCTATAATCCTGAAATCCCAAGGATCATCCGCTTGATTGCCTTTTATTTCGGCTTGCTTGTGGTCGCGGCCTTCTTCCAATACGGCCAGCGGTTCTACCTTCAGAAGGCGGCAAACCGTGTTATTCAAAAGATGCGTAATGATGTGTTTCAACACATCCAGAAGCTTCCGATCCGTTATTTCGATAATCTGCCGGCAGGGAAGGTCGTTGCCAGGATCACAAACGACACGGAAGCAATCAGGGACCTGTATGTAACCGTACTATCGACGTTCTTCTCCAGTACGATTTATATTATCGGGATTTACATTGCACTCTTTATCCTTGATGCAAAATTAGCGGCCATCTGCTTGATCCTGATACCGATCCTGGTTATGTGGACGTATCTTTACCGTATTTATGCGTCGAAATACAATCATATCATCAGATCGAAAGTAAGTGATATCAATGCCATGATCAATGAATCAATACAAGGCATGAACATCATTCAGGCTTTCAGCAGGGAGAAGAAAACGAACGAAGAATTCGAAGATCTGAACCAAACCCACTACAACTATCAAAATAAGCTGTTAAGCTTAAATTCAATGACCTCCCATAACCTTGTAGGGGTACTGAGGAACATCACCTTCGTAGCGTTCATATGGTATTTCGGAGGAGCATCGATCGGAGTGGGATCCGTTGTCACGCTCGGCGTCCTTTATGCCTTTGTGGATTACATCAACCGGTTGTTCCAGCCGGTGACAGGGATCGTGAACCAGCTTGCCAATCTTGAACAGGCACTTGTGGCGGGAGAACGGGTTTTCCAGCTGCTTGAAGAGACGGGGACCCCTGTTGAAGATGGGAAAATGAGCAGATACGAGGGGAATGTCAGCTTTGAGCATGTATTCTTTGGATATAAAAAGAATGAATATGTATTGAAAGATATTACGTTTGAAGCAAACAAAGGGGAAACCGTTGCCCTGGTGGGACATACGGGTTCAGGAAAAAGCTCCATCATGAATCTGCTTTTCCGTTTCTATGATAGCAATGAAGGGAAAATCAGGATTGATGGAAAAGACATTGTCGATATTCCCTATCAAACGATTCGGGAGCATATGGGAATCGTCTTGCAGGATCCTTACTTGTTCACCGGAACGATTGCTTCGAATGTCAGTCTCGATGATCCTAGGATTACAAGGGAGCAGGTAGAGTCGGCACTCAATGCTGTAGGGGCGGAAAAAGTGTTCAAAAACCTGGAGAATGGATATGATGAACCGGTGATTGAGAAAGGAAGCACCCTTTCATCCGGTCAACGCCAACTGATATCCTTTGCACGTGCACTGGCCTTTAATCCTGCAATCCTGATTCTCGATGAAGCGACATCAAGCATCGATACAGAGACTGAGGCGATCATCCAGGAAGCGATGGAAGTCCTGAAACAGGGCCGGACGACCTTCATCATCGCTCACAGATTATCCACGATCAAGGAAGCCGATCAAATCCTTGTATTAGATCGAGGGGAAATCGTTGAACGTGGGAATCATGATGAATTAATGAAAAGGCTTGGCCGATATTATCAAATGTATCAGCTCCAGCAGGGATCTAAAGATCATCTGGCAGGATAGAAGAGGCAGGGCATCTGACGATAGTAGTCGGATGCTTTTTCTTTTAGAACTTGAAAATATCCTGGTGTGACGGGGAATCATCCATGTGTAAATACAATTTCCTGTTAAGAAAACAGGACTTTCGTGGGATTTTGTCGTTTTAAATCGAATTTCTCCCATTATCAATGTATAATTTAATTGATAAAAAAGTTTCATAAAGGGAGGATCCTATGATGGGATGGGCAATCGCCATTTTATTTGGGTCAGCAGTTGTGCTGCTCATGTTATCGTTTATTAAAACGACACAAACCAACTCGAAGCTTGAGCAACAGATAGAACATGTATCCATTTCTGTATTGAACGAGGTTCATGAACTCGAGAAGCAGTTGCGAAACATACAATTGGATGCAGAGATTACAGCCCAGCAGGCAGGAGCTGCACCTGCAGCATCCGAGGAGCGCGAATTGCTCCGTGAGATGCTTGATTTGTATAAAAGAGGTTATTCTGTTGAAAGTATTGCAGGGAAAACAAAGCTCAAGCCTAATGAAGTGGAGCGTATGCTTGCGCCATTTATGGCTCAAAAGGCTGAAAGGGGCTTAGTGGCACAATGACATTGACATCGAATTCATTGCGGAGCTTTGCTGGGGGGATTTTGATCGCCACCTCTTTGATAGGGGCTGTGTATCTATTCGGTCCTTCGGAAGCAAGTAGTACCGGAAAAGAAGAACCTGCTGAAGTGCAAAAACTGTCAGAGGATGAAATGGTGAAGAAGCTGACTTCAAAAGGCTATGTCATACATACAGAAGACCAATGGAACAAGCAGCTGAAAGCCATGAATGAAAAGCAGGAAGAAGCATCGGATAAGAAAGATGACGGCAAGGTTGTCTACAAAACGATGCTCACCGTTTCTACAGGTATGACAAGTATCGACGTAGGAAATGCTTTGGAAAAAGCCAATATCATAAAAGACGGGTTGGATTTCTATAAAGAGGTAGAAAAACGGGGGCTTGAGAACGAGCTGCGCCCAGGTACCTTTGACGTCGAAAGTGGAATGAGCACGGATGAAATCATTTCTGCTATCTTCAAATAATAGGAAAACGGGACTGACATTCAGTCCCGTTTTTTTTTATCCCATACACTTAGTAACAGATGCCAACCCGGCTTTTAATGAAGGACAGGTCTGACAGTTGTTTATATATGAAATCTCCTGTGTCATACATGGAAATGCTGCTACCGCCTTCTGGTAGTACATCTCTTTCCGTTCGGTAATTACCGAGCCGTTCTCCATCCGGCAAATAGGTAGGGCAAACGATGGTCCAGTCCATATCGGATGCCTGAAGCATGAGAAAGGCCCTTAGGTGATCTTCCGCAGCTGTTGTGCTCCTGCGTTTCGATTCACTCGACTGAAAACGGTAAAGACCATCATCCGTACGCGCCCGGAGAATGCCCGCCGTCCCGCACGTGATGATTCGTTTCACTCCATAGTTTCTCATGGCTTTTAACAGGATTGGCATGCTTTTTGTGAGGACATCCCCCTTATCTGTATTCAGGCAGCTGATCACGGCATCTGAGCCTTCGATGGTCTTCATCACATCTTCTTCGTTCAACACATCTCCGATTATTTCCGTACCTGGAACGTCTTGTCCGCTGCCTCTCCGTACCAATCGATTTACTTCATGTTCTGACACAGCCCGTTGGAAGACTACGGAACCAACCCGGCCCGTGCTCCCGAATAAAGCAATTTTCATATCATGCCCTCCCATTTTCTTATAAAAATAGTGTATCTTATAATCGGAAATTTTTACATGTTTGTGTATTCAGGGATACATACTAAAGATATGAAGAAAAAATCTTGAAATGAAACTTTTATGTTGACTTATTTCTGGTAACGTTTTATGATGACATTCGTAACAAATTTAAATCCGATAAGAATAGTGGGGGTTTTACAATGAAAAAATGGAAATTATCCATCATCATGCTAATCGCCTTATCAATGGTATTAGCTGCATGTGGGCAATCTAAAGATAAAGAAGAATCAAATGCTGATTCGAAAAAGACATCCCTTTACGATAAGGTTAAGGAAGATGGCGAATTACTTGTCGGGACGGAAGGTACATATCCTCCTTTCACATTCCATGACGAATCAGGAAAACTGACCGGGTTTGACGTAGAAATCACCCGTGAAATAGCGAAGCGTCTTGGTGTCGAAGTGAAATTCCAGGAAACGCAATGGGATGCAATGTTTGAAGGTTTGAATTCCAAGCGTTTCGATATGATCGCAAACCAGGTGGGAATTCGTGAAGACCGTGAAAAGAAATACGATTTCTCTAAACCATATATCGAATCAAGTGCCGTAGTGGTCGTGTCAAAAGACAACAAGGATGTCAAAGCATTTGAAGATATCAAAGGGTTGACTTCAGCTCAGTCACTGACAAGTAACTATCGGGATATCGCTGAAAAGAACGGTGCCAAGATCCAGGGTGTAGAAGGGTTATCACAATCAATCCAGCTACTTGAACAAGGCAGGGTGGACGTGACCGTGAACGATAAAATTTCGATTCTTGATTACCTGAAGAAACAACCGAACGCCAAAGTCAAAATCGCTGCTGAAGCGGAAGATGCGGGTCAAAGCGGTTTCATGTTCCGTAAAGGGAACGACAAACTGGTTGAAGAAGTAAACAAAGCGTTAGAGGAAATGAAGGAAGACGGTACGTACAAAGAGATTTCTGAGAAATGGTTCGGAGAAGATGTATCTCCTAAGTAGCATATACCAGGATCCTGAAGCAATGATTGATATTTTACAAAGCTCCCTGCTTCCAATGTTAGAGGGGGCTTTGTATTATTCTATCCCTCTGACGCTGATTTCTTTTGCTTTAGGTATGATTCTGGCTGTACTCACTGCTCTTGCACGTCTATCAAATGTATCGATCTTACGGGGTATTGCCCGATTTTATGTTTCGGCGATACGGGGCACGCCTTTACTCGTGCAATTATTTATCATATTCTATGGGTTACCTACTCTAGGAATCAAATTTGATCCATTCCCATCAGCTATCATTGCCTTTTCATTGAACAAAGGTGCGTATTCTTCAGAAATCGTCCGTGCGGCGATTCAATCGATTCCAAAAGGCCAATGGGAAGCGGGATATTCGATCGGCATGACCTATTCACAGGCGTTAAAAAGGATCATCCTGCCCCAGGCGACGAGAGTATCGATTCCACCATTGGCCAACTCATTCATCAGTCTAGTGAAAGATACATCCCTTGCTTCCTTGATCCTAGTAACAGAAATGTTCAGAAAAGCCCAGGAAATCGCTGCAACGAATTATGAGTTCCTGCTTATGTATATGGAAGCAGCCGTACTTTACTGGATCATCTGCTTTATATTATCAATCATACAAGGCCGCATCGAGAACAGGCTGGACCGATATATTGCGAAGTAATTTAAAAGGAGATTGAATATGATTTCCATCAAAGGATTAACGAAACGATTTGATCAGTTAGAAGTCTTAAAGGGAATGAACGTAGAAGTCGATAAAGGACAGGTAATCGTCCTGATCGGACCTTCAGGCTCCGGGAAGACAACTTTCCTCCGTTGTCTGAATGCCCTTGAAATCCCGAATGAGGGGACCGTTTCAATAGGAGGAACGGCGGTAGACTTCACGAAGAAAGCCTCCAGGCAGGAGCTTCTTCAACTAAGAAGAAAAACCGGGATGGTATTTCAAAATTATAATCTGTTCCCCCACATGACCGCTCTTGAGAACGTCATGGAAGGTCCTACGGTCGTACAAAAGCGTAACAAGGGGGAAACAAGAAAGAAAGCCATCGGGCTGCTTGAAAAAGTGGGCCTCGGTGATAAGGTCGATTACTATCCATTCCAGCTTTCAGGTGGGCAGCAGCAGAGGGTCGGCATCGCAAGGGCTCTCGCAATCGAGCCGGAAGTGATGCTCTTCGATGAGCCAACCTCTGCACTCGATCCCGAACTGATAGGTGAGGTGCTCAAGGTCATGAAAGACCTTGCTGAAGAAGGGATGACGATGGTCGTCGTGACACACGAAATGAGGTTCGCGAAAGAAGCGGCCGATAAAGTCATTTTCATGGATGGGGGCTATATTGTCGAAGAAGGCTCTCCACAGGAAGTATTCGAGAACCCGACGAATGAACGGACGAAGCAATTCCTTAACTTAATACAATAAAGTGAGAAGGTGAATGGGACATGGGCTCATTCATCTTTTTTTAGATTTTGTTCATATAGTCAGCTGACGTTAATAAACTTTTCAGAAAAAGGTTAGAAGGGACGTTTTAGTGGAAATATGGTAGTAGTTGGATCATTTACAGGGAGGAATGACAATGGAATACCGTATTGAACGTGACACAATAGGAGAAATGAAGGTGCCGAAGGAAAAATATTGGGGGGCCCAGACTCAAAGGAGTAAGGAAAACTTCCAGATTGGTACCGAGAAGATGCCCATCGAGGTTACATATGCCTTTGCACAGTTGAAGAAGGCGGCTGCAGTCGTCAATCATTCGCTTGGAAAGCTTTCTGAAGGGAAGAGGAAGGCGATTGGAAAGGCCTGTGACGAGATTTTGGAAGGGGCGTGGGATGACCATTTTCCCCTGGTCGTATGGCAAACGGGAAGTGGGACACAGTCCAATATGAATGTAAATGAAGTAGTGGCTTATCGTGCCAATGAACTTCTCGGTGAAAACGGCTCGGAGGAGAGGGTTCATCCCAATGATGATGTGAACATGTCTCAAAGTTCCAATGATACATTCCCGACTGCCATGCACGTAGCGGCGTATCAGGAAATCGAATCCAAGCTGTTTCCCGTGCTTCAGGAATTCATTGCAACACTGAAAGAGAAAGAAAAGCAATTTCAGGATATTATAAAAATCGGCCGAACCCATCTCCAGGATGCCACGCCGTTAACTCTTGGGCAGGAAATAAGCGGATGGCGCTCCATGATGGAAAAAACCTATAGCATGACAAGAGAAAGTGTACAGCGTTTGGTCAACCTTGCCATTGGGGGAACAGCAGTAGGAACCGGGATCAATGCAGATCCGACCTTTGGCAGCAGGGTTGCTGCACAATTAGAAGTACAGACAGGCATCAAATTCGTTTCATCTGATAATAAGTTCCATGCCCTGACATCCCATGATGAAGTCGTGTTCGTCCACGGTGCCATCAAGGCATTGGCAGCGGATCTAATGAAAATTGCGAATGATGTCAGATGGCTTTCAAGCGGACCACGAAGCGGCATAGGGGAAATGACGATACCTGCCAATGAACCAGGCAGCTCCATCATGCCGGGGAAGGTGAACCCGACACAAAGCGAGGCTGTGACGATGGTTGCCACACAAGTGTTTGGAAACGATGCGGCCATAGGCTTTGCCGCAAGTCAGGGGAACTTCGAACTGAATGTATTCAAACCGGTCATCATTTATAATATGCTGCAATCCGTAAGGCTGCTTGCGGATGGGATTAAGTCCTTCAACGACAAATGCGTGAAGGGTTTAGAGGCAAATCGGGAGGTCATTGAAGACTTTGTGCAAAGGTCACTCATGCTCGTCACCGCCTTAAATCCCCACATTGGATATGAGAAGGCGGCAGAAATTGCGAAGAAGGCCCATCAGAACGGGTCCACATTAAAAGAAGCAGCCCTCGAGTCAGGTTACTTGACAGAAGAACAGTATGATAAATGGATTGATCCCGCAGCCATGGTCCATAATAAATGATGGAAAGCCCGGACTTGATATTTATTTAAGACATAATGAAACTCCCGGCCTAAAGACCGGGAGTTTTATCCATTCATATTAACTTACTGATTATTTTTGGTACCCGCCACCGATTTGTTGTTCAGCCATTTGAACCAGGCGTTTTGTGATTTCTCCACCTACAGAACCGTTAGCACGAGCTGTTGCATCAGGTCCTAATTGTACGCCAAATTCAGAAGCGATTTCGTACTTCATTTGGTCGATTGCTTGTTGAGCTCCTGGAGCTACTAGTTGGTTAGATGAATTGCTGCGAGATTGCTGCTGTTGCATAATCTGTCATCTCCTTAAAATGTATATGATTTTTTTGGTTGGGTTAGCTGGAATTGCACCAGCCCGCTATTCCATGAGCGACCATCTTATTATGGTATAACCCATCGGGTGGGGTTTAGTGAAGGCTTGTTTCTGCCTTGTTACTAGGTATTATGGTTTCTCTGAAGGATTATATTCAAGGGGATGACAGGGAATTTATTCCTATTAAATCCCTGCAAGTTTTCTACATAAATCACCTTGAATGTAAAAAGGATAACACTATACAAAGATTTAGATTGAAAGTATGGTGACACATCATGAAAGCTTGCGCGTTATGTAACGGGATCGTTGAATACAGGGGACTTTGCAGTAAGTGCGGGGACTCGACAAAGGATCAGGGTAGATATTATGATTTTTACGATGAGTATAGTGCGTATATGGATATTCAGCACGTGCAATTAGCCGACGGCATTCCGAATAGCAGCTGCTCTGATACTTGTCTTCATCTTTTTACATGCATCCGGTGTGGGGAAGAAGAAGGCAAAAGTATAGACCTGACGGAATTTTAATAAAAAATGGCGCACCCTGCTTTCGGGGTGCGCCATTTCTTATATGATTATCGAATTCTTGACTCAGACTCTGAATCAAAGAAATGAGCTTTATTCATATCAAATGCCAGGTCGATCGTTTGACCTGCAACGATATCTGTACGGGAGTCAACGCGGGCTACAAACTCTTGTCCTTCTAATTGAGAATATAACATCGTTTCAGCACCCGTTAATTCAGATACTTCAATCTTCGCCGTGATCTTCGCACCTTGGGCAGTATCAAGGAAAAGAGGCTCGTCATGAATATCTTCAGGACGGACACCAAGGATGATGCTCTTTCCTACATGACCTTGTTCGCGAAGCACCTTCATTTTTCCTTCCGGTACAGACACTTTCGTATTACCGATGACGAATTTCCCATCTTCGAGTGATCCGTGGAAGAAGTTCATGGCAGGTGATCCGATGAATCCGCCTACGAAGACATTCTCCGGCTTATCATATACTTCTTTAGGGGAACCGACTTGTTGAATCACACCGTCTTTCATGACTACGATACGTGTTGCCATCGTCATCGCTTCTGTCTGATCATGTGTTACGTAGATCGTTGTTGTTTGTAAACGTTGGTGAAGCTTGGCGATTTCAGCACGCATCTGTACACGAAGCTTTGCATCAAGATTGGATAAAGGCTCATCCATCAAGAACACTTTCGCGTCACGGACGATGGCACGGCCAAGGGCTACACGCTGACGCTGACCACCTGATAATGCTTTAGGTTTACGATCAAGCAGTGCTTCAAGGCCAAGGATCTTAGCCGCTTCTTGAACACGACGGTCAATTTCCTGCTTATCGAACTTACGTAATTTAAGACCGAATGCCATATTATCATATACGCTCATATGTGGATAAAGGGCATAGTTCTGGAACACCATGGCGATGTCACGGTCTTTTGGAGCCACATCGTTCACGCGTTTTCCGTCAATGGAGAAATCTCCTTTTGAAATTTCTTCAAGTCCTGCGATCATCCGCAGAGTAGTGGATTTCCCGCAGCCCGATGGACCGACAAATACGATAAACTCTTTATCTTGAATGTGAAGGTTAAAGTCGTTTACCGCCGTTACCTTACTATCATAAATCTTGTGGATATTTTCTAATTTTAATTCAGCCACTTATTTTCTCCTCCTTGAAATGCAATCGTTTTCATCTATAGATTCATTGTAGAGAAAGCGGATTCAAAATGATATGGTCAACCTGCACAAAGTTGCCTAAACATTATTGGGCAGGTTGTCAGATTGGAAGCTTAAACAGGCAAAGTAGGCAAGGATCCCACCTTGAAAGCTTTTAATATCTATATTTGTTTTTTCAATAAACTTATCGATCCGGTACTGCACGCTGTTCCGATGCAGAAATAATGTCTTGGCGGTCTGACTGATATTGGATTGATTTTCGAGAAATGCCCTTATGGTGTGAATCTGTTCAGGATCTTCAGAAAAGAAGTCGGTGACCTTTTTAAAGAAATGCTCCTCCCACTCATGCGGAAAGTGGTGGAGGGCGAATTCAGGCAGAACCGTCACGGCCGACTGGATGAATGCCTGCTTATGAATGGTCCTGGAGAACGAAAATAGCTCACGCTCATGGGCAAAATAAGCAGGAAGATGTGAATCGGCATCGTGAAACTGCCCTAGGTAAAAAGAAGGACTGACGAAGAAATCCGATTCAATGACATGGGAAATCGACTGTAGCTGTTCCTCATCCAGCATCCACTCATGCTTCTGTTCTATAAGCAGTCCCATGCGATCAGCGAGGAAAACGAGGATGGTCCCGTGTGGTAATAAATGTTGGAACGCTTCTTCCAGTTGAAGCTGATCCCTGCCTTCCTTCAGACTGAATTGAATGATGCGGAATTCTCCATCATTCATTGATGGGACCGGCCCGTCTTCCAATAAGTAATGGTACCACTCGGCGGAACCGGGAGAATCATTCACGCTTCCAGGTGAAGGGGTGACCTCTTTAAACAAGCAATATAATAAATCCAATTCCGGCTGGGAAATCTCAGATGCATCGATCCCTATATATTCATCTTCCTGTTCGTTAGTAAACCAGATTTTCGTAGATTTAAGGCTTGTAGGACAATGATGCTGAATGATGGCACCAGGATATTTTTTACGTAAAGATGTAAACATGTGATCCCTCTTTGTTCATTATTATAGTAAAAAAGGTTATAATGACATTGTACTGAAATAGCTGGAGTAATCAAAGAGTGCATGATTGCAAAAGTACAATAATTTTAATACTATTGTATAATGAATAATTCTTATGGGGTGTCCTGAATGGAATATACGAAAGAAGTAACGAATCGAATGAAACGTCTTGAAGGTCAGGTTCGTGGAGTATTGAAAATGATGGAAGATGAGAAGCATTGTAAGGATGTTGTGACTCAACTATCAGCCGTCCGTACTGCTGTTGACCGCACGATCGGCCTCATCGTGGCAAAGAATCTGGAAGCATGCATACGCGAGTCCGAAGAAGAGGGCATAAAGGCGGAAGATGCGATTCAAGAAGCTGTCAATATGCTCGTCAAAAGTAGATAAAAGGTAAAAAGCTGCCAAAGGGGAAGATTCCTGATTGGCAGCTTTTTTTGTTCATATTATTTTGGGGGTTCTTCGTAGTCGGTGATTTCGATCGCTTCTTCGATGTTGGTCGTGTTTTTCCTCATGTGCACGGAACCTCCGGACATACCTTCGTTGATGAAACGGTCGACATCCAGGAATGCTTTTTCTTTTCCTTCGTAATTCGTATCAGGAAGGAATTTATCGTTCTTATTGTCTTTTTTCATGCTCATCAGCCTCCTTTCTTTAGTTTTAGAAAGGGGGCTGAAGTTATGCATGGAGCAGGATTAAATTCTTTCTTCCTTGGGTATTATGTAATTTGCATCACTCATAAACATGGAAGAGCATCAGTTCATGCAACTGCTTCTTAAGGATCTCTTCTTTGTCAGCAGAAGGATTGGGGCCGGTCCATTCAATTCTTCCGTCTTTATGGTATATTCCTGTATATTTGGTCCCGCTGAAATAAAAGGAGAATGTCCATCCCGGGAGCTGTTTATTTTCGTACATGTTCTTAAATTGAAAATGTTGGATCATCATTTGTCACCTCCATTCATATTGTAAACGTTTTAACACGAGCTGTGTAGGACCGGCCGTGAAATGTATCATAAATGAAGGGCTTCTCTAATAGAATTTACTGAAGAGATAGGGGAGGGACGAAGAATGAATTCGTTTATTCGTGATTTAGAGAAGGCGATCAGTGATGAATGGACAGGTTATTATTTCTATAAAGAGCTAAAAGCGCGGACCAACAATCCGCTGTACGTAGAGTTTATTGAACACGCTCAAAAAGATGAAAAAGAACATTATGAAATGTTTCAATATCTTCACTATCTATTGACGGGAGAGTATTATGAGCACAAGAAGGAAAAGGTGGGTTTCACCACTTTCAAGGAAGGGGTGCTCCGTGCACTGAAGGATGAACTGGAGGGGGCGGAGTTTTACCGGGATATGCTCCTGGAGATTCCCAATCAGCAGGCGTATAAACCGCTTTTTATTGCCATGACAGATGAACAGGAGCATGCAACCAGATTTTCAACCATCTATAATTCCTTACGGTAGCGATAAAGAAAAAGGTTGAACCTTGTGTCATTCACGAAGATTCAACCTTCACTGTTTTGAGCACTGAGTGTCATGAACGTACGGACAAGCTGCTTTCTCCGCTTCGTCTCAATTTCCGCCTCATCGAAACACATGGGCTTTGAATTAATTTCAAACAAAACGAATCCCCCTTGTTCTTTGGGAGCGAGGTCAATGGAAAACTCCCCTACATATCCAAACGATTTAGCCAGTTCTTCCCCGCAGGTTTGAACGATCCTTGAGATTTCTTTTTTTGTTTCTGCATCTGCAACTTCTTTCAGGGAAATGATTTTACCGCCGGCAGGTACATGAGTGGTGACTTCCTGTCGCTGGGACATGCGGACCCCGATCCCGATCAAACGGAAATCATCACCTGTGTGAAGGACTAATATGCGAAAGTCGAAACGATGTTCGTGCACTGTTTTACATGGGACCGCTTCCTGCATGATCCACTGATTGCTCGTAAACCATTCGTTATACGTTTGATGAAGCCTGGAGATCGATGTGAATCTCTCTATTTTCTTAATGCTTTTACATAGGACACCACCTCTGTCATCCAGTTCAATCAGTCGGATCCCTTTTCCTTGCGAAGCGAGAGAGTGTTTAACATATACTTTCTGATGCGTGGACAGGAAACGTGAAAGGGAGGCTTCATCGGTAACCATCTCGGTCTGTGGAAGATATGCTTTGAGTTCATCATTTTTGGATAACAGCTGGTAGACTTCCCATTTATTAAAGAAATGGGGGTTGAAGAATGGGATCCCATGCTTCTTTATAAAAAGAAGAAGCTTCTCGTATGCTTGATTTTGCTCGGCATGCCTTGATGGGACACGATTATATATGACGTTCGGAACGGGGAACAGGCATCTTACCCATTTGTGTAAAACATGATGATACATGATCCCCTCTATTGAATCACCCAGAACATCCTGGGGGGAAAAGACGAAGCAGATTCCTCCAGACTGCTCGACGTCCTGTTGTATCGACCGGAATAATTCAAAGTTTCCCTTATATTTGTTTTTTCCTTCTTTACTTGAGACGATGCCGACTAAGGGAATCGCGGGACGATTCCTCTTGCGGGGGGATATGGTAAAGGTATAGCATTGACTGGAAGCTTTAGAGGATAAGAGAAAGGAGTCCTTCCCGAATCCATAGGTTGTGATGGGTTCTTCCCCGTGAAAAAAGGTCTTCTTTATCCGGTCGTAATGGATGATCATGGTATCATTTCCTCAGGATGATCCAAGCTTTGGTGCGTGAGGAAAATGCCAAATGAAAGGGCGAGCTTCCTTGTTAATAAGTCAAACCTTTTTAAGTCAGGATGTGAGAATATTGATCTGCCAGGCTTTGAGTTTGCTTCAAACATCCAAATGCGGTGTTGTTCGTCCACACCGAAATCGAAGCCTATTTCACCGATGAATCCTTCAAGATTTTCCTCAATGGCGTGTGACAACAATAATGCCGCTTCCTTTAATGCCGCTTCAAGGGTTTGTCTTTCACTTTCTTCAGGGAATAGTTCTGAAAGGACCCTCACTTCTCCACCATTATTCGCATGTGTCGTCACACTTCCCGTTCCGGCCACTTTTCCCGCCATTGCACTGACTTGCCAGTTTCCTTCTTCATCTTTATTTGTATGGACCCGGAAGTCGATGGCACGATTATTCTCTTTCAGTAAGGAGATTCCCTGCTGGACGATGAAGGAGTCCAGGTTCCGGCTTTTGAACACTGTATTGGCCAGCTGCTCCAGTGATTTAAACTTTAATAAACGGTTCTTCTGATCACTGTCCCTGAAACGGCAGTAATACTCTTCTGTGGACCGGTTATACGTGATTTTGTGTATTCCGTTTCCGAGACTCCCGTTTTTCGGCTTCAAATAAATATGATTATAGGCGGAAAGCATCCGCTCCATTTCCTCAAATGATTGAAACGGCCTGGTTTCTGGAAGGAAGTGTTGAACCGTCAGATCATTTTCCAATCTCTCGAAAAGGTCCATTTTATTGAAGAATCCTGGGTTATACCACGGAATCCCGTATTCTCTTTCCAGTCTCTCCTTCAGTCCCTGATAGGTTTTCCGCTTTTCACTCTGCCTGTTCGGAAGTCTGTCATAAATCACATTCGGGAAAGGGATTTCTTCCATTTCCCATCCTTCCCCAAAATGAAAGAACCCTTTGATAAGTCCATTCTCCCAATCAATATGCCGTTCTCCAAATACAAAGGGGACGACTCCCAAGGAAGATTGGACCGATAATAGCTTCTTGAAGAAGTGGGAGCGTTGTCCGATGGGACTTAATCGGAAACTTGTGAAACCCGCAGTGAAGATTCCAATCAGTACCCCTGCGTGTAAACATTCATCTTTACAATACAGGGAGAGGGAATCCACTTTTAAGGGAAGGTGCAGCCTTTCCGCTAAACCTGTACTGATCCCCATTACGTTACGTCCATTCGGATGGCGCCTGCAGCTGGCGGGTTGTCTTCTGGTCCCGAGTATCACGGTGTGTGGAAGGGTGCCTTCCCCGGTTTTGAACCCGGACGGAAGGTAGAGGATGCTTTCTTCATCTTGGAAGTATTCGACTTTATATGCATGGAGCATTAGAAATCACCTCGCCTTAAGGATGAAAGAGATTGTGAGGACAGAAAGTCACAATAATCTAAAGGTGCCTGATATAATGTTGGCAACTTCCCGGGATGTAATGCATCCACTACCTTATGCCCCGGTTTAGAGTTCAGATCCAGGATCCATAGGGAATGATCATCCCCGATAATGAGATCGACCCCAATTTCAAAAAGAGGGGAAAAATGTCTTTCAAGCAGTATAGGGACTTCTTCCAAAATAGATGTAAGTTCTTCGTCGATAAAATCCCATGTATGTGAATCCTGGCCATCCTTCCACTCACTGTAGGAAAGATAGGATGCCCCACGGCTGATATTCGTCAGAATCCCATTCTCTTCACCTTGACGGATCGCACGTTGGAATTCCCTCCATTCCCCATTGCGATCTTTATTCAGGAGAATGCGCATATCGAAAGGGGCATTTCCTTTCGTCAGGTTTGGCAGCCTTTTTTGGCAAATGAACGTGTGAAGCTTGAGCATGTGATCGACCCATTTTAGAAAGACAACTTCATTTGGGAATGATTGTTCTATGATTCCTTGCTTTTTGGTGGTGCGAACGAGAATTTCATGTGGTTTTGCAACGAGATGGTAAACGGCAAAACCATGGGCACCGTCGACAGGTTTGATTATTATATCTTTATGTTTGAGGAGAAGATTTAATAAATGTTTTCCACCTGTCACTAAGGATGTTTCAGGGATATAGGGGGCGATGGAGGTCTGCTTCAGTTTTTCATAAAGATGCCATTTGTTTGGTAATCCGTACCCTAGGAAACGGATATGCTTCTGGTTCTTTAACCATTGAACGACAGCTCTCGCCTGCCGGGACTTCATATCCCTCTGATAATAGGTTCTGTCATAGATGTACTCCGGGATTTCAAAGGCATCCTTTTCCCATTCCCCCGTCACCCTGTCGAAATGAAATCCCTCAACGGTTTCGTTTAAAGGAGATATTCCCTGTGGAGAAAACAGGTAAAGGTCGATTGGATATGAAGGGGACTGCTTTGCAATTTCGAGAAAATATTCATTTGTCACTTCCGGGGTGAGGGTCATGATGCCCAATGAGTGATTCATCGTATTATTCCTCCTTATTAGTCCAGATTGCTAGACTATATTCATAAAGTGCTTTAACCGAAGGACGAATCCTGTCGTTCTCTAAGTAGGTCCGTTTAGAGGGCTTGGAATTGATTTCAATCAGCCATGGTTTTCCCGACTGATCGATGCCGATATCGATGCCAAGTTCAGCGAAGTGTCCTTCCATGCTATCGGCAAGAAGCGTTGAAGCGTGTATACATAATTCTTTCATCCCTTTCATGATAGCCAGGCTCTCCCTGGGAGAAAAAATCGTTTGCAAGACCGGGAGAGGCTTTTCAATCCGTCCGCCTTGGTCGACATTTGCCACGAATTGATCCTGTGAAGCAATTCTTGCTACCGATGAGACCAGTTCCCAGTCTTTATTCCGGTTCTGATGACAAAGAAATCGAAAGTCCAAAGGCTGTCCTTCGACCGTTAGGAAGGGGATTGTCTCCTGAACCAGATAAGTACTATTACACCAAGCCTTAAGCTGTTTGTACAAAGCAGGATAGGTCGGAAAGGTGAGCGGATTCTCGTTTGAAAATGAATTTTGCTGCATATGAAATCCATCGTCTCTTTTTTGGATACGCATGATGTAGCGTCCCTTGCTCCCATTTATCCCTTTCACGAAAACATCCTTATACAAGGTAAGCATCTTCTCTAAGGAATCAAGGCCCTTTACGGTTTCGGGCAGGTGTGGTGAGAGGGCGGGGCTGTCTTTTAATGCATTGTAAACCTCATCTTTGGACAAAAAGCCGGAATTAAAAACCTGGATGCCCCGGTCCAGAGTGCGTCCAAGAGCCTTTTGAAAGGAAGGGGACCGTTCTATTTTTCGTGAGTGACATCGATTGTATAGGAGATGGGGATCAGGTAGAAGACCGGTTTCCCAATCGTTCCCGTTATAATAAACACCTTCCCTTTTATTCCCGGCGAAGGAGGAAAGGGGAAGCAGGTAGAAAAATCCACCTTTTCGTTGAAACCATTCCTGACACTCTGTAAAATATTCTTTTAAAGAATGGGAATGGATGGTCGCGAGAGAAGATTGATTGAGTAAGAGAGCCGCAACAGGTCCCATATGGATCATGGCATTCCTCGTATCGATAGAAATCCATATATTTTCCAATGGTGGGATGGATGCGAATAATGAATCGGATGTATCCAACATAATCTGTAAAGAATCTGTTTTTGTTCCCATGCATGTCACGTCAAGAAGGGAGCTGCCACATTTCAACGTCATATGTCGTTGAAAGGGAAAGCGGTCCATCCATTTTTCTGGAATGTATAAATGATGATGGTCCTTCGATTGACGCGAAATAAATGAACATTTTATCTTCATCCGGCATTCCCCGTTTGCATAACCCGTTAGAATGACTTTATAATAATTTATTGGGCTAATGTTGATATAGCATTCTATGTAAACATAGGCAAAATGTTCAAACGAGAGAAGTAGAAAAGGAAGGTGCACTCATGTTGGATGCTTTCATCCTGGTATTATTCATGGTAATCGTTGGGGCCCTTATTGGGGGAGTCACCAATTCACTCGCAATAAAAATGTTATTCAGGCCTTATCGGGCATACTATATCGGAAAATTCAAAGTCCCATTCACACCGGGACTGATCCCGAAACGACGGGGGGAACTGGCGGAACAACTAGGGAAGATGGTGGTGGACCACTTAATCACCCCTGAAAGCCTTCAAAAAAAAGTGATGAATGAAGACTTCCAAAAGGATGTGACCCTCTGGCTGTCCGAAGAATTGCAGCCGGTCTTCACATCCGACAAAACGGTGGATGAGTGGCTCGATACCCTCCAAATCCCCGTTTCCTCCCATCGACTCAATGAATGGCTTGAGGACTGGGTCGCAGTAAAGATCAAGGATACAAAGAAGTCCTATACGTCTATGAAACTGGAAGAGGCACTCCCTGAGAGGTGGCAGGAAAAGGTTTCAGAAAGTATTCCGAAGCTTGTCGACTTCATTGCAAACAGGGCGGAAACGTATTTCACAAGCCCTGAAGGAAAAATGAAAGTGAAAATCATGATCGACGATTTTCTGAAAGAACGCGGCATGCTCGGAAACATGCTTGGCATGTTCCTCGGCAACACCTCGGTTGCGGATAAAGTGCAGCCGGAAATCGTCAAGTTCATCAAGCATGAAGGTACTCAGGAGATCCTCTTTAACCTATTGTCAAAAGAGTGGTCGAAGCTGAAACAGATGAAACTGGAAGAGTTCATCGACAGATTGCCGGAAGAGGAGCTCATCCAGACCGTCCAAACGTCACTGGTCAAACTCGTCAACATCGACGGTCACCTCAAGAAACCGCTCAGTTCTTGGCTCGAACCGCACCAGCAATCCTTCTTCCACAAACAGCTGCCGAAATGGGTGGATAGAGGGACGGACCTCTTATCCAAGAAGATTCCGAATCTCATGGAGAAGATGCACCTTCAGCATATCGTCCAGGAGCAGGTTGAATCTTTCTCTGTCGGCAGGCTCGAGGAACTCGTCCTCGGCATTTCGAGGCGGGAATTCAAAATGATCACCTATCTCGGTGCTCTGCTCGGAGGCGTGATCGGGATCATTCAGGGATTGATCGCCCTTTTCATATCCTGATAAGGGTCCTGCCTAGAAATCAACCCCATTGTTTGTTATAGTGAGGGAGACTGAAATTTTAGGAGGTACGTATTTTGGCTATTAACTTATACGATCAAGCGAACGAACTGGAAAGCGCATTGCGTCAGAGCGATGAATTCCTGCAACTGAAGAAAATGTATGATGAAGTAAACAATGACGAATCTGCTAACAAGATGTTTGAAAACTTCAGAAACATTCAAATGACTCTTCAACAAAAACAAATGAGCGGTGAAGAGATTTCCCAGGAAGAAGTGGAGCAGGCTCAAAAAACAGCTCAACTTGTTCAGCAACACGAAAAGATTGCAAAGCTTATGGAAGCTGAGCAACGCATGAGCATGGTGATCAATGACTTAAACAAAGTCATCATGAAGCCGCTTGAAGAACTTTACGGTTCAATGCAAAAATAATCGTTATGAAGAGGGACCGACTTCCTGATGGGGAGTCGGTCTTTTTTTATTGCTTTCCACACCCTTGGCATATTTGTCTCCCATCCTTCATAAAAGTAGAGAAAGGGAGTAGACAACATATAGGGGGGACACCAATGATGATCTATCGAATGCTGGCTTTGAATATTGATGGCACAATCGTAAATGAAAACGGAAAAATTGCGAAGGAAACGAAGGAAGCAATTGAGTACGTTCAAGATAAAGGGGTTCCGGTCACATTGGTTACAAGCCGGAGTTTTGCTTCTGCTAAGAAAGTAGCCAAAGCCCTGAAGCTTGAAAGCCCGATTGTTACACACAGCGGTGCCTATATCGCAGGCGAGCTTGAAAAACCGATGTATGTGAAAAAAATTGCGGAAGACATTACGTATGAAATCTCTCAATTCCTTGAAGGATTTTCATGTCAGGTACACTTGTCCCACGAAAAGCGGTCCATCGTAGGCAAAACCAGTACCGGGGCACGTGAGATGGCAAAGGTCTCATGGCAAAGAGAATCCAAATTACTTTACAGCAAACAGTTTGTGGACCGGGTGAGTGATCACCTGTTGGAGAATCCGATGGCGGTACCGAAGATTTCGGTTGTGATGGAACACAGGGAAGATATGTTGGACGTTGTCGCTTCGTTAAAAGGAATGTATGAAGAAGTGGACGCGATCCCGACGTCAGACTATAAACTGGATATCGTTCCTAAGGGTGTATCAAAGCTCAGGGGATTGATGTATCTATCTGAGCGTCTTGGAGTGAAGAAGCATCAAATCGTGATGGTAGGATCTGGCATAGATGACATTGATTCCATGGAGTGCTCCGGCCTCGGCGTCGCCATGGGGGATGCACCGCGTCAAGTGAGGGAAGCGGCGGACTGGATCACACGCAGTCAGGTTGAAAAAGGGATTCCGTACTTTGTCACTGAGTTATTCCGGAAACAACATCCCATCCCATTCCTGAAAAAAATGAATATCATAAAATCGTAACTAAAGGAACACCCCGTCATTCCAACAGGAATACGGGGTGTTCTTTCGTTGGGAGGGTTCGGACCATTGACCATTCCCACCCCTTTCTGTACACTTATAAAAGCTTATTAGTTTTATGAAAGGTGATTAGAACGTGAATGTTTTGATAAAAGGAATCGAGGATGAGCGTTTTGAACGCCCCCTGCGATTGATTGCGAATTTATTCTTTGAAGAGTCTGCCATTCACTTCGGTGATTGTAATGAGGCCGATCTTCAAGTCCATATAGAACTTTCTTCAGAAGACAAGATAGAGGCGGAAGCCATATTAACGAATTTAAAAGGACAATCATACACAGCACGCTATGAGCACGACTGGGTGCCTTATGAAAATGAGAAAGAACGGTTCAAACAGCTGAAAACGGCTGTTTCCCATGTGTATTTGAATGTTCTTCAAGATTTGACGGGGATCAGGCAGAAATGGGGCATCTTGACCGGAATCCGCCCCACGAAGCTCATTCATAAGCAGATGCAGCTTGGATTGCCCAAGGAAGAGATTCATGAGAAGTTAAGAAAAGAATACCTGATCACGGATGAAAAGATTCAGTTGATGCAAAGCATCGTGGATCGTCAATTATCCGTCGTACCTGATCTCTATGACCTTCAGCATGAAGTGAGCATTTATATCGGCATTCCGTTTTGCCCAACCAAGTGTGCGTATTGCACGTTCCCTGCCTATGCGATTCTCGGTAAACAGGGGAGGGTCGATTCCTTCCTGGCGGGACTTCATTACGAAATCCAGGAAATGGGACGCTGGATGAGAGAAAACAATATCAAGATTACGACCATCTATTATGGCGGGGGTACCCCGACGTCCATCACAGCTGAGGAAATGGATGCTCTTTATGAAGAGATGTACCGCTCCTTCCCGGATGTCGAGAAGGTAAGGGAAGTAACGGTGGAGGCAGGGAGACCGGATACGATATCCGAAGATAAACTCGAAGTGCTCAATAAATGGAATATCGACCGTATTTCCATCAATCCTCAATCGTACACCCAGGAAACCTTAAAAGCGATCGGGCGCCATCACACAGTGGAGGAAACGATTGATAAATTTCATTTATCCCGTGGTATGGGCATGAACAATATCAATATGGACCTCATCATTGGTCTTCCAGGGGAGGAGCTTCCGGAGCTACAGCATTCTTTGGACGAAACTGAGAAGCTTATGCCTGAATCCTTGACGGTTCACACCTTGTCCTTTAAGCGGGCGTCTGAAATGACGAAGAATAAGGACAAGTATAAAGTGGCGGATCGGCTTGAGATCGAGAAGATGATGAATCTTGCTGAAGATTGGACCAAGGAACACGGTTATGAGCCATACTACTTATACCGTCAGAAGAACATTCTTGGTAACCTGGAAAATGTGGGATACGCCCTTCCCCAGCAGGACAGCATCTATAACATCATGATTATGGAAGAAGTCCAGACCATCATTGGAATCGGCTGCGGGGCGGCAAGCAAATTCATTGATCCGAAAACCGGTAAGATCACGCACTTCGCCAATCCGAAAGAACCGAATGCCTATAACCTTGGATTCAAAGAGTACACAGAAAAGAAAATCAAGATCTTAAATGATTTATTTTCATAAAAAGAGACACGCCGCTTCAATTTTAGTGGCGTGTTTTTTTTGCTTCCGTTTCCCCGCTCATTACAGGAATATTTCATTCCCGCTTAAAGGAAATATCATCATGAAAGGAGAATTAGTAAGATAGACACAGAAAATCAGACATTTATTGTAAACGCTTACTATTTTGAGGGGAGAGATCGAATATGATGCAAACACCTCTGCTATTGACACAAATGATTGAACGAGCCGAAAAGTATTTTCCTAAGAAAGAAATCGTATCCCGGACAGAGTCGGGTATCAACCGCTTCACATACAAACAGTGGGGTGAGAGAACGCGGAGGCTGGCAAGCTCCCTGTCGAAACTCGGAGTTGAAGAAGGAGACAAAGTCGGTACACTTGCATGGAATCATCATCGTCATCTAGAAGCGTACTTTGCGATTCCATGTAGCGGAGCCGTATTACATACGATCAATATCCGCTTATCGTCCCAACATATCGTTTACATCATCAATCATGCGAAGGATCAAGTATTGCTGATCGATCCGGACATCGTCCCGCTCATTGAGAAGGTGAAGGACCAGATCCCGACGGTTAAAGCCTTCATCGTCATGACCGATGGAGAATTGCCTGAAACGACCCTTGAGCCTGTGTATCATTATGAAAGCTTGTTGGAAGAGGGGGATCCATCGTTCCAATTCCGCAACGACATTGATGAAAATGCCCCTGCTGGAATGTGCTACACGTCGGCAACGACCGGAAACCCTAAAGGAGTCATCTATTCCCATCGGGGCATCGTGCTCCATGCAATGGCACTGGGTCTGGCTGATACGACAGGGGTCAGTGAGAGGGACGTTGCCCTGCCGGTGGTGCCCATGTTCCATGTGAACGCCTGGGGACTCCCGTTTGCGTCGGTCTGGTTCGGTAGTAAGCAGGTTCTGCCGGGACCATATTTCACGCCTGGACTGCTTGCCGGGCTCATGCAGGATGAAAAGGTGACCATTTCTGCAGGGGTACCGACGATTTGGCTTGGATTACTCAATGAATTGGAGAAAAATGAGTATGATCTCTCAAGTCTTCGTTCCGTTCTGTGTGGGGGATCGGCAGCTCCGAAAGGGATGATCCGGTCATTCGAAGAGAAGTTCGGCATCCCGTTCATGCATGCGTATGGCATGACTGAAACGAGCCCACTCGCTGTGATCGCCGCATCCAAAAGCTATCATGACGATCTTTCTCCCGAAGAGAAGCTCGACTTGAAAGCAAAGCAGGGGATCCTCGTCCCTGGATTGGATATGAAGATCGTCGGGAAAGACGGGGAAGTGGCATGGGATGGTATCGAAATGGGGGAGCTTGCCTTAAGGGGGCCCTGGATCGCTTCTGAGTATTATGAAGATGAACGCACCGGGGATGCCTTCAGGGATGGCTGGCTGTATACGGGAGATGTCGTCACCATTGATGAAGAGGGATATATCAAGATCGTCGACCGCACGAAGGATCTGATCAAATCCGGTGGGGAATGGATTTCTTCCGTGGATCTTGAAAATGCCCTCATGGCCCATGAGCATATCTTCGAAGCTGCTGTGGTGGCAGTGCCCCATGAGGAGTGGCAGGAACGTCCGATTGCCTGTGTCGTTTTAAAGGACTCGGGAAAAGGCAGTGTGACCAAGGAAGAAATCATGGAATTCCTGAAGCCTCAGTTTGCGAAATGGTGGCTGCCGGATGAGATACTGTTCCTGGATGAAATCCCGAAAACCTCTGTGGGGAAATTTTTGAAGAGGGCTCTCAGGGATCAGGTTCAGGATCAAATGAAACAAATCTAAATGAGACGGGAGATCGGCTCTATGTCGATCTCCATTTTTGAATTATTGTACTTTTCTAAATAATCATTCTGCGCTATGCTAATAGAAAGGGGAGGGATTTTTTTGACAGTGTCAAATCAATATGAAACAGTGAAATTACATAAAGATGGGAAGGTGGCGAGGGTTCATTTGAACCGGCCGCAGTCCCTGAACGCATTGGATGCCCGGCTTATGGAAGAATTACTGGCTGCTTTGAAGGAAGTGAAAAATGATCCATCGATTTCTTTATTGATCCTGACAGGGGAGGGGAAGGGATTTTCCTCAGGGGGAGATATTAAGTCCATGCTGTCATTAAGTGGAGAAGAACAGTTCTCTCAGATCATGGATACGATCAGTGAACTGGTGATGACCTTGTATTCCATGCCGAAAGTGGTCCTGACAGGCATTCACGGGGCAGCGGCGGGGCTCGGGTTGAGCCTCGCCCTGGCTTCTGATTATATCCTTTGTGAAGAGGATAGTAAGCTCGCCATGAACTTTATCGGAATCGCTTTGATCCCGGATGGAGGAAGTCATTTCCTTCTACAGGAACGACTCGGCACCCATAAGGCAAAACGTTTGATCTGGAATGGAAAAGTATTTGAAGGACAGGAAGCCCTGATGAAGGGGCTCGTCGATGAAGCCATCCCTTCAGGGAAATTGGAGGAAGGCATAGCACGCTATACGAAACAGGTATTAGGTGCGCCGACGAAAGCCATGCTGAAAACGAAAGAAGTATATGTGGAGTTAAACAAAGAAAGATTGCAGCATGCACTTGATCTTGAGAAGGAAGGTCAGTGGCTCATGCGCCAAACCTCCGATCACCAGGAAGGCATCCGCGCATTCGTGGAGAAGAGGAGACCTGAATTCAAGGGTGAATAATGGATAACGGGAATCAGTCTTTAAGGCTGGTTCTTTTTCGTACATCCAAAAAAATGCATTACAGCCATTGAAGTCTGTAATGCAAGAAGTCTTTCTACACATGAAACAGCAAGAGTTTCCCAAGTGGGGACGTACAGCGATGCGTATGTTCAGCATAGCCTTTTTCCTCAAGCATGGTTTCGCCCATTTTCTTCGCTTCGCTGTCAGAGGAAGCTTCGAATGATTCGTCTAGGATTTTTTTGCCGTCTTTCTCGAAAACCGTCAGTTTATATACTTTCATTATGTAATACCCCTTTGTACTTAAAATGATGTTCTTCTTTATTTTTTCATATTATCATTTTTTTGGGAAGTCTAAATAGTTTGATAATGAAAAAAGAATGGAAAATGAAACCTTTTATGGATAAAATCGTAGAGTACTAGAGATAAGAATGCCGGATTTCATTAAAGGGCAACAGGAGGGAAAACAAAAGATGAGTTTGAAATTACAACAGGTCACCAAAAGGTTTGGGGATTTCACAGCGGTAGATGAGCTGTCACTAGAAATTCCCCCAAGTGAAATGTTCGGGTTCCTTGGGGCGAATGGAGCCGGAAAGACGACGACCTTTCGAATGGTGTTGGGATTATTGGATGCAACAGAAGGCAGGATCACGTGGGACGGCAAGGGGATTGATTATTCCACCAGTCCCAAAATCGGGTATCTCCCGGAAGAAAGGGGACTTTATCCGAAGATGAAGGTAAGTGATCAAATCGTCTATTTGGCACGCCTGCGGGGGATGGAAAAGAAGACGATCCTGAAAGAATTGGATTATTGGCTGGAGCGATTCAATGTTCCTCAATACCTCAATAAAAAAGTGGAGGAACTCTCCAAAGGGAATCAGCAAAAAATTCAATTCATCGCATCGGTCATTCATAAACCGAAACTATTGATCCTTGATGAACCATTCAGCGGTCTTGATCCCGTGAATGTGGAGCTGTTGAAGGACGCCGTCAGGGAAATCAAGAAGAATGGAACGACCATCGTGTTTTCAAGTCATCGGATGGAGCATGTGGAGGAGCTCTGTGAAAGCTTGTGTATCATGCATAAAGGGCGTCCCGTGGTACATGGCGGACTGAAGGAAATCAAACGTTCCTTTGGAAAGAAGAATGTCGTGATACATGCGGATTTCGACATTACCTACCTTAAGGACATGCAGGGAGTGACAAAGCTTAAAGAAACAACGGAAGGAGTCCTGCTCCAGGTGGAATCCGAGGCTGCCGCCCAAGGAGTATTTCATGATGTTGTCCAAAAGGGCTTCCTGCGTAAATTCGAGCTTGAGGAACCTTCACTGAACGATATATTTATAGAAAAGGTGGGAACTTCTTATGAATAACTTCTTCTTGATCCTTGGTCATTCCTATATGTCAAAATTGAAAGCCAAGTCTTTTATCATATCCACGATCATCATTGCCGCAGCACTTGTCCTGCTGGCCAATTTCGACAGCGTCATTTCGAGTTTCACGGATGAGGAAGAAAGCAGGGTAGCGGTTCAGGATGAAACGGGCACATTATATGAACCGCTCCTGGGGCAGCTGGAGACGATGAATAGTGAGATTCAATTAGAGCCTGCTTCGGAATCAACAAAGGAAATCGAGAAAAAAATAGAGTCGGAAGAATATAAAGGTTTATTGGTCTTAAGTGAAAGCAGTGATGGGCTGCCACAGGCCCTGTATAAATCAAACTCGTTATCGGAGTCTGCCGTGACCGGGGAATTGCAGGCAGCCCTGCAGAATGTGAAATCTTCCCTTGCTGCGGGTAAGCTGGATCTGTCCGGGGAGGAGCTATCCTTATTAAGCGCCCCCGTTGATTTCGAGAAGGAGGCACTGCTTGAAGGGGCAAAGTCTGAAGAAGAACTGAGTCAGGCAAGGGGCATTGTATACGTCTTATTATTCTTTATCTATTTCTCGGTGATTGCGTATGCCAATATGACGGCGATGGAGGTCGCCACAGAGAAAAGCTCCAGGGTCATGGAAATCCTCATATCAAGTGTATCACCGGTCAAACAAATGTTTGCCAAAATCATTGGGATCGGTCTCGTTGGCTTGACTCAATTAGCTGTTATCCTTGGTGTAGGTTATTTCACCCTGATCCGCAAGAAGGATGAACTGGTAGGGGGATTCTTTGAAGGATTCGGGTTTGAATCCCTATCACTCAGTGTCATCATTTATGCTATCATCTTCTTTCTGCTTGGTTATTTCCTGTATGCAACCCTTGCAGCGCTGCTCGGATCTCTTGTGAGTAGAATTGAAGATGTCCAGCAGATGATCATGCCGATGACCTTCCTGATCATGATCGGGTTCTTCATCTCCATGTTTGGCCTTGGAAGTCCGGAATCGGGCTTTGTCACGGTTACATCGTACATCCCCTTTTTCACACCGATGGTCATGTTCCTTCGTGTCGGGATGCTGAACCTGCCGGTGTATGAGCCGGTCATCGGGATACTCGTCCTGATTGTTTCCATCGCTTTACTGGGAGTATTCGGTGCACGTGTCTATCGTGGAGGAGTGCTATTATACGGGAAGTCCAATTCATATAAAGATATTAAGAAAGCCATCGATTTAACATCAAAGAAATAAGCGGAAGGCTGTCACCTTTAAAAGTGGCAGCCTTTTTATGCATGAATGTGATAATTTGTTAATACATACTGAAATCTTCCCCGGTTTTAGGATATAATGAATGAATATCAGAACGTATATTCGTAGTGTTGGAGGAGGGATTTCATGGAGAACATTCGGTTTTTTCATGTAGCAGACTTACATTTGGACAGTCCGTTTACAGGGCTGAAGCATTTACCGACAGAATTATTTGAACGAATACATAATAGTACCTTTGCTTCTTTTGAAAAAGTGGTGAAAGAAGCGATTGCAAGAGGGATCGACTTTATGATTCTCAGTGGGGATTTGTTCGATGAAGAAGACCGAAGCATAAGGGCTCAGGCTAAATTAGTGAAACAATTTCAAATCCTACATTCACATCATATCCCTGTATACGTCGTCCACGGAAATCATGATCATCTCGGCAGCCGTCGTTTAGAGCTGGATATGCCGGATAACATACATATTTTTCATGAGAAAACAGAAGTGAAACAGCTTACCACGAGGACTGGTACCCTGGTTGATCTTGTGGGGTTCAGCTATGGAACAAGGCATATCCGGGAAAGAAGGATCGGGGAATATCCTAAAGGAACGGCTGAGCGTTATACGATCGGTATCCTGCATGGAAGTGAAGGAAGCATGCATTCTTCCCATGAAACGTATGCCCCTTTTACGATAAATGAATTATTGGATAAGAATTACCATTACTGGGCACTTGGGCATATTCATCAACGCCGGATCTTGCATGAAGAGCCATTTATCGTCTATCCCGGAAATATCCAGGGCAGGCATCGAAAGGAGACCGGTGCAAAGGGATGCTATGAGGTCTTACTCGGTGAGCATCAGACAGAGCTGACGTTCATTCCCACCCATGATTTGCTGTGGGAAACATGCGATGTATCCCTGCAAGGTATAGCGAGGTTTGGTGAAGTGTTTCAGCGCATCCAACAGGCGGTGGAAACCATAAATGAAGATAGCTTGATTGAAATCGTCCTAACCGATGCAGAATCGCTCCCTGAAGATATGATGAGGAAGGTTGAAAATGGCGATCTCCTGGAGGCGCTGCAATCCGATATGGAAAGTCATGGAGAATTGAAATGGGTTCACTCCATACACCGTTCTCCCGCCACCACAGTGTTAAAGGAACGGGATCCCTTTCTTCAGGATATGATTTCGACCCTTGAATACCTGGAAGGGGAAGAGTGGGAAGAAGTCCTGGCAGAGCTGTATGAACATCCGTCGATTTACCGATTTCTTGCCCCGTTGGAGGACGAAGAGAAGAACGATCTCATAGAAGAAACAAAGCACTTACTGAAAAGTGGGGGTGAAAAAAATTGAAGCTGATGGAACTTCATATATACGGATATGGGAAGTTTGACAACAAGCATTATACACTTAGCGATCTTCAATTATTTTATGGAGAAAACGAAGCGGGTAAATCGACGATCATGTCATTCATTCATAGCATCCTATTCGGTTTTCCAACCAAACAGCAATCCTTATTGAGGTACATTCCGAAATCCTCGTCCGAGTATGGTGGGAAAATCCTTTGCAGGATGGAAGATCAGGGGATTGTGAGCATCGAGCGGATCAGAGGGAAGGCTGCGGGAGACGTAACCGTCCAATTTGAAGATGGAAGAGTGGAGGGAGAAGAAACCCTCCAACAATTGTTGGGCAAAATGGACCAGTCCACCTATCAAAACATCTTCTCATTCAACCTGGATGGCCTTCAAAACATCCAGCGACTCAAAAAAGAAGAACTGAACCGGTATTTATTCACGGCGGGTTCTACAGGGACGGACCTTTTATTGAAGCTTTCGCAGGACTGGCAGAAAGAAAGGGAACTGCTGTTTAAAAAGTCAGGTAGAAAACCGAAGATCAATGTCGTGCTTTCCGAACTAAAAGATCTTGAAAAACAAGTGAAGGAAGGGAAAGAGAAAAACGATCAGTATCTGCCCCTCATAGGGAGACGCAGGACTCTTGAGTCGGAAATAACAGCTCTGGAGAAGGAAAAAGAGCTTCTTTCTGATCAGAGAGAAAATCTTATTTCCGTAAATGAAAATTGGGATACCCTTGTCCAATTCAATGATGTGGAAAAGCGCCTCTCCCAGCTGAAAGACCCCGAATTCCCTCCACACGGATTAGAACGGATGAACGAGCTGAAAATCGAAGAAAGACAAACGTCAGCCTATCTTGAGACCCTGAAAAGCAAACAACAGAATCTGCAGGAAAAGTTGGAATCAAAAGATCTGGACCTTACGTTAAGAGAAGAGATTCCTTACATGGAGGAACTATTGTCCCGTCAATCCTCTTACTTGAAGTGGAAAGAAGAGAGCGGGGAACGAAGCAGAGAATTAAGAATGGTCCAAAGTAAAATCAGCGACACCATCAGGGAATTAGGGCTGCAGATTGAAATGGAAAATATCCCTTCATTAAATACAAGTATGATGATGTCTGAAAACATACAGCAGGCATTGGAGCATCAGACCAAGCTCCTTCACGAACGGGAAAGCCTGGAAAAGCTTCAGGCAGAGGAAATGGAAGAACTTCAAACCATTGAAAGTAAATGCGAAGACTTAGAAAAACGATTAATGGAAGAGGATGAATATCAAGAATTACAACGAAAGGTCAAAGCTCTTACCGGCAAGCATTCTACAAGGGAGCAGATGGAATGGGTGAATCTGCAAGTAAGGGAGGCAGAGGAAAACTATAGCCGAAAAAAAGCTTCCTATTCGTATCAGATGCTGCTCAGTGGTGGAGCATTCCTGATTGCAATGGGATTCGGTTTATGGGGGGTGTTCTCCGGCAATTGGATCATGGCAGGTATGAGCTTGCTGTTTCTGATGGCTATCGGTGGAATCATCTTTCAATCGAGGAGGAATGTCAGGAATGAAGCTCTCACCCTTCAAAAACTCAGGGCAAGAGCGAAAGAAGTTCAACCGGAGAAAACCGGCACCCTGGATACAGCAGAACAAAGCCTTTTGGAACAAATGGAATTTCGCAACGAGTGGAAGCAGCGTGTCCTGACATTAGAAGAACAGGAGCTGAAGATACAGAAGCTTCACGAGAGAAAGGAAGAGCTTGTGAAAGCGATCATCAAAGGAGAGGGAAGGATAGAACGCCTGAAAGGGGAATTATACTTACCTGCCGATTTTCATTGGAAATGGCTGCGTGATGCATTTGCCAAGATGAAAGAATTAGTCTATTCCTATGAAACATATACTCATTTATCCAGTGAAGAGGCTTATTCGGAGAAGAAAGTAAAAGAATTCACGGAAGAATGCCAGGAGTGGTTTCACCGCCATGCCCTTCTGTTCACGACGGTGGACGAAGCGCTGCTTCAATTGAAAGGGATGCTGCAGGATCTGGAGAAACGACGGCTGATAGTCGACAATATTGCTGCAGAGTTAGAGCCATTATCTATGGATATCAAAAAAAATTCCTTAGAAATTGAAAAAATCCGCCATGATCTACATGACCTGATCCAAATAGCTGGCTGCACCGGGGAAATGGAATTCAGGGAGAAGGCTATGATGGTTCAGGAACGAAGCGAACTTTGGTCTCTATATAAAGGGATGAAAACGAGATTGACTAAAAAAACCCTTGATACATTCCTTGAGTTTAATTCGTTGGAAGAAAGCAGGAGGGAATCGGCCCGGGTCTTACAATCCATCGATGAGTTGTCAAAACAGCTGTCCGCTCTGCAAAAAGAACTCGCCTCCCTTTCGTATGAAATCAAAACGTTAGAAGAAGGCAAGACCCATTCGGCCATCCTTCAAGAATTCGAAAGCAAAAAAGCCGAGCTTAGGGAGCTTGCCTTTGAATGGTCTGCGTATACATTGGCAGGGGTCACGTTAAGGAAAACGATGGAGCTATATCAGAAAACCAAAATGCCGAAAGTCATAGAGCTTGCAGAAGAAAATTTCAGGGAAATGACAGAAGGGCATTATCACCGCATTTTCTTACTGGATGATGAAATGATCAAAGTGGAGAGGATGGATGGGACCATCTTTGATGCAATCGAACTCAGTCAAGGGACGAAAGAGCAGCTTTTTATTTCGATCCGTTTTGCCCTCATTCAATCGATGGGTGATAAATATCCATTACCAGTTTTGATTGATGATGGGGTAGTCAACTTTGACCTGACCAGAACAAATGCATTTCTTTCGCTCCTAAGGAAAGTGGCAAGGGACCATCAAGTGTTATTTTTCACCTGTCACCCTCATATCAAACAATCGTTCACGGATGAAGAGGTGATTGTGTTAAAGAGGGAGGAGTCGATCCGGACTACTTGAGTGAAAAAATATGATATACTGAAACTACTTTTATAGTGGAACGGAGGAGAAGAGATGTCAGGTATTACACATTTCAGCGTAGGTGAGACGATCGACTTGCCATTATTAATCAAGCAAATGACAAAGGGTACCACAAATACAGGAAAGCCGTTTCTCACGCTGATCCTTCAAGATAAGAGCGGGGATATGGAAGCGAAGCTCTGGGATGCTTCTGAGCAGGATGAGAAGGCCTACCAGCCTGAAACGATCGTCAGGGTCGTCGGTGACATACACAGTTACCGTGGGAAGAATCAGCTGAAGATCAAACAGATCAGGCCTGCTTCCCCGGCGGATGGCTATGCCATTTCAGACTTCCTGGAAACGGCGCCGGTGAGCATAGATGAGATGACGAGCAAGATTACACAATATATCTTTGAAATGAGAAATCCGAACATCCAGCGCATCACAAGGCACCTGATCAAGAAATATCAAAAGCCTTTCCTGGAATATCCGGCTGCTACGAAGAATCATCATGAATTCGTATCAGGCCTTGCCTATCATGTAGTCTCGATGCTGGATCTTTCGAAAGCCATTGCCGGACTGTATCATTCCCTGGATTCGGATCTCCTCTATGCCGGGGTCATCCTTCACGATTTAGGGAAAGTCATCGAGCTGTCGGGTCCTACTTCGACAACATACACGATTGAAGGGAATTTGATCGGGCACATTTCGATCATGGTGAACGAAATCGGGAAAGCAGCGGATGAACTGGGAATTGAAGGCGAAGAGGTCATGATTCTTCAACATCTCGTGCTGAGTCATCACGGAAAAGCCGAATGGGGAAGTCCTAAGCCGCCACTCATCAGGGAAGCAGAAATCCTTCACTACATCGATAATGTCGATGCAAAGATGAATATGCTTGATCGGGCACTTGAACGGGTGAAGCCGGGAGAGTATACGGAGAGAGTATTCGCACTCGATAACCGTTCATTCTATAAACCTACCTTTCATAAATAATAAAAAGAATCCGGTCCATGTACCGGATTCTTTTTTATCATGCTGTCATGTTTTCTTCCCGGCACTCATATAGTGTAAATAAAAGAGGACAAACCTATAAGGAGATGAAGCAAATGACCCTGCCTATATGGATGTACCTGGTTGTAGCAGGAATTTTCGGGAGTGCCTTTATGACGATTAAATCGGCGAAGGAAGAAAAGACGCAGGAAGATGAGTGGATTGAGAAAGAAGGAGAAGTGTATATTCATCGAATGGAAGAGGAAAAAGAGAAGAAGCGTCAACTGACGTCATGATCAATTCATACAAAAAGGACTGATGGCTCATAATAGCCGTCAGTCCTTTTCGATTATTCCTGTTTTTCCGTTGCCGGAGCTTCGCCTTCAGTTGCAGGTGTTTCTCCGCCCTCAGGTGCTGCAGGAGGATTCAATACTTGATCAAATGACTTTTTCAGATCTTTATCTTTGATGTTCAGATCAGCTTTTTCGATTTCAGCTTTCATCGCTTCCTGGATTTTTTGAGGATCCACTTTGGAAAGCTTTAGTTCTTTTTCGATTTCCTTTTTCATTTCGTCAAAGGATTTCTTTTCTTTTTTATCTGTCACTTCGATGATATGGTAACCATAATCTGTTTTGATCGGCTCACTTACTTTTCCTTTTTCAAGAGTGTCGAGGGCTTTCGAGAATTCAGGAACAAAGTTTTGGCGACCAGCGTAATCTACCCATCCTAAGCTTCCGCCGTTTTCAGCAGAACCGGGATCTGTGGAGTACTCCTTTGCAAGATCTTCGAATTTCGCTCCATCTGCCAATTTTTGTTTGACTTCTTTCGCTGTTTTTTCATCTTCTACAAGGATATGGCGGACTTTAATTTCAGGCTTCCATTTCTCGTAGTAGTCTTTGACTTCTTTATCCGTTACTTTCACATCGGAAATGGCGGCTTTTTCTTGAAGCAATTGAAGCTTTAAGTATTGTTTGAACGATTTTTCGTCCAGATTATATTGTTGTAAGAAACTATCGAATTGAGGTCCTAATTGATCTTTCGCTTCATTCAGCTTTTTATCAACTTCCTCTTTTGATACTTCATACTTGTCCTCAAGGACTTTCGTATATACCAGTTCCTGAAGGGCCTGTTCCATTTGTGGAGTGAATTTTTGTTTCATTGATTTGTAAAGTTCATCTTTTGTTACATCTCCGGCTTTTGTTGTTGCAACAACGTCACTGTTTCCTTCAGCTCCGTCACCGCTGCACCCTGCAAGTCCTACGACTCCCGCAGCCAGTGATACTGAAATGATCCATTTTTTCATGGTGACCAACTCCTACAATAATTTCGTTTGATGGCATGTCAAAATCTACAAAACATACTATAACACACTTCTTCCATTTTAAAAAATATTTTCCAAACTAATCTTCAGAAAAATGGGCATTTTACACACCCATTTCCTAGGTACTTTCATATGATAAGAGCGAAGAGAGAAAAGGAGGTAATAAATATGAGCTGTGGATACAATTCCGGATTCGCGTTAATCGTAGTGCTGTTCATCTTATTAATCATCGTTGGTGCCGCATATATTTGCTAAAAAATTTAATTTATGACATTAGCCTAAAACAAATGGCAGCTAACTTGAATAAGATAAAGTAGCGCTTCAAAGGAGGTGGAAAGTTATGGGTAATGCATACGGCGGAGGTTTCGCGTTAATCGTAGTACTGTTCATCCTGTTAATTATTGTAGGTGCAGCATGGCTATAATTTAGCCTCAGGGTTTAGGTTCACCGGATAAAGACTGTAAGAGGGGGCAATACCTTAAGAAAGGCTGGCCCCTTTTGCTTCATATTCATATGTTAATGCTTTTCATACATGAAAGGAGGAAGCGCATATGTCAGGTGCTTGCGGCGGGTACGGCGGAGGTTTCGCGTTAATCGTAGTTTTATTCATTTTGTTAATCATCATTGGTGCAGCATACGTTTGCTAATATAAATAGATAAAAAAGCAGATCCGGGTTTCCGGATCTGCTTTTTTTACATTTCATGTTCTATGTAAATAGTATCTCTATGTAAGAAGAAACCAGCAGTATGGTGATTAGGATATTGATGGTCCTAAATACCTTAGGTTGGCGTTCTTCAGGTATTTCTTTTTGTAAACATAATGCGTTGGTCATTTTATTTATATAAAATAAGATGAAGACAGCAAATACTAAAAACATGGAGATCATCCAAACCCCTCCCCGTTATCTCCTATAGACTATACATTACCAAATTATTTCCCTAATTGGTAGCAAGAGTGTTGCCTTAATTCATGTTCATGAAGCTTTTTTCATATATGAGGCCTAGAACAGGTAAACGAAAGCAGTGAATCATCCTGAAAATATTGAAGGATGATTTCTTCCATCGAGTGTATGCTTCAATGGCCATCCATCATCCTTACTGATAAATCAATATTTCGTATCCATCTTCATTTTCTTCGATTAATGCATTCTTTGGTGAGTCCATCAACTGTTTCGCATAAATGAAATCAATGGCACAGATGCCTGAATGAAATGCAATGAGCATGGTAAAGTAATGCGAATAATGTGGGAAATGGAAGCATCCGTATAATAAAATACTGTTAAGTACAAAGAACGGAGCCACAAGGGCTACCAAATAACGGGATTTTGAAATCGGCTGATCCACCCGCAATGAGAGTATCGGTAAAAAATACATTTTTCTGTTGCATTTGCATTTTATTTTTCTCACAAAAGGCAAGATAGGCACGATGTGGAAAAATTTATGCAACGGGTAGATACTGATCAGTCCCATGAAGAATCCCAGGAAATGCTTGTCGTAAAAAGCACTCGGAAATAGTAAGTTGATTGGTACGTATATTAATGAGAATACCATCATCATGATGATGGATGAAAGTAAAAAGACTCGGTAAAATCCAAATTGTTTTTCCAGGTTGATTGTTTTCCAGCAATGCATAAAAAAATCGCCTCCATTAGACGAAAAGTGGTTAATTAAGTGCTTTACATACTTTATTACGATTGCCGGAAAAAATCAATACATTTTAGAAGGATTTTTCTTATTTTTTTGAGGGAGTTTGAGGCGACAGGTATGTGATAGTTTTGTACAATGAGAGTATGAGATAAATAGTGGGTGATAAAGATGCACGAACTAATGAAGCGAATAGAAAAACTTGAATATCATCAGAGGTTGATGGCAGAAATGTGCCCCGAAAATGGGTTTCCCTTTTATCGTCTGATCATTCGAAATGGATTGTCAGAGAGGGAAGTGAAGGAGTTCTTTCATACTTGTGATAGATTGAGCATGAAACTTGAAAAACAAAAAGCGGAAGGATTCGTATACAATACTCCGCTTTTTAAAGAATTTGATGAAGAGCTTCATGCAAAGCTGAAAGTGCATGAAGTCGTGGATAGTTGCCTGGTTCAGAATATTTATCCAGCTTTGATGGTACAATTACAGAAGTGCTTGTAGATCAGGCCAGTTCTTCCTCATCTTCAAATAGTTCACCGAGCTTTCCATTATCATCAGAAAAATCATTTTCAATATTGTGAAATGACTTTTCGAATATTTCCATAAAATCATTTCCATAAATATTACGTACGACGGTCATCATTTCGATCATTTCAGGGAACTTCCCATATAACTCCCGTAATGGCGCCACTCCCTGGAAGATGGAATGACTTTCCGGCTGATAGTTCTTCATTAGATCGAGAAGGATATTCTCGCCCTTGGCCGTCAGTTGAATGTACGTATTCCGCTTATCATTCTCCCGTTTGGAAAACTCAAGAAGTTCACGTTCCTCTAATTTCTTTGAAAAGTTAAATGCCGTTGAAACATGCATAACACCGAATTTGGCCACGTCCGAAATGGAAGCACCCTTTAAATGATACGCAATCCAGAGAATATGATGTTCATTGATATTTAAGTCGTATGGCTTGATCCATTGCTGCCAGTCCTTTTCTATGGCCTTCCACAAAGCTTTACTAAGCTGAGCCATCCTTTGACTGAAGAGCATTGCCTCTTTCAAAGTAAATTCTCTTTCCTTCATCTCATTCACCCACTTTGCTAGAAAATCTTTTTTTACTATAAGCTGTTCTTGAAATGGTTGCGTTGTAAGCAGTTCCAAAGGATTTACTAAAACAACGATTATCAAAAAAGAAAGCGCTTATATTTTATTATGCCAATAAAGTAATAATTAATAAAGGCTAAATTGACAAAATTTTTCGAAGTATATAATTTCTGGTTGGTTTACCGGCCTTGTTTTAGAAAGATAAGAGAGTTTGAACCCTGTAATGACGGGATTTATATTGGGAATCACTATTCTGAAAGAAATCGGGGTGGAATTAAATTTTATTTCAAAGAAAATAGAATCCCCGTAAGCCATAACCCGTAAATGGGGGAAAGGCAAAACGGGGATAGGGGTTATTGATTCGTTGTGTTAGCTGAGTTGATCGACTTTTCCAGCTCTTCGATGGTTCGCTGGATGGATTGGATTTCTTCCTGAAGGCGCTGGTTGTTCGGCTCGGTTGATGCCTGCCACTGCTTGAAGGAAGCTTGAAGATCCTTGGATAGCTGAAGGACCGTTTCCTTTCCTTCCTGTGACAGGGTGCCGATTGACTCTTTCAATTCACCGATGTGGCCTTTCATTTCCTCGATGACCACTGTCCAATCGTCTTTCTTGTCTTTGATTTGTGCACGGATTTCTTTACCTGATAAAGGGGATGTCAGCAGGGACGCGACTCCTCCGACCACTCCACCGATCAATAATCCGTAGGTAAGAGATTTTTTATTCATTATGTTCACCTCGTTCTTCTATTTCTATAATACTATATTTCTCCAATCAGTATGTATTCTCCTTTTCCCTTTTAGAACAGATTGAAACAAGACGGTTCATATCTTTCTCTTCCAACGCATAAAAATAAGATAAGAGGTGGGGAAGAGGGGGGAGGTTCTAACAGAATGGACGGAATAATCTTTGGTTTCTTTGCTCTCAGTACTGTTTTGTTTCTAAGTATGGTATATAACTTCATCAGTATTCAAAGACCTGGAATGTATCCTCCTAAAAATATATTAAAAAAGCGTGCGACCATATTGGGTTCAGGAGGATTGATCACGTTTCTCATAGGGATACTGCTCTGGTTTGCAGTCAGTTAATAAAAAAGCCCCCCATTTTGTGACGGCTCACAAGGCATGGAGGGTGTTTTTATTATTGTGTTTAGGAAAGCTGTTCTGTTGTGACAGCTTCTCGAATGGTTGAACGTTTTAAGATACCGTTGATGATCGGATACACAATGAACATGGCGCCGGCATTCACAAGTGTTGCCGGAAGTACGACTGCTGCGAATAGAGCGAAGAAAGCTCCAGGCAGGCCAACGATCATATATGCAGAAAGCAGGAATACGCTTCCTGATACGAGTGTACCGATTGCGGTTAGAACAGAAGCGCCTAACAGTGAACGAGTGATTTTCTTTGTTGCCAGGAATAATCCGTAAAAGACGAATGCCGTGACCGGTTTGTCGATCAGGTTTGGCAAGAATCCACCAGGGAATTGTGTTGTCAATCCTGAAATGACTCCTGTCAGTAGACCTAGCAGCAAGACGTTTTTCTTTGCAGGAAACAAAATGATTCCCAAGAACATCATCGTCAGCATCATGTCCGGTTTCATTCCTAAGAATATGCCCGGGATCACTGTGTGCAGTACCGCTCCGATCCCTACTAATAAAGACAGGGATACAAGTGTTTTTGTATTCATTTCTCATCTCTCCTCAACTAAACTAGTCTTTGAATTCCGCTTCTCCTAATGTGCACTGTTGCCATTAGCGAAAAGATAGGTACATTATAACATATAGAGACACCGTGTCAAAGACCAATATTTCTGAAAAAAGCCCGGCCGCTTTATTCTCAGGGAGGGCCGGGCTTTCAATGCTATGACAGATGACCGGCGATAGAATCGGCGATTTCCTTTAAATCTTCGTGGCTGTAGTCGTCGTTATGGGTTTTCCATACAGCTCCGAAACCATCTCCGTTGCCGTAGCGTGGTATGAAGTGCATGTGGAAATGGAAGACGGATTGTCCTGCTTCTTCACCCGCGTTGCTTAATAGGTTCATTCCTACAGGATTAAATTCAGCCTTGATGCTGTTTGCAATCTTTGGTGCAACAGAGAAAAGGTGGCTCGCCACATCAGGGGTCAGCTCGTAGACGTTTTCTTTATGTACTTTCGGAATAAGGAGTGTATGGCCTTTTGTCACTTGGCTGATATCAAGAAACGCAAGGACATGGTCATCTTCGTACACTTTCATTGCCGGGATCTCTCCATCGATGATTTTACAAAAAATACAGTCACTCATGCTCATTTCCACCTTTCAGTAATGGTGTATGTATTTTACCATTAAAGTAAAAATAAATGAAGAAGAGACAGGAACGATTTTCCTGCCTCTCTTCTTTAGAAGGGGTAATACTGTAAAGGTTTAAATGTCAGGCTTCATTCTCTTTGATAAACACCTCATTCGTTAGTAGCTTCGAAAAGTGTACCATTCTTGGGTAGAATGAACTTTGTTCAATGCGACCATCCCCTTATCTTTTTGCTATTTAAGCATTTAGACAATAGAAACCGTTAGCCGTCTTGGACAAACACCTCATTTGCTATAAGGATGATATGTGTAAATCGTTAGAAACATGAATGACTCTGTGCAAACTGACCATCCCCTTATCTTGTAGGCTAAGAAAGCTTAATAAGAAAGTTGATTTAGTCAAAATGTGCTTTAACAAACACCTCATTTATCAAATTTTTGATGAAATGAATTGGGTGAGTGTGTCATTCACTAAAGAAGACGACGAATCCTTCAAGTCGCAAACAATAGTGAAATCGGTTAGCTGGTCTTTAACAACCATCCCCTTTTTCTTATTGCTGGCCCCTTCTGATAATATGTTGTGCATTCTTGGGTGAAGTTATGAGTACTAAAATATGGAAGGTTGCTTATTCAAAGCATGCCTTTGCTTAAAAGTTTTGATAAAATAGAAATAATACATATAGAAGAGAAAGGACGTTGCTGCTCGTGTCGTTATTAGAAATTAAGCATCTTGTCGGCGGGTATACAAGGAAGCCGGTTTTGAAGGATATAACATTCTCCATTGACTCTAATGAAATTGTCGGGTTGATCGGATTGAATGGGGCAGGTAAGAGTACGACCATCAAGCATATCATCGGTCTGATGGAGGCGAAGCAAGGGGAGGTATCCATCAATGGCCATACGTTGAAAAAGGATGCCGATCAGTATCGCAAGCAATTCTCATACATACCGGAAACACCGATTTTATATGATGAACTGACCCTGGAGGAACACCTGAAACTTACGGTCATGGCCTACGGATTATCAGATGGGGAATATAAGGGAAGAATCGATAAATTGTTGAAGGCGTTTCGCATGGAGAAGAAGATGAGCTGGTTTCCTGCCCATTTTTCTAAAGGGATGAAACAAAAAGTGATGATTATGTGTGCCTTTCTTATCCAGCCCAGTCTGTACATCATCGATGAGCCGTTTGTCGGATTGGACCCACTCGGGATCCAATCGTTACTGGATTGGATGGAGGAAATGAAACAAAATGGGGCGGGCATCCTGATGTCTACTCATATATTAGCTACTGCCGAAAGATATTGTGATTCATTCATCATCCTTCACGAAGGGAAAATCCGGGCAAAGGGGACTCTGGAAGAGCTTCGCAGGGAGTTTACTATGCCTGAAGCCACCTTAGATGATATATATATCCAGCTGACCAAGGAAGAATCCCATGATGAATAATGTGGAGGGAATCTGGAAAAAGAGGATTGTAGAGTATAACCAGGAACTTCAAAAGTATTTGAAGTACATGTTCAACGATCATTTGTTATTTGTCCTGATTTTCGCTTTGGGGGGCGCGGCATTTACGTATAATCAGTGGGTGAAGACACTCGAGCCGACATTCCCGGCTCCTCTCATCATGTCAGTCGTACTTGGTCTCTTATTGGCATGGAGTCCTGTTTACACATTCCTTCGGGAAGCGGATGCTGTATTTCTTCTCCCTTTAGAAGAACGTTTATCCGGTTATTTCAGGAAATGCGTCTGGATCAGCTTCATGTTTCAATCCTACATTCAACTGCTTGTCCTGGCTGCCCTGATGCCTATGTATGTAGCTGTATCCGGAAACAGTTTCAGAAGCTTCTTTCCATTACTTGGCTTAATATTGGTCATGAAAATATGGAATCTCTATGTTCGCTGGTTCATGTTAAGGTTTCAGGAGAGGGAAGCTCACCTGACGGACAGTCTTGTCCGTTTTCTATTAAGCGGGACTCTTTTGTTCCTTGTTTTATCGGGAGCCGACCTTTGGATGACACTCGTCGTGGCCGCCTTGATGCTCGGATATGCCTTTTATTTTCATCAAGCAGCAAAGGGTAAGAACCTTAAATGGGATTTATTGATCAATCTTGAAGAGCAGCGTATGCTGATCTTTTATCGCATCGCCAATATGTTCACGGATGTTCCAAAGCTGAAAGGGAAAGTGCACCGGAGAAAATGGCTCGACTGGCTTGTGACGGTGCCTTTCTCGCAAGCATCAACGTATCGCTATTTATATCTTCGCTCGCTTGTGAGGACAAGTGAATATTCAGGTCTGTATATACGCTTGACCCTGATCGGTGTGCTGCTGATTTATTCCAATTCATCTTTCGTCTTCAGTATCCTGACGGCTATGGTATTTCTTTATTTGACAGCTTTTCAGATGATTCCTTTATTCAAGCGCTTTGACTATAAGATCTGGGTACTCATTTACCCCGTTTCAAAGGAATTGAAGACATCATCTTTTCAGAAAATCATGAGCCAGTCGATGATGATTCAGGCCATTGTGTTTTCCATCCCCCTTTTTATTAGGGAAGAGTGGCTGCCGGGATTGATCACGCTTCTTGCAGGCTTATCCTTCTCCATCTTTTTCAGTCAGTTCTACCTGGTTCAAAGATTGAAGAAGATGGAAGAAACGCTTTTTTAATGAAACTGGTAAGATGAACATAGTATGAGTAAAGGCTGACGAAAAAGGATGGTGGTTCTAAAGTGGACCATGAAATAGAAGAGCTCGAGCAGTGGAAACGAAGATACACCAGGAAATCGTCCATCTTTAAGAGGGTATCCAAACAGGCACAAACGAAGGTGAATGAGTGGATACCTGAGAAAGCGCATAAACTTGTCACGGAAAGCATCAAGAAAATGGTGGAGGTCACCCTTAAGGGCAGCGAATGGGTGTCCCTTCAGGCGACCTATAGACCAGACCTAGAGGAACGGGAAGTCGTGATGAAGGAACGTATGGAATTTTACCGGAAAGCTGCCACCATCGAAGGGGCGGGAACCGGTGCCGGGGGGATCTTTCTTGGTCTTGCGGATTTTCCATTGCTCCTGTCCATTAAGATGAAATTTTTAAGCGAATGCTCCATGATCCATGGGTATGATCCCAAACAATATGAGGAACGCCTATTTCTTCTGTATGTTTTTCAACTCGCATTCTCAAGTGATACTCATAAAAAGAAGGTCCTCTCCATCATTGAGAATTGGGAGGATGAAAAGGAAAAGCTGAAGGAACTTGACTGGAAAACCTTTCAACAGGAGTATCGGGATTACATCGATTTGGTGAAGATGCTCCAGCTCATCCCGGGAGTCGGGGCTGTTGTGGGTGCCTATGCAAATTATCAGCTATTGGATCAGCTTGGTGAGGTGGCAAAATTTGCTTATCGGATTCGCTACTTTAATGCTTTAGAATAGTACCGTATGAAGGGCGATCGTCATGATCGGTCTTCTTTTTGTTGGGGTCATTGTGATGAAAAACCCATCTTTTTATTTCCGCAATGACTTCATGTATAGTGATAAAGGTAGGGTAAATTGTGTTTAGTGAGGTGTGGAATAGATGAATAAACGAAAAAAAGCATGGAAGATAGTCGGGCTCATTTTATTCTCCTTCTTCTTCTTTCTGGCAGGAGTCTTTCATTTTATTGAAGCTCAAGGATTTGCGAAAATGGTCCCTGCGTTTATTCCTTTAAGGGAAGAGCTTGTTTATATTACGGGAATCATTGAATTTATTCTGTCAGTCCTGCTGTTGATTCCGAAGACTCGTGAAAAAACCGGGATCATCACCGCGATTTATTTAGTGCTTGTATTTCCTGCAAATATCTACGCAGCCATTAAAGGAATTCCGGCCCCGGGACAGGAAGATGCCAATCAACTCCTGCTTTGGGTCAGACTATTGTTCCAGCCCCTTTTGATTTGGTGGGTGTTGGTGGTCAGTAAAATTGAAAAGAATCATCGCTTCTATTAAAAAGAAGGATCGGATGAGAGCATCCGATCCTTCTTTTCGTTATTTCGGAACGGCTTCCGAAACGGAATGTTTAACCTGGTAGTGAAGTGTTGCGCTTGCCAATGATTTTGCGGCAATGAGAAGCGCTTTTTCGTTAATGTCGAACTTGGGATGGTGGTGAGGGTAGGCCGTTTCCACATTGTCGGGCTTGGCTCCCGTAAAGAAGAAAGTACCCTTTACATGTTCTAAATAAAAGGCGAAATCCTCACCGCCCATTTGCATTTCAATTTCTTCCACTGTATGCACTTCATCTACAGTTTGTGCACTTTGAATGAATAGGTCTGTCTCCTCAGGGGGATTGACAACGGCGGGATACCCCCGCTCATATGCATATTCATAATCACAGCGGCCGGAAAGGCATGCCCCTTTTATGATCTGTTCGATTTCTTCTTCAATAAAGTCCCTGACTTCCGGGTTGAAGGTCCGTACTGTTCCAATCAATTTAGCTGAATCGGCGATGACATTGAACGCATTATCAGCTATAAAGGAGCCGATGGTCACGACGGCTGGATCAATCGGATTTACTCTTCTGCTGACGATTTGCTGAAGTTCTGCAACAACTTGAGCGCCGATCACGATGGAATCCTTGGTCTTGTGAGGCTGTGCCCCGTGCCCCCCGGATCCTTTAATGACAATTTCAAAGCGGTCCGCAGCGGCCATGATCGGACCTGTTCGGTGGAGGACCTTTCCAAGCGGTTCGGTTGCCCATAAATGGGTGCCGAAGATCACATCCACATCTTCGAGGCAACCCGCTTCGATCATGGACTTAGCTCCTCCCGGTGCATATTCTTCAGCGTGCTGATGTATGAGGACGACCGTCCCTGAAAGGGTTTCACGCATTTCATGAAGGGTTTTCCCTAATACCAGAAGTGACGCGGTATGGCCGTCATGACCACAGGCGTGCATGACACCCGGAACGGTAGAACGATATTCCACTTCCTTTTCATCCTGTATGGGAAGGGCGTCAAAGTCTGCACGGAGAGCTACGGTCTTACCGGGGAGAGCACCTTCCACCCTCGCTACCACACCATTACCGCCGACTTGTTCTTGAACGGGCACCCCGATCTTTTTGTAGTAATCCGCAATATACTTTGCCGTATTTTTTTCCTGGAAGGATAATTCCGGGTGTTGATGAAGAAATCTTCTGATTTTAACCATTTCTATCCAACTATCTTCTAATTTCTGATATAATTCATTCAGCAAGTCCCCAACCTCCTAATGTTTGGTGAATATTACGAATATTATAACACTAAAAGTTCCCGGGAAGAGGGGATAAGTGAAATTCAAGGAGGATCCGATGAATAAAATCTTATCCATTACAGCTATCATTTCATTTGTACTTTTTATGACCATTGCACATTTTGTTTATCATGACATGGAGATTGTCGGAGAGGATTATCTTCTGACAAACATGGGCGGCTTGAATGCATTAGAACCGTTTTCCGTGATAGGGACGGAGCTGGTAATCGGAATCGCCACAATCGCCTTGATCCTGTTCCTTTGGTGGGTTAAAAAAGATTATGCAGGCATCATTACGGTCGTGGTACTGGTAGGTGGAAGTAATGTCCTGAATAAAGCCATCAAAGGTTTAATGGAACGTGAAAGGCCACCATTTTCACATGGAGAAGAAGGGTTCAGCTTTCCCAGCGGTCACGCCATGGTGGGAATTGTCTTTCTGCTGGTCATCGCTTATTTCATCAGTAAGGAGATATCGACCTTGGGAATGAAAGTCACGATCTTCACTGTGGCCGTCATCCTTTCTCTGTTGGCAGGATTCAGCAGGGTAGCGGAACAGGCTCACTATCCTACTGATATTGCTGCCGGCTTCCTGCTGGGTTACTCGTTTTTCGTGCTGTGTATCTTCCTTTATGAAAAGCGCCCTGCAAAATAAGAGGGACGGACCTTCACTTGGAAGGTCCGTCCCTCTGTCTTTAGATTAAGAACATCGCTACGATGGTCGTTGCGATCAGTCCGATGAAGACTGGGAGCAGGTTTCGCCTGGCCAGTTCGAATGGGTCGACTCCGCAGATGGCTGCTGCTGGAATGAGTGCCCATGGGACAAGGGTCCCGCCACCGACCCAGATGGCTGCCACCTGACCAAGGGCCGTTAGGGTAGCAATCCCGGAACCGATGCTTTCAGCAAATAGATTGGCGACGGAACCGGCAAGAGAAATCCCCGAGAAGCCTGATCCATCAAGTCCCGTGATGGCACCGACCGTCGTAAGGGTAATCGCACCCACCGCCTTGGAAAGCGGGACGGCGGCCGCAAGGGATGCGCCCAGGTCATTGACGATTCCATGTGATGTTGCCGGAAGAAAATCCCCAATGATCGTTTGAAACCCTGAGTCCCCTAAATAGAAGAAAGCGGCAATCGGTATGACAGGACCGAATACTTTAAACCCGAATTGAAATCCGTCAATCATGAAACTGGTCGTTTTCTCTAATCCTTTTCCTTTATAGGCGGCCAATGAAATCAATAAGAGGATGATGATGGAGGTTCCCCCGATAAGTGCTGTTGCATCTCCACCCTGCAGATCGAATAGAACCATTGCCGTAATATCAGCCGCAAACAATATAGGGATAAGGATTGCAATGGCCTTTTTCCAACGGGATGATAAATGGCCATGTGAAGAATCCTGCTCTGGATCGATGGCAGCAAGGGAGCTGGAATCGACCGTGAGGACCCCTTTTTTCATATCACGTTTAAGGAAGATGAATGCAGTGACGGTCGTGACCACTCCCATGACAATGATGAGAGGGATACTTGCCGAAATAACTTCTGATACAGGGATACCTGCAGCGTCTGCTGTCAACTTTGGAGCTGCCTGGATGACAAAGTCACCTGAAAGGGCGATCCCATGACCGAATAAGTTCATGGCCATGGCGATACCAAGGGCGGGCAATCCGACCCGTAAGGCAACGGGTACCAACACGGCCCCCAATAAGGCCACAGCGGGGGATGGCCAGAAAAACCATTAAACGCACTTATAGACACTACCCATAAAATCCTGATATAATTGGCTTTGTTGATACATTATATGACTAATTCATCAGGAGGATACATCATGACATATAACGAAAAACAAGCATTATTGTATGCAGAAAAATACGGTGTTTTAGACTATGAAGTCTTAGAAGGTTTCATGGTATATGAAGTTGTTTATATCTTAGAAGGCTTTAAATACCTATGTAAAGTGGACTTGACCACTATGAAAGAAACAAGACAAGCAAGAAAAATAAAAGCTTTTAAAAGTAGAATATAGAGGAAATCATAATGACTACAATGAACCCTATTAAACACGTTGCTATATACCTTCGTATTTCAAGGGATAAAGGGGAGAACGTGGACACCCTACAAAGTCACAGAGAACGTCTTGTAAGGCTATGTGAGGAAAGAGGATACACTTACACCATATTTGAGGAAATCATATCAGGGCAGGCAAGAATGGAAGCAAGGGAAGCCCTTAATAATTTATTGGATGATTTAGAGAAATATGATGCGGTTGTGGTTACAGCGATTGACCGTTTAAGTCGTGATTTAGAGTATTCAATTCACATATTCAAACGGTTAGAAAAAGCAGGGATTCCAGTTATCACACCTGAAAGGATTTATACAGAACAAGACTTTACTCTATACGCTATTGAATCAACTTTGGCACATGGAGAGTATAAGCAGATAAGAAAGCGTATGTTACAAGGTAAAAGAGATAAAGCCCTTAGAGGGGAAATCGTAGCTAGTCTACCTCCATTTGGTTATGATTCTGTGATAATTGACAAGAAGCGAACCTTTGAACCGAATGAAGAAGCGGAAACCGTAAGGAAGATATTTAACCTAGCCATTAACGGATACGGTGGGAAAACAATTTCAGACATGATTGGTAAGGCTTATAAATCAGTTCAAAATATTGTACGTAATGAAGCCTATACTGGAACTATGATTTACAAAGATATTAGGGTAGAGGATGCCTTTCCCGCTATCGTGGATAAGGATACTTTTAAGAAGGCAAATCATGCAATGACAGCCAGATTTGCAGGGGATAGAGAACAAAGAGTAAGAACAAAAGGTAAGGTGAGAACCATTTTAAAGGATTTAGTTTACTGTGATAATTGCGATAGAAAGATTAGCTTCCAGTTAAAGAGAAGAGAAGTCTATGAAAATGCAATGGTTTCTAAAAAGTGTGTATGTGGAATGCCAGGAGTAAAGGAAGAAACACTATTAGCAGAGTTTTACGCACAGTTCTATTGGGTTGAATTACATTTCAGAGAACAATGGCAGAAGGCACTGGATACACCGCTAGAGGACAAAAAGGGAATAATTGAAGGACAGCTTGCTAACCTTACCAAAACGCAGGAGAAGCTTAATAGAAGGCTTAAAAATGCAAGGGAAATGCGTATAGACGGTGAACTATCCAAGGCAGAGTTTGAAGAGATTAAAACAGAATCAGAGAATGAACTGATTAACCTTTCCAGTAAGATTGCGGAGTTAAATGAGGAGTTATTATCACTGGACACCGCCAAGTTATCTCAAGGCTATCAGGAGAAGCTAAAGCTTATAGGAATGATTAAAGAGGAATTAAATTTACCTGAGGGTAAAGGACAACTAAACTATACCAAGATTGAAGAATGTACCAACAAGGAAGAAGCTAACCGTCTGTTAAAATTACTGATAGATAAGATTTACTATTTCAGAGGAATCGAAGCGGATGCCTTTGGAAATGAAGAAGAAGTAATAAAACTAACATTAGCACCTAGATAGAGGGGAAATAACATCATGAATAGCACTGGAAAGCTTTGTACTAAATGCCAAGGCTGGAAACCGTTTGAAGAGTACCATAAGAAGAAGACCACACCTGACGGTTATCAGTTCCATTGTAAAGAATGTGTGAAGCATTATAAGAAGAAATATTATGGATCTAACAAGAAAGAGATTATTGCAAAGACCAAGTTGTATAAAGAAGAGAATCGTAAAACCATCAGAGATAATAGAAAGGATTATGATAAGCTTTATTATCAGCTTAACAAGGAAGAGATTCTAACAAAGCAAAAGAAGTACAACGAAGAGAATCATGAACACGTTAAGGAAATAAAAAGGAACTCATATCATAGAAACAAAGTGAAGGCTACCGATTAACGGTAGTCTTCTTTATTTGTCCATTTAAAATTTAAGGATAATAGATAAACTAAGGGGAGTAGAATCAACCATTCCCCTTTGTATGCTTTATATCCAACAGCAACCTAATAATAATTATACTAAAGATACTAGAAAGAATAGCAGCACCTATTCCGAGATTAATTATTGAATTGTCTTTATTTTTTCCAAACATAAACTATCTCCTTTTTAGGTTCACTTTGTTTACTGGTTAGTTTCTCCAAATAGTCCTTGTATTATTAAAGAACGCCAATTTATGTTAGGAAAAAAATAAAAAGGGATGCCCCAAGTTTATTTTAGAAATGTATTATTGGTTAATGCCCCACCCCACAATTTTCCATCCTTAAAGCACCCCTACCATATTCATCCAATTAAGTTACCTTTTTCCATTAATAACCGTATGGTAATAAGTAACATTGACAGTAACACCACATTAGTATCAATAGACACATGGTATTAAATGTAAGGATATAGTTATTTTTATACATAATGTTGTATAAAAAATAAGTATAATAAGCGGTTTAATAACGTTATCAATTAGAATATACATTGCATATACCATACAGTGTTATTCATGTTTCATTTGCTACATTAAATGCACTTATAGAGACAATCAGCATTTAACATTATAGGATGACATTACCAATTGGCTTAACCAGCAGGGAGATTATTTCTACCGTTTATTTATTGGTATTAATAGATAATAAATCCAGTTTGTACCATACGGGTAATATGGATATTTTTGGTAAAACTAGTGGATAAAATTAGTAGTTGACAAAGTGGATTGTTTATGATTTTAACACAATTAAATTTCCTCTAATTCCCAGTATTTTTACCAGTAATTACTATTGACATATGTGGCAGCTGACGATAGTTATTTTCAACCTCACTTCCACAACCTTCCAACCCTTAACCCTTGATACAAAGGGCTTTTTTAAATTCGTGTGATTCTAAAATGGTATGTCGATTGTATCGGAATAACTACCAAGTGTATCGGTCACAGATGCCCCTATTTGCCTTTCTAACAACCTTCTTAATAAAACCCCTTTAACCGTCTTATTTCTTCTTCATAACCTTTCTTTTAACCTCTTTAAGTTTACCGTTTAATCCTAACTTGTACTATTTTTAATAACTGGTTCTTTCTAAAATTTCCTGCCCCCTTAACGGTGGCAATTTAACAACTAATTAACTGTTTAATAGTCTGTAGTGAAACGAAGACAGATGTTTGTTAACTACTAACGGTTATGACTTATTTTGTTTGTCACTTAGGACTAACCCCTCTTATTAACCTCTTTACTACTGTTAAAAGGGGGTCACATTTTCCCCTACTTTTTTATAAAAAACTTCAACTTTTCCATTGGGGGTACAGATTGATGGCTGACCTCGTTATATAACTAGAGGGTTACAAAATTACCCTTTCATCTTATTTAAAATTAGAAGCCTTTCTAAAACACAAAAAAACACATCAAAGGGAGATAGTAACACACCATGAACAGACAAAGAAACGGATACAGTGATACAGGCAAAGGAAGTGCAAGACTTTATTATCTAGATGGATATTCACCGTCTTTCCAACAGCGACTAATGAAACAGGCACACGACTACAGGGGAGACTTAACAGAATCAGAGGAACTACTCTTACCTGAATGGATGCACCCCGCAGAAGATGGCTACCAAGAATATCCTGCTGAGATTAAAGCCAAAGTAGATAAGTTATTCCAGGCAGATAAGTTTAAGAAACAAAAAGAGGTTATGTCTTTATGTTTTGATGAGGGGCTAACCAGTACCGAGATAGCTGAAATGACTGGGCAGGATACTAGGAACGTTAGAAGGGCTATCACAATGGGGCTAAAGAAGATTAAGGTGAGACTAACAGCCGAAGAATGGCAAACAATTAAATGGTACTACAGGGTTAAAGGTAGTGACCTAGTAAGGTCTAACGGTGGAAGATTCAACACCAAGGAAGAATTAAAAGCCTATGAAAAGGAAGTACAAGCACCGTCAGAAGTAATAACTGGAAGACTTATAAACGGTGAAATTGTTTTTGATTAATGGGGGGGTTAAATGTGACCCTCTTCTAACACTTAATGAGAAGACTAAATACTAAAAAACAAGCCAATTACAGGGGGTAGGTGTAACAATGAAACGTCATGAAAATCAATCTATGAAGATGCAAGAACAAACAGCAGAATCAGCTAAGAAGCTAGTAAATAATGATATTGCTAAGGCTTACTACGAAGTGAGTCTATCTAGGATTCCTGATGATGGGAAAAGTCGTATTTTAAGAGAAACTAATATCGAATCTACTTGCTACAATCACAGCTACTATATGGAAGATGTGGATGGAACGTTAATCAACATGGGTGAGTTAATGATGCCTTCATTGTTAACACCGAAACCAGTAGTAAAGCAGGTAGTACCGAAGGAAATAGACAACAAAATAGAAGGATACTTCAAGGAATCAAAAGGAAGGTTTGCCCGCTATTTTCAATTGAAGCTTTACCTATCAGGTGGGTTCACAATGACCGAGATTGCCGATTATTATGGAACAGAAGCTACACGAGTTTCCAAGAATATTAAACAAGCAAAACAAGAGATTTTAGATATGTTAACAGAAGAAGAGTTATCCAAGTGCTACTGGTGGTTGAAAGTTAAGAAACCTAAGGTAACCGTCACCCCTACTTATACATTCCCAGTAGAGGTTAAACCACAACCAAGAACAAAACATTGGTTAGATGAATTGTTTAAAGCACCGTCAAGAATTTAACTAAACAGAAGGAGTTGATACGAATGAAAACTTGTAAAAAATGTTATGAAACCAAGCCGATACAAGGAGGGTTCGTGTCAGCTACTCACCGATATTGTAAGGAATGTGTGAAAGTAGCTAAGCAGGAAAAAGACTGGAACGCTTCACTAAGTGACCATCTTTACATGATTAAATCTTTCCTTGAACGGAATAACTTGCAGATGAAAACAAGACAACTAAGAGAATTGGAGGAACTGGCATCATGATGGAACTTATTCAGTTTGTGTTAGGCAGTGGCTTCATTGTCATTCTGTACAAAATGATAGATGGAAGATAAAGCTTCTTGACCTGAAAATGTCATTAAACTTTTCCCTCACTTGTTTTTATGCTTGTAAAGCTTTAAGTAGTATCACTAATGGAAACGGTGGTACTGCTACTAAGCTGTGCAATCAGCATTCCAGTATTCTACTAGACTTACTGGCTTTTATTCTAATCCTTTCAGGTTTTCTTGGATGTAAAACGGTGACATATTCGTTTAGTGGATTTTACGAATCAGGTGGGAAGGCTTGGACTACCTTCCTGCCACCTTTCTATCATGGGAAAATCTTAACTTTTGTGGTAAGAGGTTAAGTAGTATCCCACCGCATTAGCTATGTAAGACCATCTAAGAACCTGTAATGGTAAGGGAACGGATACCAAGAAACGAAGTTCCCCTACTAAAGCACCTTACCCATAGCAACATGATTGTTATGGCTTCAAGGCTACTTCTTCGGAGGTAGTCTTTATAGTTTTAATAATCAAATCAAACAACTAAGGAGAATGATGCTATATGACAAAAATTGATATGAACTCACTTAACGGAAGCCCACTGTTTAAAAGAATGATGCGTGAAGCAGAGAAGTTTATGAGTCAGAAGAATCAAGAATTATCTACTGAAAAAGCTAATCTACAGTTCCATAAGGATACCATTTCTAAAATGATGATTGGTAAACCTGAGAACCGTAACCGTAACTTTATAAAGAATGTTGACGGTGTACTAATGCGTGTAAAGTCTGATGATTTTACTACTGTAACGGTAGAACCAGTAAAGGCATTTGAGGATTTAAGTTTAGAAGAACGTGCTTCATTAAAGACGGATAATCCTAAACAATACAAGATGCTTCAACATGGCTTATACGAAGCAAAGCTAACTGAGAAGCATATTGACCTAATGGTACTGGAAGGAACTAAGCTAGAAGAATTTGAAATCATTGCAAATAACCCTTCTAAGCCCTCACTGGAAGGTCTATCTATTCAGGAGAGTACAGAAGCTTTACGGAATTATCAAACCGCTAAAGAAGATTATGAAGCTAAGATGTCAGCTTACAAGTCTGATTTAGAAGCTTACCGTTCAGGAGTAATGCACAAAAACCGAGATGAAACCCAGGAACGTGTTGAACACATTGAGAAGGAATTAAACGGAGACATTTAAGGAGAGGTATAAAAACCTTTCCTTTTTTATTTTCATTTTGGAGGATGATTAACAATGGCATTAACGGATAAGAGAACCAAAAGTAATATAGATGGACTAACGGGCAAACAAAGGGCATTTGCTATTGCTTATGCAGGGCAGGGAAAAGGAGTTATAAAGGAATCTTCTAAATTGGTAGGAATCCATGTAAAGACTGGTGAAAAGTACATGAAGAATCCACTGGTAAAGAAGTATATTAATGAACTGGCAACCGTTAACCATGAAGTTATGACTGGCTTAGAAATGCAGGAAACTTTAACAAACTGGATTAAAGGTGGACAAGATGAGGTTTATGATTTTAATACTGGAAAGGTTGTAAAGGTATCAGTTCCCAAAAGGGATAGAACCAAGATGATTGAACTACTAGCGAAAATGACTAACAACCTACAGCCTGATATTATTCATCATGTCCATACTAACACCAAGCCCCAGGAGGTTATTGACCTAGAAAAACGGTGGGATGCAATTAACCAAAAAGATTACTATGCACCGTCAGAGGATAAGTTAAAGGACATCTTTGGGAGTGATGAAGAATAATGCGACTTGATGAAAATGGAAACATTATTTTAGATATAGGGGTAGATACATGGGAAGGTGAAGGAGAAGTTACAAACGGTGACTTTGTTGGGAAGTTCAAACATGCGGAATTACATGCTGTTAATCGAAGCTATCACCGTATGGAGAAAAGGGAGAACTTAGCTTATGGACTTCTTTCCAATCCTTTTCAACCTATGAAGCTTCCCTATGTGACATCATGGGTAGAAACCTTGGAGAATTATCCTATTGGTAAAGTCATAACACTGGATAAAGTGAAGTTTGAAATATCATCCGTTTGTGTTTTCCTGCCTACTTATGCCTTTAACGGTGAAAAGAATATCCAAGAAGAAGATGAATTTTACATTGAAGTGTATTTTAGGTTGGAAGGAAGCCAAGCCAATCCTGAGTTTATTTACAATTCAATTATAAGCAGGGGATAGCCTTAACTGGTTATCTCCTTTTTTATTTATACTTTTATCAGTCGAATCGTCGAAGACGATCCGCATAATGAGGATGATAATAAAAAAGACTTCCCGAAGGAAGCCCATTATGTATCGTTATATATTTACTTCTTCTTTCTAAGTGAAGATACAAGTAAGAAATTTGTTACTGGTTTATCAGATACAATAAACACTTTTTTGTAATCAGGATACATATTAACTATTTCTTCATAAGTTCCTTTATCCTTAATAAATTCAGGTCTATAAATAAAACATTTTGTGTGTTGTATTTGTGTAAATAGGTTGTCTGTTAAAACTTCATCAGTTCTTTTAAACGGTTCACAACATACCATACAATGCGGTTGTATTTGTTCCTTCTTCATATAACACCTCCCTTCTTCAATAAAAATACATCATATAAAAGAGGAATACATAAATTTTCCAAAATGTTCATTAATCTTTCACACCATAGCTTTAATGTCGGCTTCCATTATTAATAATTGACCATAAAACTATTTTCCTAATTAAATCCAAAAAAAGATAATTGCTTCACCAACATGGGTATACAATATGTTAATATATTAAAAGGATAACACGCCTATAATTATGGATTTAGTAACTGTTGATAAAGCAAGATTCAATGATGCTATTACTGCTTATTTCCTTTGGAAAGAACTTGATTTAATTATTAGACAGTCTCACACTCGTGGAGTAAACATTCCAGAGACGGTAACAGAAGCTTTATTATGCTATGTAAGTGGGTTTAGGCTTAATCGTGGTGTGGGTGGAGATGCTTTTGACCCTAGTACAAATAGGGTTATTGAAATCAAAGCAACAAGTAACTTTGAAAGAGATACAAGTTCATTTAGTCCGAATGAGGAATTTGATAAGCTGTTTTTCTCACGTTTAGACAAAAGGAATGATACAATGTATTTCTATGATTTGGGAATTAACTCCGACCAACTTAAATTGATTAAGGTAAATGCACTTCAAACCCTTGGTGACCAACAAAAACAGGGTAGAAGACCTCGTTTTTCGATAATAAAGCAAATTATAGAACCAAATGCAATAGACCAGTACGCTGTACTAGACTTACGAACAAAGAAAATAACTCGTATTTAGTCTTGGAGGGGGTGACAAGGTGTGTTATCCCTCTCCTTAAAAAGTGCGGCGTGCTGCTATTATATGGAAAGGAAGATAGATTTTATGAAAATTGCTAGTTTTTTTGCAGGTGTTGGAGGAATAGACAAAGGTTTTGAAATGGCGGGTTTTGAAACAGTATACGCAAATGAAATAGATGAATATGCTTCTAAAACATTTAAAAGTAATTTTGATTCTGAATTAGAAGTTGCAGATATTGCCAATGTAAGCGAACATAATATACCTGAATTTGATATGTTAGTAGCAGGCTTTCCTTGTCAAGCCTTTAGTGTAGCAGGTTACCGTAAAGGCTTTGCAGACGAACGTGGAAATGTGTTTTTTGAACTCCTTAGAATAATAGCTGAAAGAAATCCTTCTATTGTATTCTTAGAAAATGTAAAAAATCTAGTTGGACATGATGGAGGGAACACTTTCAACGTAATTCTTGAAGCTTTAAGTTTGTATGGATACACTGTAAAACACCAAGTTCTAAATGCCTGTGAATACGGCAATGTTCCTCAAAATAGAGAACGTATTTATATAGTTGGTTTTCGTGATGAAAAGATGGCAGAGAAATTTTATTTCCCTAACCCAACTCAACTTTCAACTAAGTTAGAAGATGTTATTAATTTTGACGTTGAACAAGATGAAAAATATTATTACAGACCTGAAAAATGTGCCTTTTACGATAAGTTAGAGGAAAGTATCACAGGTTCTCATACCATTTATCAATGGAGAAGACAGTATGTAAGAGAAAATAAATCTAATGTTTGTCCAACGCTAACGGCTAACATGGGAACAGGTGGTCATAACGTACCATTAATTTACACACCATTTGGTATCCGTAAATTGACTCCTCGTGAATGTTTTAATATTCAAGGATTTCCAAAAGATTTTGTTCTGCCCGAATTATCCAATACACGACTATATAAACAAGCAGGAAATTCAGTAGTTGTTCCAGTGATTCATAGAATAGCTGAAAATATTAAGTTAGCAATAAATCAGACTAATTCCCTTGTTTTACAAGGTTCAAAAAACTAAAAAAAATAATTCCTAAAAAGGATGATTATCAAATGAACGGTATTTTAGGAGAAGTTGGAAAAGCTTTAGTAACATTGCAGAATGATGGTGAAGTTGTTATTGAAAGAACTGATGAACTTTATCTTGATGAAATTGCTTATTATGTTGAAGAAACCTTAAAAGGTGTTAAGTCAGCATATAAAATTGAAGTCATAGAGTCGAATGTGAAAATGAAAATAACTTTACAATAATTGTTCTGTTTAACGACTTCCTCTTTTGCGGAAGTCTTTTTTTATAAGAATGCGTAATTCCTTGAGGATAAAATTACCAAAGCTACTTAAAACCTTGATACACAGGCTTTTTTTAGTTGGTATCTGTAAATGCACTTAATCCACGAAATGAACATCATCACAAGACCTATCGTCCAGTACGCAAGGGCAGGGGTGCGGATGAACTTAGTGAACGGTCGGATCATCACATCATTAATCCCTGTCGACGTCAGTCCTTTACTCATGGCTACGATGATGGAAATGACGAGAATGGTTGAAAGTAATTCTGTGATGGCAAAGATGAAGCTATTAAATATACTACTGATCGACCCACTGATCGATCCCGTGGCTATCAGAGCGATACTGAAGATTCCTAGAATACATACGATGGTCGTGTCCTTTCGGAAGATCATAAATAGGATGATCAATCCTATGAAAACTAAATAAATCCAATGAAGAGCAGTCAAGTCAATCCCCATTAGAATACCCCCTCAATGTTTCAAACCTTGGGCATTTGCCCTGATCTGTACTATAGATTATGAAAATGCAAATAAGGTGTGATACAGGATAGAAACATTTTTTCAGCCTCTGGACTGAGACTGAATCATTCCGATGCTCGTCAAACAACCTTCGAAATCAATCTATAATGGAAGAAGTAACAGGAATATACGATGTAAATAGCGAAAGTTTATAAGTGATGTGAAGGTGGTGCCTGTATGAGATATAAAGGAAGAAAGCAATGGTTTTTCTCATTTTTACTGATGGTGATAGGATTGTGGCTATTATTACTGAATATAGGTGTCATTTCCTTGGAAATAACGCAGATATTTGTCAATATTATTCCTATTTTGTTATTGCTCCTGGGCTTGAAGTGGTCAGTAGACAGCTTTTTGAAAAAAAGCTTCGGTAAATTACTGTTCGGCCTTTTCTGCCTTGCCCTTGGGGTGCTGATCCTCCTGGATAAATACGATGTGTTGGTTTTCGATTACGGGAACTGGTGGAAGTTATGGCCGGTTATCATCATAGCCATTGCGATTCATCGGATCGTGAGGAATAAACCGATTCGAGTGAGTTTAAGCAGTGATTATCCGTTTGATAAGACAGCTGAAACAGATGATGAGGAGCAGACGCTGGGTGAAAAGATCCCTAAGAAGAAAAATAAAATCAACAGAGGCTTTATCGTTGGGGATATCCGCTTTTCAGAACCGAACTGGCCCCTGGAAAATATGAAACTTTACAACGCAATCGGAGATTACTATTTTGATTTCAGTAAAGCCTTCATTCCTGAAGGGGAAACGCCTATTGATATCAGAGGTTGGATTGGCGATGTGAAGATGATCATACCGGAAAATATCCCTGTGGAGGTCACGTTGAAGGTGCAGGTGGGGGATGTGAAATTGTTTGATCAGAAGTCTGCTGATATTCGTTCTGAACTGTATTATCAATCACCGGATTATATAGAGGCAAGTAAAAAAATCAAGCTGACGATTGATGTGAAAATCGGTTCGATTAGGATTACCAGGATATAAAGGCAGCGTAAAAGGAGGAATGAGATTGAATAAAACCTCAAATATCCGAAATTGGATCTTCAAGAGCTTTTTGATGATGGCTGTCATGACCATCCTGCTTTTTTTTATCGTTTTGCAAATCTATCTGTTCCTTTCAGAGGATCCTAGTATCTCTCTTAAACTTTCCATTTATTTAACCACTTGGTTGGGCCTCATTTTATTGCTATTAAGTATATATTTCGGTTTTCGTACAGGGTATACATTCAAAGGCAGAATCGATGATATATCCACCTTTGTCACCTTATTGCGCAGTGGAAAGTTCTCTGCCAGGGTGGACAGATATGAGAATGATGAGCTCGGGATTTTATCGGATGAATTGAATCAGCTTGCGGTATTCATTCAAGAGCAGGTGAAATCACTTCAGCGGTTGGCAGATGAAAAGTCAGAACTTGCCGATCAGGCTCACCAGGCTGCGGTCATGGAAGAGCGGCAGAGGCTTGCCAGGGATTTGCACGATTCTGTCAGCCAGCAATTATTTGCACTGAATATGCTTTCTTCCGCGGCGCAAAAAAGCATCGGTACAGATTATGAAAAGGTTGAAATCATCGTGAAACAAGTAGCCGACATTGCAGGGAGGGCACAAGGTGAGATGAGAGCCCTTCTTCTTCATCTGCGACCGATCGATTTAAGGGGTGAAAGTCTTCGTGAAGCGTTAACCATCTTGATCAGAGAATTGAAGGAAAAAACACAAATTGAGATCGATGCCACCCTGGATGGTATCGAAGACTTATCGAAAGGTACTGAAACGCATATGTTCAGGATCATCCAGGAGAGTCTTTCGAATATCCTTCGTCACTCGGAAGCAACGAAAGTAAAGATCGTGACGGAGAAAAAAGGGGGCTTTGTCACGTTGTATATCAGTGATAACGGTAAGGGGTTTAATCTAAAGGAAAATAAGATGACCTCGTACGGACTTCAAACGATGAGAGAACGGGCGGAGGAAATTGGAGGACTATTTCAGATTCGCTCCAAAGAAAAAGAGGGAACGTATATCGATCTCCGCATCCCGGTGTAATTCAAAGGGGGAAGACAAGTGGGTAAGATAAAGGTAATGATTGTAGATGATCACGAGATGGTACGGCTGGGCATGAAAACCTATTTGCTGACAGAAGATCGGATAGACTTTCTTGGAGAAGCAAAAAGTGGTAATGAAGCGGCTCGGCTAGCCAAGCTGTATATGCCCGACGTCATATTAATGGATTTATTAATGGAGGATGGGGATGGCATTGAAGCCACAAGGAAGATCCTATCCTTTCATCCTCACTGTAAAATTATCATCCTTACAAGCTATTATGACGATGAAAAGGTGTTTCCTGCCATTGAAGCAGGTGCTCATAGTTACTTATTGAAGACAGCAAGTGCAGAAGAAGTAACTGCGGCGGTTTATAAAGCGGTTAAGGGTGAATCGGTCATAGCGTCCAAAGTTGCCGATAAAATGCTGAACCGATTCCGTCCCCAGGAAAGAAAGGCTCATGAAGAGTTGACGACAAGGGAAATGGATGTGTTGAAATGCTTGGGTGAGGGGCTGACGAATCAGGAGATTTCCAAAGAGTTATTCATCGGCATCAAGACCGTCAAGACCCATGTGAGTAACATTTTGAGTAAGCTTGGGGTCGCGGACCGGACCCAGGCAGCCATTTACGCGAATCGAAACGGGATACTGCATAAAGCTGGAAGGAAAGAGTAGAAAAGGTATTTGAAAGACAGAAAGCAGAATGGGCTTAGTCAAAAGGAATGAAATCATTCCCCTTGACTAAGCCCATTCTGCTAAAAGCCAAAACGATGATTAAAAAATGACCGGCTTAGTTAATTTCAATCTTGATGATAGCAGGGAATCCGTTGAAGAAATGGAGGCAAATTCATGATGAAGATTTGCCAGGGACAGTCCATGGACAATTTCAGCGGAAAATAGGGAACCGTCAAATGAATAGGTTTCAAAGCATGCAGTGGCATCATAAGGGACCGTCACTTCATATCCCAGATCCGCAGCCATACGGACAGTAGTGGATATACCATGATTCGTCGTGAACCCCATGACAACAAGGGATTTACATTTTTCCCGTTTCAAATATAAATCCAGATCTGTATCGATAAAAGCGCTATTAGCGTGCTTAATGATGTGTTTTTCCTTTTGTACGGGACGGAAAGACTCTATAAAATCAAAACCTCTTGAACTTGAATGCAATGGTGATTCCATATCGAAAGAAGAATGCTGCACGTGTACAACCGGCCAGGCCTTTTCTCTCCAACCGTGCAAAAGCTGATAAGCGTTCTTTTCCATACCGGGATTATTGCGCTTTCCCCGTGAAGGATCACTAAATGCCTTTTGAAAATCAACCAGAATCAGACATGTTTCACTCATCGGAACTCCTCTCCTTTCACTTAGGATGTCTGTGACCAATACGATAAAGTATACTGTTAATCATTTGTAATTATGTATGTACACCTTCACTACAATTGTAAAGATTGAAAAGAAAAACGCTGCCTGAATTCAGGCAGCGTTTCTTCAGGATTGACCCGAAACATAGTATTTACTTACATAGGATGCACGTGGGAAGATATCCTTTTGGTTATCGATTCCTTCTTCGGTGCCCCTCTTTGCATGGGCCTTCTCGTATTGCTTGGATTCCTGCCAGCCCAGGAAGCTTCGTTCATCCTCCCAAAGGGTCATGATCACATATGTATCGTTATCCAGTGGTCTAAGGACCCGAATCGCGGTAAAACCCGGCACCTCTTCAATCAAACCGGCACGGTTTTTAAAGCGGTATTCAAAAAGCGGTCTGCCTTCGTCTGATACGGGGATGTTGTTGAAGACCACGTATCCTTTACTTTCAAGTTCCCCTGATTGATCAACAATCTCATAGCTGCGAGGAGATTCAAAGACACTTTCTCCGCTTGTTTCATGTGAAAGCAGAGCATCTTCGCCCTGCATCAAGAGCATTTTTTCACCCGCATGCTGATCCATTATTTTTTGTAAGAAATCATGTGTTCCTGTCGTCATATATAGCTTCATCCAAATCACCTCAATAAAGTAGTCACTTCTACTATACTCTTCCCTTTTCTTCCTCTCTAGTAACATGAATGATGGATATTTTTTCACCACCCCTCAAAAATCGGCAAATTTATGACATTTTCCCTTGAAAACTATACAATTCTCCCTAAAACGTCTATAGTTTAAAAGGGTTACAAAATGTACGTTTAAATTATATATAGGACAATTTTAGAATCTACTCAAATTAGTTTACAATAGGGTTAATGGAGTTACATAGAAAGGTGGACGAACAAAGGTATGAAACAGATGAATGATACTTTTTTACGAGCGGCAAGGGGAGAGAAAACGGATTATACTCCGGTTTGGTATATGAGACAAGCGGGTCGTTCACAGCCTGAATACAGGAAAATCAAAGAGAAATATTCTCTTTTTGAGATCACGCATCAGCCTGAACTCTGTGCATATGTGACAAGGCTGCCAGTGGAACAATATGATGTCGATGCAGCAATCCTTTACAAGGATATCATGTCCCCGCTTCCTTCGATCGGAGTGGATGTCGAAATCAAATCAGGCATCGGTCCGGTGATCGATAATCCCATCCGTACGACTGCGGATGTTGAAAAGCTTGGGGAAATCAATCCTGAACAGGATGTTCCTTACGTATTGGACACAATCAAATTACTGACACAGGAACAATTATCGGTTCCATTGATCGGCTTTGCCGGTGCTCCGTTTACGATGGCAAGCTATATGATTGAAGGCGGCCCTTCTAAAAACTATAATAAAACAAAAGCGTTCATGTATGCAGAACCACAAGCCTGGTTTGCTTTAATGGATAAACTGGCAGCGATGACCATCACCTACGGAAAAGCTCAAATCAAAGCAGGGGCTTCTGCTTTCCAAATATTCGACTCCTGGGTAGGTGCATTGAATGTACAGGATTACCGCACATTCATCAAACCGGTCATGGAAAGAATCTTTAATGAACTGAAGGAAGAGAATGTGCCATTGATCATGTTTGGTGTCGGAGCAAGCCACCTTGCGAATGAATGGCATGATCTCCCCATCGATGTAGTCGGACTTGATTGGAGATTGCCAATCAAAGAAGCAACGGAAAGAGGCATCTCCAAAACGGTGATGGGTAATCTGGACCCTGCGATCCTGCTGGCACCATGGGACGTAATTGAAGAAAAAGCCAAAGAGATCCTGGATCAAGGGAAGGACCTGAGTCACATCTTCAACCTCGGACATGGAGTATTCCCTCAAGTCAATCCAGACACATTAAAGCGATTAGCAGCCTTTGTGCATGAATACAGTGCCAGGTAGAGAACATTCACACATGTCTATAAATGGATTCTATGAAAGAAACATGGCACAATAATGTAATGTATGAAACTGACAATGAGGTGAAATGGGATGTCAAAGAAGAAAATGGGTCTATTGGTGATGGCCTATGGTACACCATATAAAGAAGAAGATCTGGAACGCTACTATACACATATCCGCCATGGAAGAGTCCCTTCCAGTGAACTTTTGGAAGACCTGCGGGGACGTTATGAGGCAATCGGGGGGATTTCCCCACTGGCGAAAATCACCCTTGATCAGGCGAAAAGCCTGGAGGAACGTTTAAATGCGGTTCAAGACAAAATAGAATTTAAAATGTATCTTGGATTAAAGCATATCGAACCGTTCGTAGAAGATGCAGTGGAGCAAATGCACCATGACGGCATTGAAGAAGCGGTTTCCATCGTACTCGCCCCTCATTTCTCAACGTTCAGCGTCAAATCGTACAATGGACGTGCGAAAGAGACAGCGGAAAAGCTTGGCGGTCCAACGATCACATCGATCGAAAGCTGGTATGAGGAACCTAAATTCATTCAGTACTGGGTGGACAGGGTGAAGGAAACCTTTGCTGGAATGAGCGATGAAGAGCGAAATAAAGCAGTCCTCATCGTTTCTGCACACAGCCTTCCTGAACGCATTCTGCAGTCCGGCGATCCATATCCGAAGCAACTGGAGGAAACGGCGAAGATGATCGCAGAGGGAGCCGGTGTCACGGATTATGCAGTAGGCTGGCAAAGTGAAGGGAACACTCCCGACCCATGGATCGGTCCTGACGTCCAGGATCTGACAAGGGATCTTCACAAGGAAAAGGGCTACACTACTTTTGTTTATACACCGGTAGGGTTTGTGGCTGATCATCTTGAAGTACTCTATGACAATGATTATGAATGTAAAGTCGTAACAGATGAGATCGGAGCTTCTTACTATCGTCCGGAAATGCCGAACGCCAAACCGGAATTCATTGATGCCATGGCAGATGTCGTGTTAAAACACCTTAAAAATTAGTTTCCCGTTTTGGCTGTACAGGAAGGACTGAAGCGAGTGGGTTCACTCTCAACGCTTTAGTCCTTCTCTATTATTGGATATGAAGATATTTTGTTAAAGAAGGCGATGAACGTGTTGGAACAACAAAACAAAAAGATTGTAGTCGTAGGCGGGGGGATCACCGGTTTAACCACGGCCTACTATCTGCAACAGAAAATCAAGGAAGAACATCTCCCCATCGAAGTAAAACTGGTAGAAGCCACCCACCGATTGGGCGGTAAGGTCCAAACCCTCAAAAAAGACGGCTATATCATCGAAAAAGGACCGGATTCTTGTTTATCAAGCAAAACGGAAATCTCCCGTTTAGCGGAAAAACTGGGTATGGGGGACAAGCTTGTCCGAAACCGCAAAGGCACGTCCTACTGTATAGCCGGTGGTGAACTCTATCCGATTCCCGGGGGATCCATCGTAGGGATTCCAACCCAAATCGCCCCTTTCATCACAACAAGTTTATTTTCACTATCAGGAAAAATGAGAGCTGCTGCGGATTTTATCCTTCCACGTTCCCAGGAAAGAGAAGATCAGTCATTGGGTAAATTCTTCAGGAGGAGAATGGGAGATGAAGTTGTTGACCATTTGATCGAACCGCTCTTAACGGGCATATTCGCCGGGGATATCGATCAATTAAGCTTAATGTCTACATTTCCGCAACTCTATGAATTGGAACAGAAACACCGCAGTTTAATAGCCGGCATCAAGAAAAGCGGACAAGCGGGGGGATCGAACGAAAAAGGGAACTTCCTGACTTTTACCGGCGGTCTTCAGTCATTGATCGATGCCATGGAAGCAAGTCTGGAACCAAATACGGTATACAAAAGCATGAAAGTAACCAACATAGAAAAAGAAGTCAGCGGTGATTATACTGTCACGTTCACGAACGGAGATCAAGTGGAAGCAGACAGCGTCATCGTCACGACTCCCCATCACGTATTGCAATCCATGTTTCCCTCCTATCCATTCCTACATTTCTTAAAAGAGATGCCTGCTACGTCAGTGGCGACGGTTGCAATGGGATTCTCACAGGAGGCCATAAAAAAAGATATCGCCGGAACAGAGTTCCTGGTATCCAGAAATAGCGATTACTCCCTGACTGCGGGAACATGGACACATAAAAAATGGCCACACACGGCTCCTGAAGGAAAAGCATTATTGCGTTGCTACCTTGGCAAGTCCGGTGACGAAACCATCGTGGATTTATCCGATGACCACATTGAGCAAATCGTGCTCGATGATTTGAGTAAGATCATGGAAATCGATGGTCCCCCTGATTTCACGATTGTCTCACGCTATAAAAATTCCATGCCTCAGTACACTGTTGGCCACAGGGAACGAATTCAAAGGATGTATGAGCAAGCAGAGGCGACTTTGCCAGGGGTATTCATCGCCGGGAGTTCATATGATGGATTGAGTATTCCCGACTGCATCGGGCAGGGGGAGAGGACCGTAGCGAAGGTGTTGGATTATTTGAACTGATTATTTTGAAGACTGCCGGGAAACTGGTGGTCTTTTTTAGGGGGGCTGAATTTCTTTTTTAGTTGATGAAAAAAAGCACCCTCTAATGAAGGTGCAGCCTACTTCACTACCCGATATCTGGAATGCTGTAGCACCCAATTCTGTGGAAAGGCAGAACCCAGCACCCAGTAGCTCAGCCCCCTTAATCGATAGTCATTTACCACCATTTGCTTTGCCAGCATGCTTCTTGCATCTTCAAACCAGACTTCATGCTGCTGCCCGTTCTCATCCCAATACTTGAAGAATGGAGACTGGTACTGATCATTATATTGAATGCGGACCCCGTATTTGCTTGCAAGGTCTATGGCACCCTGAGGAGAGACGGATTTCGCAAAGGTCCCATCCACCCATGGTACTTTCCAGTCACGGCCATATAAGGGAGCACCCATGAGGATTTTATTACGGGGTATGACCGTAACGGCGTAGTCCAGTACTTTTTTTACTTCATTAATGGGTGCGATTGCCCAAGGTTTTCCCCCTGCCCATCCCCACTCATAAGTCATAAGGACAACAAAGTCGACAATTTCTCCGTGAGCCTTATAGTCATGGGCTTCGTATAAAAGTCCTTTTTGATCTCCCTTGATTTTTGGAGCGAGTGCCGTTGAGACAGAATAGCCTTTGGGTTTTAATGCAGCGACGGTCCTCCTTAAAAAGGAGTTATAATTTTCCCGGTCTTCAGGGTAAACGTATTCGAAATCAATGTTCAACCCTTTATAACCCTTTGTCTCCATTTTGTTCAGTATGGAAGAGATTAACGTATCTTGCAGTGGTACACTTCTTAAAATCGTTGCAACAAGATCGGAGTTGAATTTGCCGTCTACATAATTGGTCAGAACCAATAGGGGATCGACATGTTGATTATCCGCAGCCGATATCAGACCGGTATCGTTCAGTTCTGTGATCGTGCCTTCCTTTGTAATGGAATGGGTGAAAGGAGCAAGGTAAGTGAAGTAACTTCCAAGCCCATTCACTTCGGCTACTCCTTGACTGTCCGTCCTCGTGATGTATGCATTCACCTCGATCACCGGTTTCGTGTTCGGGATCCGAATCTGTTGATTAGGGTAGATAAGGGATGGGTTCGAGATGGCATTCGCATTTAAAATCTCTTGCATGGGAACTTTATAATTATAGGAAATGGTATAAAGGGTATCGCCTGTTCGAACCCTGTGAATGAAAGCGGGCATGACGATCAACTGACCGATAAATAGTGTGGAGGGGTCAGCAATCTGGTTAAATGTCTGTAGTTCATTGGGATCCATATGATACATTTGACTGATCTTGTATAACGTATCGCCTGGCTGAACGATATATTCTTTTAAAGGTTCCGGGATGAGGAGACTTTGACCGATAACGAGTATATTGGGGTTCTTTAATTGATTTCCATAAGAAATCTGGTTCACCTCAACCCCGTACCTCGATGCAATCGACCAGAGTGAATCCCCACTTTTTACTACGTAAATATTCATAGGACACCTCCTGAACGTTCTTATACCTATAGCCTATTCAAGAGGGCTTATTCGATATGAAGAACGGGGATTAAGAAAATGAAAAATATCACTTGTGTAATAGTCGAAGATATGATAAATTTATCAATGTTAACAAAATGACTAAATTACAAATACAGTCAAGCGGTCAAATGGAAGGAGTGAGTTCATGGCGATCGATCGAAGGAAACAGATCCTCGAAGCTGCTACCAATTCTTTTTCCTTGTTTGGGTATAAAGCCACGACGATGGATCAAGTAGCTAAAATAGCGAATGTGGGAAAAGGAACGATATATACGTTCTTTAAGAATAAGGAAGAATTATTCGATGAGATTGTTTCATCGTTAATTAATGAAATGACCTTTGAAGCAGAAGAAGTGATTGATCCGGAAGCTACATTTTCTGAAAATGTCCACCGTGCCTTGTTTCGTCTTCTCGAATTTCGCAAAGAGCATAAGCTGACGATCAAGTTATATCAGGAAGCCCGTGAAATGGGAACGCCTGCTGTATCCGAGGTCATTGATCGCATGGAAAAAGTGGTCATAGAATTCTTGAGTCACCGAATTGAAAAGGCCATTGCCTCAGGAGCAATTAAGCCCTGCAACCCGGAAATGACAGCATTCGTTTTATTGAAGCTTTACGTTTCACTGATCTTCGATTGGGAGCGTGCACATGGTCCACTTGATAAAGATGAAATAGCCAATCTTTTTGAGCTATATATCATTAAAGGGTTATCAAATTGATAGTCCTTCATTTTTAGGAAAAAATGACCAATCGAATGAAATAGTCATTTATTTTTATGCCTTTCAATGACCGTTTGGGTTTATTGGTCAATAGTTCAAACATTTGAAATCATAATAGGAGGATAATATGAAGAAATCATTTATTGGTTCAGAATTTAAAGCGATTTTTCGTAATAAGAAATTGCTCATCCCGATCCTTGCCGTGCTTTTTATACCTGTACTTTACAGCGGCATGTTCCTATGGGCATTCTGGGACCCGTACGAGCAGCTTTCAGATCTTCCTGTAGCTGTGGTGAACAGTGACCAGGGGGCAGAGTTTGATGGCAAGGAGCTGCATATCGGATCGGATCTTGTTGATAAGCTGAAGGAAAGCGATCAATTCGATTTTCATTTCGTGGATAAAAAAGAAGGATATAAGAATTTGGAGAAACAAGACTATTATATGCTTGTGGAAATTCCAGAGGACTTCTCTGAAAACGGAACTACGTTGTTAGAAGAAAATCCTCAAAAACTTTCTCTGAAATATGTGCCGAATGAGAGCTTTAACTTCTTATCTGCTCAAATCGGGGAAACGGCGATGAAAGAGATTAAAGCAAGCCTGTCGAAATCCGTTTCTGAAACGTATGCTGAAACGATGTTTGATAAGATTCAGGAAATGGGAGACGGTTTCCAGACTGCGAGTGACAAAGCGGGCGAAATCAACAATGGAGCCATTGATCTCTCTCAAGGTGCCAAGAAGCTAAAAGACAATTTAGCCGTTCTTGCTGAAAAGAATGTCGAGATGACAGACGGTGTGGCGAAAACCCGTGCAGGTGCCGAGAAACTGGCTAATGGTTCTCAGGAACTATCCGACGGTGTCGGTGTCATGACGGATAAATCACAGCAACTATATAAAGGAACGCAGGATGTTCAAACCGGGTTGAATTCCCTTGCTGCCGGAATCGATAAAAGCAAGGCCGGGTTGGAACAGGTAGACGCCGGGCTTGATAGTGCCGTGGACAACACGGCTAAATTGCAGGCTGGTTCACAGACCCTTGCAGCAAAAATCGGTGACCTGAAAGGTGGAGCCGATAGCGCGCAAGCAGGCGCTCAAGCGATTGGGGCAGGGGCTTCTAAGCTTGAAGAGGAATTGGCTCCATTCATGGGAAGCCTACCGGAAGAAAAGAAGGCTGAACTTCAGGCAGCCATCGATCAAATCAAGCAAGGTGCATCGGGACTTCAGACAGGTACCGGGGCATTAAGTAATGGTGCCGTTGAACTCCAAAAAGGAGCGAACTCGCTTGCGGGTGGAATCGGTGCATTAAATGATGGCCAGAAGAAACTCCAGGGCGGCGTCGATCAGCTCGTAGCCGGATCAGCACAGCTTGACGAAGGTTCCAATCAACTTGTTGCAGGTCAAAACAAAGTGGTGGAAAACTACGGTTTATTAAATCAGAAACTTGGAGACGTATACCAGGGAACGGTTGGTCTTGCTTCAGGAGCGAATGAACTGAGCTCAGGTCTTAACCGGGTATATGATGGATCCAATCAGCTGGCAGCCGGATCCAGGAAACTTGCTGATGGTTCCACTGAGCTCGCAAACGGTTCAACGAAACTATCTGACGGGACAACGGAATACGAATCGAAATTAAAAGATGCAGCAAAAGAAGCCAACAGTGTCAATGCGGACGACGATACGTATGACATGATGGCAGGTCCTGTCGACGTGAAAAATGAGAAAATCAATCATGTTCCAAACTATGGAACTGGATTTGCTCCATATTTCTTATCTCTTGGACTATTCGTAGGGGCCTTATTAATCTCGATTGTGTATCCACTCCGCGAACCATCCGGCCGCCCATCGAGCGGAATGAGCTGGTTCATGGGGAAATTCACTGTCCTTACGACGGTGGGAATCATTCAATCACTGATAGCGGCAGCGATTTTACTCTTTGGATTGGGTCTTGAAGTGGAAAGTGTACCTTTATTCTTACTTTCTACTATTATCACAAGTCTGACATTCCTGGCATTGATTCAGATGCTTGTTACAATCCTTGGTGATCCGGGACGATTTGTCGCCATCATCATTTTGATTCTGCAATTGACGACAAGTGCCGGTACATTCCCACTTGAATTGATACCGACTGCTCTGCAGCCAATCAGTGCACTGTTACCGATGACGTACTCGGTGTCAGCGTTCAAAGCGGTCATTTCAAGCGGAGACTTTGCCTTCATGTGGCAGAACCTATACATCCTGCTGGGATACTTCATTGTGTTCGTTGCATTGACGGCCGTGTTCTTTGTAGGATTATTCAAGAAACAATATACAAAAACAGTAGAAGCATAAGGAAAAAAACGGCAGATGTCACACACATCTGCCGTTTTTTCTTCATAAAATGGACAAACCCAGTGTAATCATGAACGTGTATACTAAATGGTGAGAGGTACATAATGGTGATACATAATAAGAAAATGCCTAAAGGAGAATGTTGTTATGAAGAAAATTAGCTTACTTATGCTCGTAGGTTTCCTTGCATTGTTAATCGCTGCTTGCGGTAACTCAAATGAAGATAACGGAGCAAAAAAAGAAGAAAAACTGGAAGCGATCGACGCAAAGTTAAACGTGCCTGAAAAAGGAGAAAAAGGTGAACCGGTTTCCCTTTCCACGAAAGTCACTCAAGGTGATGAGAACGTCGATGATGCCGGTGAAGTGAAGTATGAAATATGGAAAAACGGCCAGAAAGATGAAAGCGAAATGCTCGAAGCCAAGCATGAAAAAGGCGGGCTTTATAAAGCAGAAAAGACGTTTCAAGAAGACGGACTTTACACAGTACAGGTTCATGTAACCGCCAGGGACATGCATACGATGCCGAAGAAGGAAATTGCCATTGGAGAAGTAGAAGCCGGCGAACATGAGGAAGCGGGTGAAGATCATCACCATGGCGACCATGAAAGTACCATTTCCATCCATTTGATGAAGCCTGACGGTATTACAGCTGGTGAAGAATCGGAAATGATGGTGCATGTGGAGAATAAAGATGCCGCTCTGGAAGATGCCAAAGTCCGTTTTGAAATTTATCAGGATGGTCAAGAAAAGCATGAATGGGTGGATCTGACCCAAGGTGAAAACGGAGAATACAAAGGATCTTATACATTCCCGGAGAGAGGGTCCTATAATGTACAGGTCCATGTCACCAAAGGAGAAGAAATTCACGAGCACACGATGGAAACAGTGGACGTACAATAATCATAAAAAGGATGCTCTTCATTTTGAAGAGCATCCTTTTTAGTACCCCTTGATTTTCATGCGCTTAGTATTCGTAGTCAGTCGTACATTTTTCGCAATAAATGCCGTAGCATTCATGCTGCTCCTCAATTGTATCTCCACATTGTGCACAAGACTTAGGCGGCAAATTTCGAAAGAACTCAACAATATTTTTTACCATGTTCATCACCCTCCGTAAATTTGTATTCACCCATCAATTGTTCGTGTTATATAACTGATGTGTTAATTTATTTTATTGTATTATAACAGTATGAGTTTCGTCAACAATAAATTCTAAAATGGGCGCAAAAAATGAAAAAATAGGCACAATGAAGTATAGTAGGGGTACAGACTAAAGTGAAAGGCGATGTTCAAACATGAAGTTAACCGTTATTGGTCAATGGGGCGGATATCCGAAAGCAGGAGAAGCGAGCACCGGATATTTACTTGAATCCAATGGCTTTAAACTGCTTATTGACTGTGGAAGTGGTGTATTATCCCAACTTCAGCATCATACCGAAGCAACAGAGCTGGATGCAGTCCTTCTGTCCCACTATCATCCCGATCATGTGGCAGATATAGGTGTACTACAACACGCTTTATTGATTCAATACTTCCTGGGTAAGTACAAAGGTACACTGCCTGTATATGCCCATCGGGAAGATCCGCAGGGATTCAATGCCCTTACATACAAAAATTTAATGACAGCCCATGAGTATACAGAGGACTCTTCTTTATCCATTGGTCCCTTCACGGTAACGTTTGTGAAATCCAAGCACCCCGTGCCATGTTACGGAATGAGGATCGAAGCAGATGGGAAATCCCTCTTTTATACAGCAGATTCCGCCTTCAGGGAAGAATTCATTTCATTCGGCCAGGATGCTGATATGCTACTGTGTGAATGTAATTTCTACGGGGAGATGGATGCCTCGAACGCTGGGCATATGACTAGTCTGGATGCAGGGAAACTTGCTCAGAAAACCGGTGCACGGAACCTCATCCTCACCCATTTGCCTCATTTCGGTGACTTGGAGCAGTTAATTATAGAAGCGAAAACGATTTATAGGGGTAATGTATCATTAGCCAAAAAAGATATGGTAGTAGAAATTTAGGAGGAAAAACGATGTTATTTATCGATAATAAAGGGATTACGGATCCAAGGATCAATCTTGCTATTGAAGAATATGCACTGAAGAACTTAGATATTAATGAGAGTTATTTATTATTTTATGTCAATGAACCTTCCATCATCATCGGGAAGAATCAAAATACAATTGAAGAGATCAATACAGACTACGTAGAGAAACAGGGACTTCACGTCGTACGCCGCCTTTCCGGTGGGGGAGCCGTGTATCATGACCTGGGGAACCTGAACTTCAGCTTTATCACGAAAGATGATGGGGAGAGCTTTCATAATTTTAAAAAGTTCACTGAGCCTGTTGTAACGGCCCTCCATAAACTCGGGGTGAAAGCAGAGCTGAGCGGTCGTAACGATATCATCGCAGAAGGCAGAAAGATCTCAGGCAATGCCCAGTTCTCAACGAAAGGCCGGATGTTCAGTCACGGAACGCTGCTGTTCGATTCCGAAATGGAAAACGTCGTGTCCGCTCTCAGGGTGAAAAAGGACAAGATCGAATCAAAAGGGATTAAATCAATCCGGAGCCGTGTAGCCAATATCTCGGAATTCCTGACTGAACAAATGACGATAGAAGAGTTCCGCTCAACCCTCCTTGATTATATCTTCGACGGAAGCGACGTAGAAGAATATGTCCTGACGGAAGAAGACTGGAAGAATATCCATGAGCTCTCAAAAGAACGCTATCAGAACTGGAATTGGAACTATGGGAAATCACCAAAATTCAATCTTCAGCATTCCCACCGCTTCCCGGTCGGTTCCATCGATGTCCGCCTCGAAGTGAATAAAGGGAAGATCGATAACTGTAAAATCTTCGGTGATTTCTTCGGAGTGGGAAATGTAGAAGACATTGAAGAGAAGCTTGCTGGTACACGCTACGAGCGGAAAGACATTGCCGGGGCATTGGAAGGTGTTGATATTCAACACTATTTCGGTAATATCACGAAGGATGAATTTGTTGACTTGGTGTATTGATATAAATGGAAGAACCGTCCAAATTGGGCGGTTTTTTTACATCAATATACTTGTATTAATACTATTCTTTATATAGAATATATTTTGAATACTTTTAATAGTTTGATGAATGACCATTCATTCAGTTTGTTGAAAAGGGGAGGGATACAATTGAATATTGCTACACGGTTAGACCAAATCGCTCAAGAGAAAGCAGATAAAACAGCCTATCATTTCTTGAATACTTCAAGTACATACGGGGAATTGAATGGTGCTGTATCAAAATTTGCAAGCGGCTTAGAGCAATTGGGTCTGAAAAAAGGAGATCATATCGCGCTTGTATTGGGGAATTCACCGCATTTCGTCATCGGATTATATGGTGCACTTCGTCTTGGATTAAAGGTCATACCAATCAATCCGATCTACACTCCGGATGAGATTGGCTATATTCTGAAAAATGGTGATGTGAAGGCCATTCTCACACTTGATCTGCTCGTGCCATTAATCGAGAAAATGCAGCATCTGTTAAAGGATGTGGAGCACTTCATCCTGTGTGAATCAGGAGATGAACGGGCGAAGGATATTGATTTAGAAAAAATTTCTCTTGCGTACCCTAAAATGAAATCGTTTACAAGTGTTTTGGGGAAAGGGGACCCCGGCTTTAAAGGTGAGACGGTGGATGAGAATGAGGTAGCCATCATTCTTTACACTTCCGGAACAACAGGGAAACCAAAAGGTGCCATGCTAACTCATAAAAATATTTATTCCAATGCGACCGACGTCGGCAGCTATTTACGAATGAATGAAGATGATACCGTCATTACCGCTCTGCCAATGTTCCATGTTTTCTGTTTAACAGTGGTTCTGAATGCACCTCTATTGAGAGGAGCTACCCTGTTAATCGTCCCGCGCTTCAGTCCAAAGGCCATTTTTGAATTATCAAAGGCGTATCAGCCAACCGTATTCGCCGGAGTACCGACCATGTACAACTTCCTGTTTCAGTATCCTGATGGAAACCCGGAAGATCTATCATCTCTTCGTCTCTGTATTTCAGGCGGAGCTTCCCTGCCGGTGGCCCTCTTGAAAAACTTTGAAAAGAAATTCAATGTCATGATTTCTGAAGGGTATGGATTATCCGAAGCTTCACCTGTGACATGCTTCAACCCGCTGGATCGACCAAGAAAACCTGGATCGATCGGAACATCGATCATGAACCTGAAGAATAAAGTCGTCGATGAAATGGGAGAAGAAGTCCCTGTAGGACAGGTCGGCGAGCTGATTGTCAAAGGCCCGAATGTCATGAAGGGATATTACAAGATGGAAGAAGAAACCGCCGCTACGATCCGCGACGGCTGGTTATATACCGGAGACCTTGCCCGCATGGATAAAGATGGCTACTTCTACATCGTGGACCGGAAAAAAGAGCTGATCATTGTAGGGGGCTACAATGTTTACCCACGTGAGGTCGAAGAAGTGCTATACAATCATCCCGGTATCGTGGAAGCTGCGGTCATCGGTGTCCCGCATCCCGAACTGGGTGAAGCCGTCAACAGCTATGTTGTAAAAAGCGATCCATCCCTGACAGAACAGGGTGTGCTGGAATATTGTAAAGAGCATCTTGCGAAATACAAGCTTCCGGTTTCCATTGAATTCATCGACGAACTGCCGAAGAACACAACAGGGAAAATTTTAAGAAGAGCATTGAAAGAGCAAGTACTACAGTCATAAGAAAAAAGATGTTCAGTGGATCACTGAGCATCTTTCTGTTTCATTTCATAGCTTTACTAGCCTGTAATAGCTTAGATTCACCTTTTTCCCACGTCTCCACCTGCTCAATTGCCTGCTCCGGAGTGAATCCCTGCCCGACCAATACACCGGATAAGATAAATTCCTGGAAGAGGTGGGTCAGATTGATGCCTTCTTCCACTTCAGACAATGCACGTGTTACGAGTGGTTGAATATACTCAACCCACTGATCGGGAAGGCTTTTCGTTTCACGGTGGTACGGATTGAAGCTTTGACTGGCCTGTTGATGCTGGAAGTAAGGGTTTTGATTATACGGATGATGCATACTAGCTAACAACTCCTTTATGGGTAGATGTCACGATAGTCTATGCATTTGCCCGGGAAGTGTTCAGTCCTTTTAAAAAATGAAAGGGTTTTCTCGATTCGTGTCGAATCATACATAAGGAGGAAACACTTAAACAAAGGGGAGAATAAACATGGAATCCATTTTACTGGAGCAAAAGGGCAACGTCGCAATGGTCACCATTAACAGGCCGGATGCAATGAACGCCTTTAACTATGATACACTGAACGAACTCCAGCAGGTCGTCGAAGCACTCCGCATCAACCCGGACGTCCGGGTCGTCATTTTTACCGGAAGCGGGGAAAAAGCTTTCTCAGTCGGAGCGGATCTTAAGGAACGAAAGACCTTGACGGAACAGCAGGTGATCCGTAATGTTTACAAGATCGGTGAAGTCTTTCAATCTGTCGCCACCCTTCCGCAGCCGACCATTGCCGCCATGAACGGCTACGCATTCGGCGGAGGGATGGAACTTGCTCTTGCCTGCGATTTCCGGATTGCTGTAGCCGGTACGACAATGGGGCTGACCGAAACAAGCCTGGCCATTATACCGGGAGCAGGGGGGACTCAGCGTTTGCCGCGACTGGTCGGTGAATCCAAAGCCCTTGAACTTATCCTGACGGCTAAACGTTTAACTTCAGAAGAAGCATTGGAAATCGGACTTGTTACAAAGGTAGTAGAAAAAGAGAATTTCATGGGGGAAGTCCATGAATTCGTAGAACCGATGTTAGCGAATGGACCGGTTGCCCTGCAACAGGCTAAATTTGCCGTTAAAAATGGGATGAACGTGGACTTGCAGACAGGTTTGCAGATTGAGAGAAAGGCATATGAAATCACAATCCCCACTGAAGACCGGGTGGAGGCTTTACTGGCGTTCAGTCAGAAGCGGAAGCCGGAATTCAAGGGGAAGTGAATCGAACGTTTTGATTGAATGAGGTTTTGAGTGAGTAGCAGATCTGCTGTGGAGCCAGCCTGGCTCTCGTGGCGGATTTTTTTTATGGTGGGGGACTGGTGGAGATTCACTTTTGAAAAACAAAGTGGCGTTTTTGAAAATAAACTCCTAGTTTTGAAAATAAAAGGGTAATCTTTGAAAACAAACTTTTCGAATGAAAGGAGGTATGACATGATACAAACATCACTCGAACTAACAGCGAAAAAGACATTGCAGTGGACGACACAACCCCTTCCTCCACTCAAGGAAGATGAGATTCTCATTAAAACCATTGCAGGAGCCATCAGCATCGGGGCAGAACTTCCTCAATACAATGAAACGGATCCCACTGACCTTCCGTCGACTTACCCTAAAGAGACCGGGTATGAAAGTTTTGGAGGAGTGGTAGCTACAGGGGAGGGAGTCAAAGGCTTTAAAATAGGGGATCGGGCAGTTGCATTTTATGGGCATAAGGATTATGGGATCGTAAAGGAGAGTAAGGCCATTTTCGTTCCGGAAGATGTTCCGCCTCAAGAGGCATTGCTCGTGATATTGTCATGTGATGCAGCAAAAGGTGTTCTCAAATTGAATCCGAAAGAGAACGATCGAGTGTTAGTTACAGGTGCCGGAACGTTGGGTCTATTAACCATCTACTATTTGAAGGAGTTTATGAAAGTCAGTCACATTGATTTGGTAGAGCCTCACAGGGTCAGAGGCGAATTAGCAAGGGAATTGGGGGCAGAAACCGTCTATAAAGATCAAATTGAGTGTCCAAGTGATTTCTATGATTATGCATTAGAGTGCTCGGGGTTTAACGATGCATTTAAGCTACTGCAAAAGTCGCTTAAGTATGAAGGAGAAATGTGCATATTATCCGACGGGAATAAGGAATCATTTATTCTGCAACCTGACTTTTTCCGAAAAGAGCTTAAGGTTGCAGGGTCGAGTGACGGATGGGATTATGAGGAACATTCTAGATGGTATTTTGAGCAGATCAAAGATAAGGATTCCGGCTTACGCGAGCTGTTTGAAAAAACAATTAGATTTGAAGAACTGCCACAGTGTTTTGAAGAGCTGGGTACAGGTAAGATTTCTCCCATAAAGGTTTTGGTGAACTATTTCTAATATGGTTTCTATCAAAAAGAGGTTCCCATGGAGCCTCTTTCTTTACGCGGGTCTATCATAAAACCAAAATTGATGTAAAATAAACATACCAAACTGCACTGGAGTGACTCCCGTGAAAAAGAAAAAGCTTAAACTAAGTACCATCATCATTCTTTTCGTCTGTGTCGTTGTCCTCATTTCCCTTGTCATAACCGATTTGCTGATTACAAGGACGATCAATGATACTATTGAAGCGAATATTGAAGAAAAAGCCAAGATTGTTTCAAGGACGGTGGCTCACTCTACGATTGTGAAGAGCGGCCTTCAGAATCAAGAAAAGGAAGACAGCATACAAGAATACGCTTTGGATATCCAAGAATCAGCAGAGGTCCTGTTTGTTGTGGTGATGGATATGGAGGGGATTGAAAATCACATCCCGATCCTGATCGGATTGGCAGGCACTTTGTCGGTGGGGACGAGAAAGAGGTGTTGAAAGGAGAAGAAAGCCTGTCCATTTCTGAGGGTACGCTTGGTAAGTCTGTGAGGGCTTTTTCTCCCGTTTACAATGAGAAACATGAACAGATCGGGGCAGTGTCTGTCGGGATTTCCCTAAAAAGTGTAGAAGAAGCCCTGAATCAAAGCCACTACAATATTTTATTGGGATCGGCTCTCGGAATCATTGTGGGGATTGTAGGCGCAATCATCATTGCCCGGTACATAAAGAGAATTTTATTTGGGCTTGAACCCTTTGCGATCGCGAAGATCTTAGAGGAGCGGAATACGATGCTCCAGTCGGTCCATGAAGGTGTGGTGGCTGTGAATAAGGATACCACCATTTCCCTTGTGAATAAATCAGCGCTGAAAATTTTCAATAAAGCTGGACTGAGCTCTGATCCGATAGGTATGCCCATTAGGGAATACATGCCGCACACCCGTCTTGAACGGGTGATGGAGACGGGGAAACCAGAGCTTGACGAGGAGCAGACAATCAATGGGGTATCGATACTCGTGAACCGGGTTCCATTAGTCGTCAATGATGAAGTAGTCGGAGCGATCTCTACCTTCCGTGATAAGACGGAAGTGAATCAATTAGCGGAACAACTAACCGGTGTAAAATCGTATGCGGAGGCTCTCCGGGCTCAGTCACATGAATTCATGAATAAAATGCATGTGATTCTGGGACTCGTAAAGATGAAGGATTACAGCCATTTAGCCTGGTATGTGAAAGAACTTGTATCTTTCCGTATCGACGAAGTGAGCATGGTGACCTCTAAAGTGAAAGATCCCGCCCTTGCCGGTTTTATCATGGGGAAACTGAGCTACGCGAGGGAAAAGAACGTTTCGTTAACCATCGATTGTCACGACTTTCTTCGGGAACCAAGGGACCCTGCCGTTACCCATGAGTTGATCACCGTCATTGGAAACCTATTGGATAACAGTATCGATGCAACATTGGATTGTGACGAAAAGGAAGTGTTGATGGAGATATTTTATCAGGATGGTCAGCTAGAAATCGTAGTGACGGATACAGGAATAGGGATGCCGGATGACATGGTAGAGGATATTTTCATCAAAGGGTATTCTTCAAAAGGAGAAGGCCGGGGTTACGGCCTTTCCCTGGTGAAAGAGAGTATCGGTAAGCTGAATGGGACCCTGCATGTTGAATCGAAGGAAGGTTCGGGAACGACCATGATTGTTCAGGCTTCATATAAGGAGGGGATGAAGGGTGATTAATGTATTGATCGTGGAAGATGATCCAATGGTGGCCCGGTTTAATCAAAGGTATCTGGAAGAAATCGATGGATTTCAATTAATCGGCATTTCGCATTCCATTGAAGATGCCATGGAGAAGATAAATGAATTCAAGGTCGACTTGATATTATTAGATGTTTATTTGCCTGGGAAGCAAAATGGAATGCATTTATTGGAGCAAATACGCATGGAACAGCGGGAAATGGATGTCATCCTCATCACAGCGGCATCAGAAGTCGAAAATATTCAAAGTGCCCTCAGGATGGGCGTTGTGGATTATTTAATCAAACCCTTTGAATTCGAACGGTTTAAAAAAGCGCTGACGTCTTACCGGGAGAGTAATCATATGCTTCAAAAGCACTCTACCATCGAACAGGGCGAACTGGATTTGCTTTTATTACGGGATGTACAAGAAACCCGGGAGAAGAGGTCCCTTCCTAAAGGGTTGGCGAGAAGTACATTAGCGTCTATTTATCAAGAGCTTGTCAGTTTCGAAGAAGAGTCATTTTCAACAGATGATATAGCGGGGGTGACGTCCATTTCACGGGTGTCGATCAGAAAGTACCTGAGGTTCTTGAAAGAAATCGGGGTTGTGGAGGAAACCTTGGTCTATGGAATCGGAAGGCCAGTATATCAGTATTCGTTGAAGAAAATGAATATCCAGAGAATCGAAAGTTATTTATAAGCAGCTTACGGCTGCTTATTTTAATTTCAAAAAACAAACAATAGTTTCATAATCTATGAAAGCGTCAAGCGTTTTTATAAAATGAGTATAATGTAAGCGTTTGCTGAAGTGCGAATACAGGGGTGTAAGGAAGAGAGTGCTGGGAAGAGCGTTACAGCATTCAGTTCGTACTTATAAATCGACAAAGGGGATGAACAAAATGGGACAACCTGCATCAACACTTTCATATGAAAATGGGAAAACAAAAGAGGATGTGACGGATACGAAAGATCGTTCACTAAAGATTTTTAATATGCCGATCCTTTGGTTCCTGGTCTTCGCGGGGGTTACGCTGGTTAGCATGTACACGGGGAATCTGCCGGGAGGGATGATCGGAAGCCTTCTCGTCATGATGGTCCTGGGTGAATTATTTGGATGGGCGGGAGACCGTACCCCCATCGTGAAAACATTCCTTGGAGGCGGTGCAATCATCGCGATTTTCGGCGCAGCCTATATGGTCTATGCCGGGTTGCTTCCTGAAGCCACGGTCACATCCATGACCGACTTTATGAAGTCAGGCGGTTTCTTGAATTTCTATATTGCGGCGTTAATTACCGGAAGTATATTGGGGATGAATTCGAAAGTGTTGGTGAAGGTGGGCCTTCGCTACTTTCTCCCAATCTTCGGCGCAGTGGCCGGAGCGATCATTGTAGCCGGTATATTCGGGTCTCTTGTCGGCTTTACCCTTAAAGAAGCGATCCTTGTCATTACCATGCCAATCATGGGTGGTGGAATGGGAGCCGGCGCAGTGCCGATGAGTCAAATCTATTCAGAAATGATGGGGAATGATCCGAGCTATTATATATCGATGCTTGTCCCGGCACTTGCGTTGGGAAATGTATTTGCCATCATTCTGGCATCGGTTCTTGATATTATCGGTAAAAAGATCCCTTCCCTGAGTGGAAACGGCCAACTCATGAAAGGCTTTACCTATGAGAAAACAAAGCAGAAGTATCATATTGAGAAGATGGGAGTAGGTTTACTCGCTGCACTGACATTCTTTACGGTTGGTACCCTGCTGGGATCCATTCTTCCTCTTCATCCTTATGCAATCATGATCATCCTGGTAGCTGTGGCGAAGATTTCAAATATCATTCCTCAAAATGTAGTGGAGGGAGCGAGTCAGTGGTATCAATTTGTAGCGGGTAACTGGACCTTCGCTTTATTATTCGGGATCGGTGTTGCGTACACGGATTTGAATACGGTCCTTGAAGCTTTGACTCTTCAATATATCCTGACCGTACTTGGAGTAGTCCTCGGGGCGATCATCGGTGCGGCCATCCTTGGGAAACTGGTTGGTTTTTATCCGATCGAAGCGGCCATCACCGCTGGACTGTGCATGGCGAATATGGGAGGAACAGGGGATGTTGCCGTGTTGTCAGCATCGAAACGAATGGAACTTATGCCATTCGCTCAAATCTCTTCCCGTTTAGGCGGCGCATTGATCCTGCTGTTAGCCGGATTAATTATCCCGCTCCTGTAAATATGGTACACTTAGGCTTGACTCTAGCAGTCAAGCCTATCTTTCATTTTAATAGAATGTGGTGACATAAATGGACGTAATATTGATTGTACTGCCTGCCTTACTGGTCTTTGCTGTTGGATATATAGGCCAAAAGAAACTTGGCTTTGAAATCAATTCGATTTCAAAGATGGCCATCTACTTAATGTATCCATTCCTGGCGTTCAAGACCTTTTACGAAAATGAACTGAATATGGACTATCTGTATATTTTTCTCTTTTGCATTGCACTTTGTGTAATATTGATTCTTTCCGTTAAAATAGTGGCTGCGATCAGGAATTATTCAAAACCGAAAGAATCGGCTATGATCCTTTCCGGTGTTTTCATGAATTCGGGTAATTACGGTGTACCCATCATTCTGTTCGGGTTTGGCGAACTAGGTTTTCGCTATGCGGTCATCATGATGGTGATTCAGTCATTCCTTATGAATACAATCGGACTATACTACGCCATTAGCGGGAGTGACAAAGCAAGGGGACCAAAGGAAATCTGGATAAAGATCGTGAAGATGCCGATTTTGTATGGAGCGTTTACTGGGCTTGCCTTTCAGGTATTTCACCTTCACGTTCCACTATTTTTAAATCAAACGATCGATTTGATCTCACAAGCCACGATTCCTACGATCATGGTGGTTCTCGGGATGCAGCTGGCCACTCTTGGAGGAAAGAAAGTGGAGAGAAGCGCATTATCCTTCATCGTGATTATGAGAATGGTCGCTTCGCCCATTCTGGCATTGGCGATCGTCTCCTTGCTGCCGATTTCATCGACACTTGGTTCGATCCTTATTATTTTGGCAAGCATGCCGACTGCTGCCAATACGACGATGTTTTCACTGCAATTCAATACGGAACCTGATCTCGTATCAGCGAGTACGCTGGTCACGACGCTTTTAAGTATCGTGACGATTCCGGTCATGTTGGCACTGGTTTCATAAAATAAAACCACTTGAGTGTTTCGCTCAGGTGGTTTTTTTATGGAAACTCATCTTTTGACAGAATCTGAAGAATCCATTACTATTGTAAAATGAATTCCAACCAAATCAATAAGATTAAGGAGGATTTGTTATGGCTGATTATGTTCAACCAATCAATGAGCAAAAAGGTCCGGAGAAAAAGAGTACCGAATTGAACCCACCACAGACGTCATTAGTGGCTGGTGGGATCATCGTATCAGCGGTTCTTGGTTTATACTTGCTCTTTACGCAGGAAATCGCCGAAACCGTGCTTCTCGTTCTCGGACTTCTGTTAGGATATACATTATTTCATGCACGATTCGGCTTCACTTCTGCCTTTCGCAGGGTGATGTCTGTAGGAAACGGTCAGGCGATGCGTGCCCATATGGTGATGCTCGCCGTTGCGGTTACCTTGTTTGCACCGATTCTTGCTACAGGATACACCTTTTTTGGAGGGGAAGCGACAGGCTATGTGTCACCAGTCGGTGTCAGCCTGATTGTTGGTGCCTTTCTGTTCGGGGTCGGGATGCAGCTGGGAGGAGGATGTGCTTCCGGAACCCTTTATGCGATTGGTGGAGGACGTTCCGTCATGTTCATCACGCTATTATTCTTTATTGTCGGTGCAACAGTCGGAGCGGCCCATCTTCCATTTTGGACAGAGGAGCTTCCTTCCTTTAAGCCGATCTCGCTGGCCACGTCCACAGGACTGGGGTACTTCGGGGCATGGGTCGTTTCCATGTTATTCTTCGCATTCGTTGCGTGGGTTACCCTTCGGATCGAAAAAAAGAAGAATCCCCCGCGTATGGCAGGTCTTCCGTCAGCTAAAGGCTGGAAGCGGATCTTCAGAGGATCCTGGCCACTTATTGCAGCTGCCATCGTTCTTGCTGTCCTGAATGCCCTCACGCTCATGACGAGGGGGAATCCATGGGGAATTACATCGGCCTTTGCATTATGGGGATCAAAGGTTGCCGGAATGTTCGGTGTAGATGTTGCCAGCTGGGGCTATTGGTCGGGAGCCAATGCAGAGGCCCTTCAGGCATCAATCTTTGCTGATTCCACAACCGTATTGAATTTCGGTGTCATTCTTGGAGCGTTCCTGGCCTCTGCAGCAGGTGGGTTGTTCCGCTTCAATAAGATCACTGGTAAAAATGCCATGGCATCGGTCATTGGCGGACTGTTGATGGGATATGGTGCCCGCTTGGCATTCGGATGTAACATCGGCGCTTACTTCGGAGGAATTGCTTCCTTCAGCCTTCACGGTTACATCTGGGGAGTTCTGGCCCTGGCCGGCACATTCCTTGCACTCTATCTTCGTCCTCTGTTCGGCTTGTCCGTTCCAAAACCGAAGGATACGTTCTGTTAATGAAAAGCGTGGGAAATTCTTGTTCCCACGCTTTATTTTTGTCTAGAGATACTTTAACTCCTGTCTCAGGAACGCACCCCGATCTTCAATGAACTGAAGGATAAAGGAAGGTTCCCGGTCATACAAATCAATCTCTTTCTGAAAATGGGGGTCCATTAGGAGATAGGGTCTCAGGGAAGAGTGTAAGCTCATCACTTTGTCTTCAAGGTATGGCACATTGAACGTCGTATCGAGAATCTCCTCCAATATATCTTTATATAATTTCCGGAAACCGGGTCGTTTCATCAACTGTGTGATCAGTTTGTTTTTCGTTTTCCCCGTAATCGGTACATAATCCCATTCCATGACGTCCCCGTTCACCCGTCTTCCAAACGTAGCGTCGTAATCCCACGGTATGATGGAAAATCGTTGATCTCTCCGGTTCAGATACAAAGCGTAGTTATGGGTGAATCCATCATTATTCATCGTACAGACAGCCCCGGCAAGCCACCTTAAGTAGTTTTCAATGTGTAAGAGCTGGGGGATTTCATGTTGGAAGGTTGAAGGTGAATTGATTTTCTTAATGAAGTGGATGAGAGTATGATCATCTTCCATATTTCCGAGTTTTCGCTGGTATCCTGAAGTCAGGCCCCGTTTCCCCTTTAGTGAGAAATCAGCTTTGTCGCTGACAGCATAATAAATCGTTCCCGGGGGGAGATTTCTCTTTTTCAGGTAAATCTCATCCACCGATTCCAACTGAAGGTATAAACCAAGAGGCTCTCCCTCCAGTGTAACGAATACATGCTGACTCTCCGGTGTGTGGATACCCAGTTCCCTCATGAAATCAAGGGAAAGTTTATTCCGGAAATGGGAGGGGTCAAGAGACTCTGCGTTTAGGTGAAGTTCTAATGATTCGTTCCAGCCTTGTTGATTAGCAAATTCTACATGATACGACTTTTTTTCCAATTCCCGTGTATAGGATCCCCTGTACCGGATATGGATGTCATGTACGGCCTCTTCTATTTTTAATTTAGCCGGGACAGGCGTGTTACTCCATACATCACGTTCCAGCTCCCGTAAATCGGCATGATCGAATTGGAGGTCAAATGAGGGTAGGGAAGGAGTCATGTTCAATATTCTCCTCTCAACTTAAAGATGTAATAGTATATTGGTGGGTTCCAAGGTTTGACACGACGTGAGAAAAAAAGCAGTCATGAAATGGACGTCCCATTTCATGACTGCTTTACTCTTCCCCGTAATAGATGACCATTTGGCAGACCGCTTCCTGATTCGACTCATTGGCGTATTCATGACCGGAGTCAGCGGCAAATCGAATCGAACTTCCTGCCGTCAATTCATACTTTTCCTCTGCAATCCTCAGGCTGATTTCTCCTGAAAGGACTGTGATGTATTCTTCCACACCCTTCGTATGGCCTTCATTCCGATAGGTGCAACCCGGTTTCATTTCCACCCGATAGCTTTCCCATTTCTTTAAGGGGTCAAAAGGGAAGATGGGATACACAATATAGTTGCCGTCATCTTCAAGCACAGGCTGGACGTCTTCATAATGAATGATGGACACCTGGCTGCTTGGCTTTTCAATGAGTGAAGAAAAGGATACCTTCAAGCCATTGGCAATCTTCCACAGAATGGCGACGGTAGGGTTCGAATCCCCCCGTTCAATTTGACCGATCATCGCCTTGCTGACCCCTGTCCGTTCAGCCATTTGTTCCAGGCTGAACCCCCGTTCTCTCCGGATCTTTCTGATATTCTCACCAATTTGTATCGGGAAATTTTCCATGCTCAAAACCCCTCTTGTGTATTATAACGTCTATATGTATAATATAATAAATTATCAAAAAATTAAAATAGTGAATAACACTTATTATAAAGGATGTGAGGGGATGGAAGCACTTCTTTCTACAAAAAAAGTGAGTGACTTTCGCTATGGTCTGCAGGGTGGCATCAGCATTGCCATTGGATATATGCCTGTGGCCCTGACGTTTGGCCTGTTGGCACGCACAACCGGGCTTACTGTGACGGAGACGATCCTGATGAGCATGCTCGTGTTCGCAGGGGCTGCTCAATATATTTCCTTGAGCCTGATTGCGGTGGGTACCGGAATGATTGAAATCATTCTCACCACGTTCATTGTAAACATCCGACACTTCCTGATGTCTGCTTCGTTAAGTGAGAAGCTTGAGGAAGACCGTTTGTTTAAAAAGCTTTTCTATGCATTTGGCATCACGGATGAAACCTTCACGGTCATCAGTGTCAAAGAGGGGAAAGTACGGACGGGGTTTGTCGTTGGCGTTATGCTCATTTCATACGGCAGCTGGGTCGTGAATTCCGGTGTGGGATATTTTATCGGGGAGATCCTCCCCGGATTCCTCCAGGCTAGTATGACCATTGCTTTGTATGCCATGTTTGTCGGACTTCTCGTTCCTTCTATGAAAAAGAGCGTCAAGGTCACATTTTTAGCCGTGGTCGCTGGTGCGTTGAATAGTACCCTCCTGTTTACGACAAACCTTTCAAATGGCTGGTCGATTGTGGCCGCCACGATTGCTTCTGCCGTAATCGTTGAGGCAGTCGTCATGCTGAAAGGAAGGGGGAAAACCATATGAATCCTGCCATTGTGTGGATGATCATTGGAATGGCCGTAGTGACCTACATACCTAGAATGCTTCCTTTCCTCGTATTTAAGGGAAAAGAACTTCCTCCTTTTTTTCAAGGGGTGCTGAAGAATGTCCCTTTTGCTGTCTTGGGAGCGCTGATTTTCCCGAGCATTCTTCTGATACAGGAAGGGAACCTCATGTTTGGGACAGTGGGGACGGTAGCTGCCTTTGCCATTGCGTTTTTGGGAGCCAACGTGATCCTTGTGGTGATCGGGGCGATTTCCGTTTTGTCTTTGTATTCGGTCTTCTTAATGTAGAAGGCTATTGGTCACGATTCCAATCGTGGCTTTTTTTATTGAGCATGGACGTCGTATTTTGGAGAATGCTATATAAATTTTTGGGGAATGGGAGATAAAATTTTATCCTGGCAGATATAATGAAGATATGGCGGATATGCGGCACGTAAATCACCAGAACGGCAGATAAACGATTTCCCCTGCATGAACCGAACCATTTCTCTCACTGTCCGTGTTTAGGTTCTAAAACTTTGGACAGGGTATTACATATAGTAGTGAAGACGAAGGGAGGAAGTATGTTGGCTAGAAAATGGGCGCTCAGGTCAATACTGGCTTACTTGCTATTAGGCTTATTTTTATATGTGTACTTATTTTTCCTGGCGGATTCCACTTTACCTGAAGCGTATAAGGGAAGCAGTGCGGACCCGGCCACCTTTATGAATAATAAAGAAATTCTGTTGAGTGAGGATTTTTCCAAAATCAAGAATCTTTTGTTTTTCTTATCGACTCCATATGAATGGTTATTCTATTTCCTGATCCTGATTTTTGGAGTATCCCGTGTGTTTGAAAAATGGGCGAGGGGGACGGTGAAGAACGGGTTCCTGCAAACGGCCATTTTCTTATTCTGGTTATCGATCTCTTCTTTCGTGGCTATTTTCCCTTTGCAGTACATTTCATATAAGATTTCAAAAAGCTACCACATTTCCACTCAGACGTTTTCCATGTGGATGAAGGATGAAATCACGGATTTCTGGGTGAATTATCTGCTTATGTTCATCATCGTCTCGGTTCTGTATGCCTTGATGAAACGCTTTAAACAGCGCTGGTGGCTTGCGGCCTGGGCTTTGTCTGTTCCATTCACGATTTTTATGATGTTTGTACAGCCTGTACTGATAGATCCCCTCTACAATGATTTCTATCCACTGAAGGATAAAGCATTGGAAGAGCAGATCCTCTCACTTGCAGACAGGGCCGATATCCCTGCTGATCACGTGTTTGAAGTCGATATGTCAGAGAAAACCAATTCCCTTAACGCGTATGTCACCGGGGTAGGGTCCAATTCAAGGATTGTCTTATGGGATACGACCCTCGAAAAGCTGACAGACAAGGAAATCCTCTTCGTCATGGCCCACGAAATGGCTCATTACGTGGAAAAGCATATCTATATCGGAATCGGGATCTATCTCGTTCTGTCCTTCTTCGGACTGTTCCTGACGGCTAAGCTGATGAGGGGGATCGTGGCAAATCACAGTGATGATTTGAAAGTATCGAAAGTTTCGAACTTGAGCTCACTTCCATTATTCTTAATGATTACCTCCATGCTGTTGTTTACGATCAGTCCACTGAGCAACTGGATTTCCAGGTACCAGGAAACGAGGGCGGACCGCTACGCCATCGAAATGACAGGTGATAAGGATTCGGCCATCTCGTCCTTCCAGAAGTTATCGAAGGTTGGATTATCCCAAGTGAATCCGCCCCTGTTGGTGAAGATCTTCCGTTACGGCCATCCCACTATGCTTGAGCGCCTGTCGATGCTTGAGGAATATGAAGCGGAGAAGAAAGAAGAGTAAAGACAAAAAACCGAGTCAAAGCTATATTGACTTGGTTTTTTTATTTTTGGATGAACAGGGAAAGGATCAACCAGCTAACACGTGATAACAGAAAGATTAAGTGAAAAAATTTTCTCTAAATTATAACTTTTATGGTAAAATAAGTAATAACTCTTAAAGCTGGATCATGAAAATGGATGGAGAGGTGGTTGGGGATGGAAGTAATCATAAACCAAAAACTGTTGTTGTCTTTTAGCAAAGTTGTTTTTACTATGTTGCTGTTAGTGGGATTGCCTTTTTGGAGTTATCTTGAAACTGGCCGACCAATGATGGAGTGGTCATTAATCATTGGAATATTGATCACTTTGATCATCATTTATGCTTACGGTGGTGGTTATCGGTATCAAAGGATCCAACACATGTTAAAAGGGAAAAAGAAGAAGAGATTCTATCACTCGATATCATTTTGGACAGCCTTAATTTACACTGTAGTCGTATTCTATTTAACAATAAAAGCTTATGGGGACATTTTCCATTGAAATCATGAAGGCATAAAGAAAAGGCCTGGTCATTCACTAGGCCTTTTCTCTTTTGCTGATAACCAGGTTTTTCGCTTTTTCCGTCATATAGGCGAAGATCACATCTTTATGGTGCAGGTTGGAGTTGGTGAGCTGCGTTTCCAGCCATTCCTTCGATTTTCCCAGGAGCTTCAAATTCCTGGTTTGGATTTTTCCGTCCACTATGACCGAAATCGGCAGGCCTTCATCGTCGATCTTCAACTTGAGGTGTTCCACTGTAACCGGCGTATTTTCTACTTTGGGGATAATGCTCACCTCACCGATGGGCTCGAGCATCGCATAGTCCACATCTGAAATCTTCGGGTATCCCTGAGATCTGAGGATGGACGATAGTTGAATGAGTGAGATCTTTGATTTTTCCAGGTTATCTTCCAATATTTCCCCGTCTTTTATTAACAATGTAGGCTCTCCCAGGAAGAACCGGTTTCCCCATTGACTTAACGTAAGGAATGAAAACAGCACATGGAGCCCGACAAGAAAGACGAGGGCTGTGATGGTCGGCCAGAATTTTGTTGAAATCAATGGCTCAGAGGCAATGGTCCCGACGATGATGATGGCCACCAGGTCATAAGGGGTCATCTGGACGATTGTAGACTTACCCATCAGCCTCATAGCCGCTATGGTGATCAAGTAGAGGACCAAAACTTTTATCAATAGGATCATGATGATTCGCTCCATCGTGTATAGATTCCCCATTAGGATTTGCCAATGAGGAAGAAGTCATGCACGTGAAGGTGCCTGTCCGATAAAAAGGGAATGGCTGACTCGAAGGTGGAGTCAGCCATTTATGATTATCCGTAACTTACGTTCAATTCATTTAATTCCTTTGATAATTTCATGAACAGTACCTTATCCTTAGTATCCAGGGCGGCATCAATGTCAATTAGGAGTTTGGATTTCTGTGTCATTAAAATGCTTTCGTGCAGGACCATATCGATATAGATTTCCATTACGCTTCTTTCAGCGGCTTTCTTCCGGGTCATGGCAGCGGCTTTCATCATTTCTGTATAGGACTTTTTGCTTTCCATATACGTCACCCCTGAATTCTTTTTATTAGTATATGGGGTAAGTAGTAAAAATTCAACTAAAAAATTAAATATTCTGATAATTTTTTATTCATAAATCAGTAGAAGAAGATAAATATCAGAATTTTTAAAAATATGAGAGACAACCCTCGAAATATGTGGTATTATTTTGGTGGAAAATGTAAATGGAGGCGATGAAATGAGAGAAAAATCTCGAATTATAGAAGAATATGAAGTAAATCCCCATACAATGATCCTGCAGCCTATGGAATATGGAGCCAGGACATTTACGAAAATAATAGAGGTGGATGACGTATTGATTTCTCCGTTCAAACCCTTTGATATCCTCAAGAAAAGTTGTGAATTCTTTGGCTGTTCTTATGAAGGCAGGAAAGAAGGTACGAAGAAACTTACGGGTATCATCTACAAAGCCCCCATCATGGTTAACCCTGATATGTCCATTTATCTATTCCCGACATCATCTCCAGTAAAGCAGGAATGTGCATGGATCTCCCACTCCCATGTCCGGGGATATGAACGGTTGACAAATGGATCAACACGAATCTTCCTGCAAAACAATGAATCCTGCACGGTTCCCATTTCTTACAGTTCTTTTGAAAATCAAATGCTCCGCACTTCGGATCTACGCATTGCCTATACACAGCGGATCGCCGAAATGGAAAGTAAATATAATACGAAGGTCCAGACTGAAATGAATAATGTAAAAACGTTCTATTTGAATCGACATATACACAAAACCGATGCGTGAACAGAGTATCACGCTTCTTTTGTTGTATCTGTCTTTGTTTCGGTGAAGCGGCGGAACAGATAATGTCTCATTAAATCCTCCACCCGGTTCCGGAGGCGTGGATTGAAGTAATTATGATGCTCTTCATATCCCTTATACAAAAACATATACATCGTGAAAGCATCATCCGATTGAATCCTTTCCACCTTCATCTTGTTCGTCCTCATATACTTTTTAACGTGGGCCAGTTCTCCCTGAATGACCTTCATCGTCTCCTCGATCATCTCTAAATACGGTCTCTTTAATTTAAATGGACTGCTGTCGACGACTTGCAGGTCGCGATTCAATATTGTCAGTACCATGGGCAGATAGATTGCCTGCTCCAAAATATTCCGATCGGTCTCCGGTATCCTTGTCATATGAAAAGACTCCTTTTCACTTTGGTATAGAACGTATGTTCGTATTTAATATTTTACGTTTATTTCAATTTACTTTCAATAGGGAAAATTGTAGAATTTGAATTTGTTTCTATTATGAAGGGGATCGCGGGTTTTTATCCGTGAAGGGATTCGTATTTTCAGTGTCGAAAATATAAAGGGTACAGAATGAAAGGAAGGTGCCGTAGCATGAAGAAAAGCGTGACCATAAAAGACCTTTACGAAATAAAGGCTGTATCTGATCCAAGGCTCTCACCGGGTGGAGAAGAAGCTGTATTTGTTCAAACGGTGATGTGTAAAGAAAAAGATGAATATTTCTCAACCTTACATAGTATCGACTTAAAAGAAGAATCCATTCGTCAATGGACGTTTGGGGAACAGAGAATTTCGTCACCAAGATGGTCACCTGATGGAAGGAGGATTGCTTTCATTTCCAACAGATCCGGTGTCAATCAGCTCTATCTCATCAGTCGGGATGGAGGGGAAGCAGAGCGGGTCACGGACTGTCCGACGGCGGTCTCGAATCCTGTGTGGTCTCCATGCGGTGAAAAGATTGCCTTATCCATTCGCTTAGAAAAAGGCGGAACGTTCGATCACAAAGAAGAAAAAGAGGAAAAGCCAAAGCCTTTTGTTACCACAAGCATGAAATATAAAAGCGATGATAGGGGCTTCCATGATGATTCATATTCACAGATAGCATATATGAATATAGGAACGAAGGAAATGAAAAGGCTAACGGATGATGAACATGACTACACGCTCCATTCATGGTCCCCGGACGGAAAGTACCTTGCCGTATCCACAGACAGGAAAGAAGACAGGGACTTTTCATTTCAGTCCGATTTATATCTTTTTAACCTTGATACTGGAGAGAGTAAACAAGTGAACGGAGAGCCGGGATACTACGGGGAAGCAAGCTGGTCCCCGGATGGCATGCGCCTCGCCTATATTGGCCATAATCGTGAATTTGAAAACGCAACTCATAATAAGATTTATATTCACGAACTTGAGACCGGACATTCCGTTTGCCTGACTGAAGGGATGGATGTGCCGGTAGGGGATTATCTTAACAGTGACAGTATCCAGGGCTCGTCTCGGACCGGGATCCAATGGTCTAAGGACAATGAAAGTTTTTATTTTCTGGCATCGGACTCGGGAAATACCGTTCTCTATTATGCCCACATCGAGGGGGCCATTTATCCTGCACTCTTACAGGAAGAGCAGCATGTCTACGGATTCGACCTGGATTCGGACCGCCAAACCATCCTGTTGGCAATGAGCAGACCGACAGAGCCCGGGGAATTGTATACACTGCATGTCCCGACCGGAGAACTCACCACCATCACCCGTTTAAACGGGGACCTGCTTGCCGCGAGGGAACTGTCCTCTCCGGAATCGTTCATGTACAACGGGGCAAATGATTGGCCGGTCCAGGGCTGGATCATGAAACCTGCGGGATTTGAGGAAGGAAAGAAGTATCCACTTATCGTCGAAATTCATGGAGGCCCTCATACGATGTACGGAAACACATTCTTTCATGAGTTCCAGGTACTGACAAACTCCGGCTATGCTGTCTTATACGTCAACCCCCGTGGAAGTCACGGCTACGGTCAGGACTTTGTAGATGCCGTAAGGGGTGATTATGGCGGCGGGGATTACGAAGATATCATGAAGGCAGTGGATTACGCACTGAAGGAATTTCCGTTCATAGATGAATCCCGCCTTGGCGTGACCGGTGGAAGCTATGGAGGCTTCATGACCAACTGGATCATCGGCCACAGCGACAGGTTCAAAGCAGCTGTGACCCAGCGATCGATCAGTAATTGGATTAGCTTTTATGGAGTAAGTGATATCGGCTACTATTTCTCCGAGTGGCAGATCCAAAGCGACCTTGGGGACGTTGAAACTCTGTGGAAGCACTCTCCCCTCGCCTACGTGAAGAATATAGACACTCCACTATTGATCCTTCACAGTGAAAAGGATTACCGCTGTCCGATCGAGCAGGCTGAACAGTTATTCATCGCATTAAAACGGGAGAATCAAGAGGCGAGGTTCGTCCGCTTCCCGGAATCCAACCACAACCTCTCCCGTACAGGAAAGCCCTCCATGCGGGAAGCCCGTTTGCAGGAAATCGTCAACTGGTTCGGGGAGCATTTATAGAAGGTAGGGAGAACTGTCATTCCGGGTTGGGATGGCAGTTTTTTTGAGGGAATCGCCATCCTTGGACGTTCGACAGATCCGCCTGGACCCGTCCTGAAAAAATTACCGTTCAGCGTGAGGTTTACAATCCCCCCCTTTAGGAAAACGTGTATTAATAAAAACGACGCGTGAAATTGCAATATGGAAATCCTGTTCCGGTGTGATATGATGAGAGGGTAAGTAGTAAAGTCGAAGTTCATGGTCGTTTAAGGGGAAACATATCATATGAATATCAATAAGATAAAAGATTGGTTTACGCTAGAAAATATGATGGATTTGATTCAGCAATATCGTTCATTTGGGCCGATTCCGGGAATCCTCCTTCCGTTGCTGGAGGCATTTCTTCCATTCCTGCCCCTGGTGGTGTTTGTGACGGCCAATGCGAATGCATTCGGATTATGGTGGGGCTTTTTATTCTCATGGATCGGTGCTACGCTTGGAGCCCTGATTGTCTTTCTATTGGTAAGGAGATACGGGGAGGCGCGGGTCTTTCGCTTCTTGAGGAAGAATAAGCAAGTGAATCGATTGACGAAATGGGTAGACAGGCATGGATTTGGACCACTGTTCATCCTTTTATGTTTCCCATTCACTCCATCTGCGGTTGTAAATGTAGTGGCAGGATTATCCTCCATCAGCATCGCTCAATATATGCTGGCGGTGGTAACGGGGAAAATGGTGATGATATTCACCATAAGTTTTATAGGATATGATATTATATCATTAGTTAAACAACCCATTCGTACAGTCATCGTTGTGGCTATTATTTTTGTGTTATGGTTTGTCGGAAAAAGAATTGAGATACACCTGAATAAGAAAATGGAATTAGATCAACGAATCGAACGGAAAAAGCAGGAGGAATCAAATTGAGAGAAGAGGTAAAAAGAGAAGGACTTGAATGGATCAAAGCCTTGGGAATTGGATTAATCATATTCATCATCATTCGGACCTTTCTCTTCTCCAACTATGTGGTGGAAGGCGAATCCATGATGCCGACACTGCAGGATGGAAATAAACTGGTCGTGAACAAAATCGGCTATCATATAGGGGAACTGGACCGCTTTGATGTAGTGGTCTTCCATGCAAATGAAAAAGAAGATTATGTGAAGAGGATCATTGGTTTGCCCGGTGATAAAATCGTGTACAAAGATGACAAACTTTACGTGAACGGGGAGTACTATCCAGAACCCTATTTAGAGAAATTCAAGCAGGAGTACATCGGCAGTAAGCTGACGGGTGACTTTACCCTGCAGGAAATCACAGGTGAAAAAACGGTTCCTAAAGGGAAGATATTCGTTCTCGGGGATAATCGCCGGGGAAGTATGGATAGCCGCTATTTCGGATTTGTCGACCGTGAGCAGATTGTCGGGAAAGTGGACCTTCGCTATTGGCCGATCAATGAATGGGATGTACAGTTTAGAAAATAGAACGACAGAGAAGGCACCTTATAATAGGGTCCTTCTTTTTTTTTGCCGATTATGTACTAGTTATCCTCCTTTGCCCAATATAAATATGATAGAATAGTAAGAAAATTCGTTCGTTTTGAGGGTGGTTATGTGACAACGGAAATTCCAATCATTGAAACCAAATTTGTGCCGCCTGTTGTCAAGGATTCCTACATTAGACGTCCAAGCTTAATGAAAAAGATGAGAACGGTTACAGATTACAAATTAGTGATCGTCCATTCGGGAGCAGGCTATGGGAAAAGCACGGCCATCAGCCAATTTTTACAGGATGTACAACCCGAATATTGCTGGTACTCCATAACACAGACTGATGATGGACTGATCCCTTTTGTCACCAATATCGTCTATGGAATCCAAAAGCAGATGCCGCACTTTGGAGAAGAACTAAGAGAGATGCTCCGGTCTATGGGACAATATATGAAGGAAGATGATATCCACCGGTTAAGTGCCCTGTTTATTAACGAATGCATGAAAATTCCCCACTCCTTCACTATCATTATAGATGACTATCATCTCGTGGATCATTCCTTTCTCATCAATCAATGGATGGAGAAAGTCATCGAACATTTACCCGGAAATATTCATTTCTTTCTTTCTACACGCACCAAACCTGCCTGGTCCTCATTTATACAGCTTAAGATATCCGGTCAGCTGATGGAAATATCAGAAAGTGATTTGTGCCTCAAGAAAGAAGAGGTGGAGTTACTCCTGACGGGGTTTCATGAAACACTCATCCCTGAATCCCAACTCGATGCCATTTATGATTTGACCGAAGGCTGGGTCATCGCCGTCAGTATGATCCACTCGCAGCTTAAGGAAAATCCGGATATCCTTACGGTGGAAAAGCAGCATTCCTCCCTGGAAGAACTCTTTCATTACCTGGCCCAGGAAGTACTCTCCAAGCAAACGCCAATCGTGCAACAGTTCCTTAAGCAGATTTCGATCCTGGATGAAATCAACGGAAGTACGTGCGAAGTGATCTTTGAACTGCCGGGATCCGAACAGATGCTGAAGCAGCTATCCGAAAAGAATGCTCTCCTACAGGAAATGAAAGGCTCTCATCATTTTCGTCTGCATGCCTTGTTCCAAACATTTTTAGAACGAAGATTGAAAGAAGAAAGCCCAGGCCTCTATAAGGAACTTCATTTGAAGTGCGCCCGATTCTTCGAAGGGAACGGGAATTGGGAGAAAGCCATCTTCCATTATTTGAAAATGGGAAATATCGAGGCAGTGTCCACGATCCTCGTCAAAGAAGCTGAAGGGATGATGAAGGGCGGGCAGCTCGAAACATTGGGGGATTATTTAAGAGGGATACCCAATCATGTAAAGGATCAACATCATTCCCTGTGGTTTTATCAAGGAGAATTTTTTCGCTATCGTTCATTTTATGAAAAAGCAGAAAAAGCTTATACGAGGGGAGTACAGCTGACAGAAAATGATCCGATTATGTTGAGTAAAGCATATGAAGGAATTGGACGGATTTATTTAGATACGATTCAGCCGGGAAAAGCGCAGCGGTTTTTACTTAAGGCCATTGAATGCCTTGAAGCCGGGGAGCAAGAATATTTGGAAGAAAAGAATCACCTGTACGTGTTAACAGCCGAAAACCTTGTAAACTCAGGAAAGGCCATACAGGCAAAACTTTGGTATGACAAAGGAAAAAGGAACGGATTCATGAAAGAAGAAGGCAACCTCGAAGCAAGGATGCTGCTCAGGACTGGCAAGCTTCAAGAAGCCAAGCAGGTCCTGCTATACAAAGAAGGGGAAGATCAGCTTCCGCAATCACACCGTGAGAAAGAATTACTACTTTCTCTCATTCAATCGTTCATGGGGAATGGGAACGAAGCCAAATCATTGGCACAGCATGGAATCAATCAGGGAATAAAGGGGAAATCCCCATTTGTGGAAGCCTGCGGGTGGATCAGGATGGGACATGCGGTTCAGCTGATCAGCGACTATGATACCTCCCTGGCGAAAAAATGTTATGAAACCTCGCTTGAATTAATGAGTCAGATCAACGTCTCCAGGGGAAAAGCAGAACCGTATATGGGATTGTCCATACTTTATGCCCGGATGGGGGAGTTTCAAAGAGCGAAGGAACTGGCCGAAGAAGCGCTGCATGAAACGGAAAAGGTAGAGGACATGTGGCTGTATTCCCTTATCCTGCTCAGTATTGGTATCACGGATTTCTACCGTGAAGAATGGGGAGAAGCAAGAACATGCTTTAACCGGGCGGAGAGACAATTTGATTCCTGCGGTGACCGGTACGGCAAAACGATGACAAAGCTGTGGAAAAGCGCGGTCGCTTATAAAACCGATGATACTGCCTTGTTCATGGAAAGTATGACCTCCTGCTTGAATGAAGTACAGACAGGGGAATATGAATTTATCTTTTTTAAGCCGACGACATTCGGGCCGAAAGACCTGCAAAGCCTGGTTCCGTTAATCGTGAAAGCTTATCAGAAAGGAATCCATGCTCCGTACTGTCATCAACTGCTAACTAGATTGGGGTATGATTCGATCCCCTCTCACCCGGGTTATTCCATAAAGGTTCAAACCCTTGGCCGCTTTGAGGTCCAGTTAGGGGATCGAAGGGTCATTGAGAAGCAGTGGCAAAGGGAGAAGGCAAAGGAATTATTTCAATATCTGCTGATCCATGGAAAGCAATTAATGAGGAAGGAAGAAATCATAGAAGAGCTGTGGCCGGAAGGGAGTGGTTCCGACCGTGATTTCAAAGTGGCACTCAATGCCTTGAACAATGTATTGGAACCGAATCGGCAAGCAAGGGGAAAAGCTTTCTTCATCGGGAGGCACCAGGAAGGCTACGGACTGAATCCATCAGCAAATATCGAATACGATGCCGAACGATTTACGGATTGGATCATTGAAGGGTTAAAGGAGAATGATGTGGAAAAGTCCATTCAATATCTTGAAAGGGGCTTTCACTACTATAAAGGTGAATTCCTGCCCGACCGAAAAGGCATGTGGTGGACCGGAAAGGAAAGGGAAAGACTGCAGCTGCTGTACTTGAGGGGATTGGAAAAACGGGCACAGCTTGCTGTCAGAACGGAAAAGGTAGACGAAGCTCTCGATTACTGCTTCACCATCATCGACCATGATCCCCTCTGGGAAGAAGCTTACAGAATCCTCATGTACGGCTATTATCAAAAAAATAACCGTCCACAGGCCGTTAAATGGTTTAGACGGTGCAAATCCCTCCTTCAGTCTGAACTTGGTGTTGAACCGATGACGGCGACCATTCAAATGTATGAAATGGTGATGGGAATAGATAGTGGCGGAAAAGCACTTTAGATAGGAACAGGATCCGGTCCGGTTTGCGATTGGATCCTTTTTTGGCGTGGAGAGGCATGTATCACCCTGTCTGCCTTTTATTCCCGGCATCAAGTTCCATCCTCTTCAGGAAAGCATCCACAAATTCCTTGTCCCACTGTGTCCCCCTTCCTTCTTTCAAGATGGAAAATGCCCTCTCATAAGGCATCCCTTTGCGGTAAGGTCGGTCAGACGTCATGGCGTCAAAGGCATCGGCGACAGCGATCAATCGTCCGAATACGGGTATTTCGTCGCCTTTTAACCGGTCCGGATAACCGAAGCCATCAATCCTCTCGTGGTGATGCTTAATCCCGGGTAAGATGGGCAGGAGTTCTTCCGTCAACTGGACACCTTTGACGATTTCTTCACCGATTGCAGGGTGACGCTTGATCTGATCAAATTCTTCATCTGTCAATCGACCTTCTTTTAAAAGCACGTCATCCCTGATCCCGATCTTTCCGATGTCATGAAGAAGCGCAGACTTATTAAGTAAATCGATTTCCTCTGGAGACCATTTACACTGTCTGGAAATCATAACGGAATATTCCGCCACACGCTTACTATGTCCTGCAGTATAAGGATCGCGTGCGTCCAATGTGCCTGCCACCACTGCAAAAAATTGGTCGAGAAGCTGCTGGTTCTTCTGGTCCCAGAGATTGATGGCTTCCACCATATGGTTAAATCCCGAGAAGAGGTGGGAGAACTCGTCCGTATACGTATTGAGAGAGGGGGCAACATGACCCTGTTCCACCTTTTCAAAACGGTTGACCAATTCCATTACGGGTCCTTCAATATTTTTGAAAATAAGGATCGCTCCGTAGAAGGCAAGGACCGTAATGATAAGGACAAGGATGCCTGCCCATTTCCAGTAGTCCACTAATAGAGTAGAGTCCGCGATGGATAAGCGGATCTGTGACGCAAGTGAAAACAGCAGGATCGGAAACAGGGCAAGGAATAGCGATGCGGCCAGGATCTTTTGTTTTAAACTGATAAATAAAGTGGATTGATTGGAAGGATCCACTCCATGCCGTACCCTCGCCTTCCGGATCAGATCTACTTGCAGATGGTGACAAGCTTTGAATGTTAAGAAAAATTCGATCAACGCATGAAGGATCGCCACTAGAAAAGCCCCGCACCATGCGTAAAGGATATACGAGTACGGAATGGAAAGAGTGCCTTCATGGATGAATACGACTGTCAGCAAAGTCGACGGCACCGAAAGCCCCAGGAAGTGGGGCAACATGATCCGTTTAACGGTTAAAAGCGGAAATCTTTCTGCTTGTTTATAAGCGGTAACGAGGACTTCAAAATCGATGGAAGGGTCTTTCCTGATATAAACGTCATTAATTGGACGAATATGTTTCCTGTAGACGAGAAATTCAAATCCGAACATTGTGACAATCGAAAGGAAGATGATGCTCCCCATTGCAATGAACTCATCCTCCTTAAGGGATAGGGTTTGAAAAATGAACACAGAGCCGACACCGAACACGGCTATGAAACTGCCTAAAAGATAATTTTTGATGATGGTACGCTGAAATTGCTGATATATCTCCAAGGATGAATCCTCCAATTTCACTAACATTTAGTAGATTCATTATATAGGAAAAAGGGGTGGGGGAACATGGTGGTTTTATAGATTTATAGTGAAAGATTGGATCCTTTTTACATCTTATAGTAAATGTTAGTGAAATCGGGAGGAAAGTCAGCTAATTCTACAGATGAACCATGAGGAATCGATGGGAATCCAGCCGAAATGGGTAAGAATACAGCCGATTATCGCGATAATCCGGCCGAAAACGTCCAGGAACCAGCCGTTCTCGAGGAGAATCCAGCCAGCCTCCGAATAAATCCAGCCATTTACCTTTTTATCCAACAGTTTAATCCCGACAAACCCTGTAACTCATTTGTAACTCCCATCCCCTAAGATGAAATCAAAGCTATTATCGCTTTAGTTCAATCTTAAGGGGGAAAAAGAATGAAACGATCATTTAGATGGACGGCTTTCATCCTGATGTTGTCATGTCTGTTGGTAACGGCAAGTGCCTGCAGTTCGGAAAGCAGCAGTGGATCAGGGGATGGGGATGGGAAGGAACAGGAGACGGTGAAAATCGGGGTGCTTGCTTCCCTAACCGGGGCACTGGAGTCATACGGTAAGCAGACGAAGCAGGGATTTGAATTGGGTCTTGAGTATGCGACGGATGGAAAGATGGAAGTGGCAGGAAAGAAGATAGAAGTAGTATATGAAGATACAGAAACAAAGCCGGAGGTAGCGGTTCAGAAAGCGACGAAACTATTGGAAGAAGATGAAGTCGATTTTCTGGTGGGATCTTCAAGCTCAGGTGACACCCTGGCCGTGCTCCCCCTTGCAGAGGAATATGAAAAAATCATGATTGTCGAACCTGCAGTTGCCGACAGCATCACAGGATCAGAGTTTAATCCATATATCTTCCGGACCGCACGTAACTCTTCACAGGATGCTGTTGCAGGTGCTGCGGCGATTGCGAAGGAGGGGGTGAAGATTGCCACTCTGGCACCGGATTACTCTTTTGGACGCGACGGGGTGGCAGCCTTTAAGGAAGCAGCCGAAAAACTCGGAGCGGAAATAGTCCTTGAAGAATATGCCGATCCGGCAGCGACGGATTTCACCTCCAATATCCAGAAGGTCATCGATAGTAAACCGGACTATCTTTTTGTCATCTGGGCAGGAGCCAATTCTCCATGGAATCAGATAGCGGATATGAAGCTTCAGGAAAAAGGGATCAAAATATCCACGGGTGCACCTGATATTGCCGCCCTTTCCGCTATGGAACCCCTTGTCGGGATGGAAGGCTTCAGTGTTTATTACCATGAACTGCCTGACAATAAGATCAATGACTGGCTAGTGGAAGAGCATCAGAAGAAATATGATGAAGTACCGGATCTCTTTACTCCTGGAGGGATGAGCTCGGCGATTTCCATTGTGGAGGCGATCAAGAAAACGGAAGGTGATCTGGATGCCGATACACTTATCGACACGATGGAAGGCATGAGCTTTGAGACGCCGAAAGGGACGATGACGTTCCGTGAAGAAGATCATCAGGCCCTTCAAACACTGTATGCCATTAAGCTTGAAAAGAAGGAAGGAGTTCCATATCCTGTGCCGGTATTGATCAGGGAACTTTCTCCTGAAGAAACTGCGCCGCCAATCCGTAACTAAATTGAACGTAAACGAATGAATGGGGGGGTGACTGACATGGTGTTATGGCACTTTGTTTACAGTCAGCCCCTTTTATGAAAATCCAAGCGGGGTGAAAAAGTTGAGTATTTTAGAAACCAAGAACTTGAGTATCACATTCGGGGGCCATACAGCTGTGGACAATGTGACGTTTTCTGTACCGGATAAGGAGTTCAAATCCATCATTGGGCCGAATGGTGCCGGTAAAACGACACTCTTCAATCTATTAAGCGGACAATTAAAGCCATCGAGTGGAGATGTATATCTAAAAGGAAAGAAAATCACCAGGCTGTCCACGACAAAGCGTGCCCGTCTTGGCATCGGCCGTTCCTTTCAAATGACGAATGTGTTTCCGAACTTAACGGTGTTGGAGAATGTGAGATTGGCCGTACAGTCAAGAAAAGGAATCCGGTATGTGATGCACAGGAATATAAACGCATTCAGCGACATAATGAGCGAATCACATGAATTACTGAAACTCGTCATGCTTACGAATAAAGCCGACTCCCTTGCCGTGAATCTTGCACATGGGGAAAAAAGAAAGCTTGAAATTGCCATGCTCCTTGCACTTGATCCGGAAATTTTATTATTGGATGAACCGACGGCAGGGATGTCCCTGGAGGAAGTACCGCAGATTCTTGAGGTGATTCGTGCCATCAAATCCCAAGGAACAAAAACGATTGTCCTCATAGAGCACAAAATGGATTTGATCATGGATTTATCAGACAGCATCATGGTGTTATTCAACGGGCGATTGCTTGCTGATGATCATCCGAAGGAAATCATGAAAAATGAGCAGGTACAATCAGCCTATTTAGGGGGCTTATATGATGAGCACTCTGCTTAAAGTAGAACAAATTGAAACGTATATCGGGCAGTACCATATCCTTCAAGGAGTTTCGTTTGAAGTGAAGAAGGGAGAAGTAACGGTACTTCTTGGACGAAACGGTGCGGGGAAAACGACCAGTCTCAGGAGCATCATGGGACTTACACCGCCATCAAAAGGGAAAATCATCTATAAAGGCGAAGAAATCCAGGGGCTCCCGACCTTTAAGGTGGCGGGTAGAGGCAACGGTTATGTACCTGAGGATCAAGGGATATTTGGAGACCTGACAGTGGAAGAAAATATGAAGGTGGCGATGAAAGCCCAGGACCAGGAGACGGAGGACCGCATGAACTGGATCATCGATCTGTTTCCTGATTTAAAGAAGTTCTGGAAGAAAGTAGGAGGGAATTTAAGCGGCGGACAGAAGCAGATGCTTTCCATCGCAAGGGCGTACTTAAATGATAATGACCTCATTTTAATCGATGAACCGAGTAAGGGGCTCGCTCCGATTGTCGTAGAGAAAGTCATGCGTTCCATTGAAGAAATGAAGGAAAGAACAACTATCCTCCTTGTAGAACAGAATTTTTTGATGGCGAGCGGTATTGGGGACCGATTCTATATTATCGACGATGGAACCACTGTTCATCATGGGGAGATGAAGTCATTGGTGAAAGATGAAGAAATGAAGAGGAAATACTTAGGAATCGCGTGAGGAGTGAATAGGATGGACCTCATCATTACCCTGGCACTGAATGGATTGGCGACAGGGATGCTGATCTTTTTGCTGGCAGCAGGATTAACACTCATATTCGGGTTGATGGATGTATTGAATTTTGCCCACGGCGGTTTGTTCGCGTGGGGTGCTTATAGCGGAGTTTGGATTTACACCGTGACAGGGAGCTTTGTGATCGGCATCATCGGAGCGGTTGCAACGGGTTTGGTACTAGGTTTTGTGACGGAGAAATTCATCATACAGCCTGTGTATGGAAACCATGTGCAGCAGATCCTCATTACTCTGGGCTTCATGCTCGTCCTGTCAGAATTATTGAAAGTGGTATGGGGACCGAATCAGCTATCGGCCACAGCGCCTGACTATTTAGCGGGAAGCTTTTCGGTCGGGGATATTATTGTCATTAAATACCGTGTCTTCATTATCCTCATCGGCCTCTTCATTTTCACGATTGTGCAGCTGATTTTGAATAAAACGAGAATCGGTTTGATCGTCCGGGCAGGGGTCATGAACAAAGAAATGGTTGAAGCGTTCGGGATCAATATCAAGAGGGTGTTTATGTATGTATTCATGGTCGGGTCTGCACTTGCTGCCCTCGGCGGGATTCTCCTTGCGCCCTATTCGGGTGTCATTTATGCCGAAATGGGCATGGAATTCGCGATCCTTGCCTTCATCGTCGTGGTGATCGGGGGAATGGGGAGCTTTCCGGGTTCATTATTCGCAGCCATCTTAGTTGGATTGTCAGGCTCATTCATGACCTATTATGTCCCGGAACTATCCCTCGCCGTCAATATGATCTTAATGGCTCTCGTACTCATATTCCGACCACAGGGGTTATTTACAGTAAAGGGGTGAGGAAGTGAAGATTCTCAAAGACAGATCGAACGCATTTTTAGGGATGGCATTAACCATCTTGATCGTTTACCCATTTTTTAACGATTCAAGAAGTATGATGATTCTTCTGACACAGGTATTCATCTTTGGCATTTTCGCCATGAGCTACGATCTCCTGCTTGGCTATACAGGAATCGTCTCCTTTGGGCACGCCATGTTCTTCGGAATCGGTGCGTATTCCACAGGGATCTTTCTCGACCGGATGGAGCCGACCATGTTTTGGCTCGTGGTCTCAATCCTTGCGGCATCCTTCATAGCGGGAATCGTCAGCTATGTCGTTGGACTCCTGACGTTACGCCTTAAGAGTCATTTCTATGCCATGCTCACCCTGGCATTCGCAGGTTTGTTCCTCGTCGGTGCGGAAAAGTGGAGAAGCCTGACCTTCGGGAATGATGGATTTACGTTCCGGACACCGGATGTATTGAAGGATCGTCTTGTCTTCTACTTCGTTTGTCTCGGTGTCATGGTCATCATTTTTCTGTTATTAAAAAGGTTCACCCACTCTCCGGCGGGCTCCGTTCTCCAGGCGATCCGTGAAAATGAGCAGAGAGCGGAATCGATCGGGTTCCAGGTTCTTCATTACAAGATTTTAGCCAGTGTTATAGCCGGAGTGATCGCAAGCTTTGCAGGTTCTTTGTACGGCTTGTCCTTACGCTTCGTGAATACCAGTGTATTCACAATGGATGTGACCCTCGATGCATTATTGATGACCATCATCGGCGGGGTGGGGACTTTGATCGGACCGATAGTCGGTGCAGGGTTGATTGAATTTGCCCATCACTATCTGACTGAGCTCGCTAAAACGTATCCGATCTTTGAACGGTGGATCATTTTCTTCGGTATCCTTTATATCCTGGCCGTGATGTTCTTCCCGACAGGCATTGTGGGATCATTCAAGAAGATCAAGAAAAGAAAACGGACAAAAAAAGAGGAAAGAGAAGAGAAAAACATCGCAAGCTAAGGGGGGATCTTCATGACAATCGGTATGCTCAGTACGGGGATGTATTTACCCTCATCCACTATGACGAGTAAAGATATCGCAGAAAAAGCAGGACTTCCGATAGAGGTTGTAGAAAGCAAAATGGGGATTAAAAAGAAAACGGTTCCAAATCCTGAGGACCATACATGTGCCATGGGGATTCAGGCGGCAAGAGAGGCAATTTCAAATGCAGGCATCGACCCCAAGGATATAGATGTTGTCATCTACGTTGGGGAAGAGCACAAAGAATATCCCCTCTGGACAGCAGGCATCAAGCTTCAGGAAGAAATCGGGGCGTACCATGCCTGGGCATTTGATGTCGCACTGAGGTGCGGTACGACCATTATGGCCATGAAACTTGCAAAAAGCTTACTGGAATCGGACCCTGCGATTAAAACCATTCTCATGGCAGGAGGCTATCGCAACAGCGATTTCATAGACTATGAAAATAGCAGGACCCGCTTTATGTTCAACCTGTCAGCAGGAGGAGGGGCGATGATTCTACAACAAAACCTGAAGAAAAACCGGGTATTGGAAACATCCATCATCACCGACGGCTCGTTTTCAGAAGATGTCATTGTTCCCGTTGGAGGAACGAAGGAGCCTTTGACAAGGGAGTCCCTCCACCGTTACAAGCTCGATGTGACCGATCCTGGTGGAATGAAAAGAAGATTGGAACAAAAGTCCATGGATCACTTTCTGAAGGTCATAAGGGAATCAATATATAAGAGTGGATTCGAAGAAAAGGATATCTCTTATGTCGCGATGCTGCACATGAAAAGGTCTGCCCATCTCTATGTACTAAAGGAATTGGGGCTCACGCAAGAACAATCCATCTATCTCGAGGAATACGGCCATCTCGGGCAATTCGATCAAATCCTATCACTGCGATTGGCGGAAGAAAGAGGCAAACTGAAGGATGGCGATGTGGTCGTCCTCGTCAGTGCCGGTATTGGATACGCATGGGGAGCGACCACCATGGTCTGGGGAAATTCTTAAAAGGGGGATCAACGTTATGACAACGGTTCAATTAAAGAAAGTATTGCTTGGAAATGGAGAAACCCTCGCTTATCGGGAGCGAAGCGGGGGACATATTCCACTCGTTCTCGTGCATGGAAATATGACGTCATCCAAACATTGGGATATCGTCCTTGAAAATATGGATGAACGCTATAAGTTGTATGCGGTTGATATGAGAGGATTTGGAGAATCCAGCTATCATCGGGAGATTGAGAGTATCAAAGATTTGTCTGATGATCTGAAAGATTGGGTGGAAGCTCTTGGACTCAAGGGGTTTTCCATGGTGGGATGGTCCACAGGAGGGGCGGTCGCCATGCAATATGTCATTGATTATCCCGATGATTGCAACAATCTAATCTTACTCGCGTCCGCGTCTACCAGAGGTTATCCATTTATGGGGACGAAAGAAGATGGCACGCCTGATCTTGGGAAACGACTTCGAACGATGGAAGAAGTGAAGGAGGATAAGGGGAAAACGATTCCCGTTCAAGCCGCATATGACGGGAATGACCGGGAGTTCCTCCGTGGTTTATGGAATGCCCTGATCTATTCCCATACCCAGCCTGAGGCAAGCCGCTATGAAGAATATATCGATGACATGAGAACCCAGCGGAATCTCTCTCACATTTATCAAGCGCTCAATACGTTCAATATAAGTGATGTATACAATGGTCTCGTGGAAGGAACGGGTAAGGCCGGCACGATCTCCATACCTGTCCTTGTCCTCCGGGGAGAGAGGGATTATGTCATCACGAAGGAAATGACAGAGGAGATCATCGGGGATATAGGAGAAAACGCTGTATTTGTCGAATTAAAGAATAGTGGGCATTCACCGCTCATAGACAATTTGGATCAATTGCTCGACACGATCCATTCGTTTTTGCAAACGAAGGAGGAAATGGCATGAGACTTCTTGGGAAAGTCGCATTAATCACTGGGGCAGCCAACGGGATCGGATTTGCTGCAGCTGAAACATTTGTAAACGAAGGAAGTCATGTGGCCCTTGTTGACTTCAATAAGGAAAGCGGGGAGGAAAAAGCCCGGCAGCTGAACGAATTGGGGAAAGGGAAAGCAGTCTTCTTCCAAGGGGACGTGGCCGATCGCTCTTCGGTGGATTCTTTCGTGCAGGGGGTAAAAGAGCAATTCGGCAAGATCGATATTTTAATCAACAACGCGGGAATCACGAAGGACGCTATGGTGCATAAGCTTTCATCAGAAGATTTCCAGAAGGTCCTGGATGTCAATTTAACAGGTGTATTCAACTGCACTCAGGCGGTCCTGCCCCATATGATCGAAAATGGCAAAGGGAAAATCATCAATACCTCGTCTGTAAGCGGGGTTTACGGAAACGTCGGTCAGACCAACTATGCTGCAACGAAGGCCGCGGTCGTTGGGATGACAAAAACGTGGGCAAAGGAGTTAGGTCGCAAAGGGATCAACGTCAATGCAGTCGCACCGGGCTTTACCGAGACGAACATGGTGGCGGCAGTGCCGGAAAAGGTCATTGATCAAATGAAAGTGATGATTCCACTTGGCAGATTAGGAAAGCCGGAAGATATCGCAAAGGCCTATTTATACCTCGCATCAGACGATAGTGACTATGTGAATGGCACCGTCCTCCATGTGGATGGCGGAATCATGATGTAATCTGACACGAAAGGGAAGTGACAATATGAGAAACGTAGTAATCACATCGGCTCTTCGTACGCCGGTTGGCGCATTTGGGGGAGCGTTCAAGGACCTGCTTCCGACAGATTTGATCGTACCCGTAATGAAAGAAGCCGCAAAGGAAAGCGGGTTATCGGCGAGTGACATTGATGAAGTGATCCTCGGGCATTGCATCCAACGAACCGATCAGCCTAATACGGCGAGAACGGCTTCACTGCTTGCCGGCTTTGATGACACAACGACGGGCTTTACGATCCAACGTCAATGCGCAAGCGGCATGCAGGCCATCATATCGGCAGCCATGCAAATCCAAACGGGAATGTCCGATATCGTCATGGCTGGCGGAGTGGAAGCGATGAGCTCCAGCCCGTATATATTAAAACAGCACCGATTCGGCCAAAGGCTGCAACACGGAGAAATCCGCGATTCGGTGTGGGAGGTACTTGAAGATCCCATTCACGGCAACATGATGGGGGAAACCGCTGAAAATCTTGCGGAGATCCATTCCATTTCCCGCAAAGAGCAGGATCGATACGCTGTGATGAGTCATGAGCGGGCAGTGAACGCGATGGAAAAGGGCTATTTCGATACGCAGATCGTACCGATTACGGTGAAGGAGCGAAGAGGGGAGAAGATCATTGAGAAAGATGAAAGTCCCCGTGCAGGACTGGAACTCGGGAAACTCGAGAAATTGAAGCCGGCGTTCCGTGAAGGGGGATCTGTTACAGCAGGGAACTCATCCAGCTTGAATGATGGTGGGGCGGCTTTGATCTTAATGAGTGAAGAAGAAGCCGAAAGGAGAGGACTCGAGCCACTTGGAAGAATCGTCGGTTATTCAGTGGCGGGAGTCGATCCCAATGTGATGGGAATCGGTCCGGTACCTGCCATTCAAAAAGGATTACATACAACGAAAAACTGGTCCCTGGATGAAGTCGATCTATTTGAAATCAACGAGGCGTTTGCTGCTCAGTATTTAGCGGTAGAGAAAGAACTTGGACTGGACCGGGAAAAGGTGAATGTGAACGGAAGCGGGATCAGCATCGGTCATCCCGTCGGTTGCACAGGAGCCCGACTAGTCGTGTCATTGCTTCACGAAATGAAGCGCCGTGAATTGAAAAAAGGAATTGCGTCATTATGCGTGGGCGGAGGCATGGGTGCTTCGGTTTTCGTGGAAGGAATGTAGTGGGGAAAGTGCCGGTCCATGGGTGGGCCGGCACTTTTAACGTTGCTGAAATGTACCAAAATCACCAGCTGAACCTTATGATATTTGACTCATTTTCCCTTTTTTACATAAAATTTACCCTATAATGACAATCGATATTGTACGCTAAATGTGTAATGCATTCAAAGGAGGCGAAGCAATTTGAAGTCTATACACAAAAAAGTCATCGGTATTTTTGCCATTGTATTTATTTTTACGATTGCGTGCAGTCAGGTATCCCCGAGTCAAATGAGTGCTGCAGGAAATGGGACGTGGAATTCCCCTTATACGGTGGACCAGGCCATCTCAAATCAAAATGGATCCACACAGTCCGTAGAAGGATATGTGGTAGGGCAGCCTACTTCAGCTTCATCGGTTGTCACAAATCAGTTTCCGAACGATTATGCATTGGCATTAGCGGATTCCCCTACAGAAGCCAATACAGATGAGATGGTGTATGTCCAGATTCCATCTTCTTACCGTTCAAGCTTCGGTCTTCAGAGCAACCCGGGACTGATGGGTGAAAAAATCAAGGTGACGGGCAGCTTGACGGCCTATTTTTCCCACCCGGGAGTGAAGTCCACATCGGCGTTTGAATCGATGGAAGGCGGGGAAACTGATCCGTCCGACCCTCCAACGGAACCGACCGATCCACCGGCTAATGAAGAGTATTACAACTCAGCTGAAGGAAAGATGGGTGAAACGCTGAAAACCGCACTACATAACATCATCGATGACCATCAAACCCTTTCGTATGATGCTGTGTGGGGAGCTTTGCGAAATACGGATGAAGACCCGAACAATCCCAATAATGTTATTCTCCTCTACTCAGGACGTTCACAATCGAAAACGACAAACGGCGGCGGAGTGAATGACTGGAACCGTGAACACGTATGGGCTAAATCCCATGGTGATTTCGGAACCGCACAGGGGCCGGGGACGGACCTTCATCATTTAAGACCGACGGATGTGACGGTCAACTCTACAAGAGGAAACCTTGACTTCGATAATGGTGGAAATGAGCAGAGTGAAGCCCCGGGAAACTATTATGATAGCGATTCATGGGAGCCTCGTGATGAAGTGAAAGGTGACGTGGCACGAATGATTTTCTACATGGATGTCCGTTATGAAGGGGACAGTGGTGAAGTGGACTTGGAAATGAATAATAATGTCAACAACGGAAGTGCCCCTTATATGGGCAAAATGTCTGTACTCCTTGAATGGAACGAAGAAGATCCCGTTGATGAAAGGGAAATCCGCAGGAATAACATTATCTATGAGCAATATCAAGGAAATCGAAATCCATTCATTGATCACCCCGAGTGGGCAGAAATGATCTGGTAAAGAGTTTGTGCCCGGAGTCTCCGGGTCTTTTTTTCGTTAAAGGGGGCCCGGCCTGTAACTCATTTGTAACCTCTGATCCTTATGATGAATACAACCACCAAAAGGAGGAGATGAGTATGGAAAGAGTCACAGATTGGTTGCATAAGCGATCAATGATCTCTCCTGATCGAATTGCGTTACTGAATGCTGCCACGGACGAGAGGATTGATTACCGCACTTTAGATGAAAGGGCGTCTAAGTGGGCTCGATATATGTGTGATCACGGGATTACAAAAGGGGATCGTGTGGTGTTCATTTCTACGAATCATACGATTTGCTTTGAGATTTTGTTTGCTTGTGGAAAGATTGGGGCTGTGTTTGTTCCACTCAATTGGAGGTTAGCGTCAGCTGAGATTGAATCGATTACCAAGAATAGTACCCCGGGTCTCCTTTTTTATAAAAAAGAACTTCAACTCCTCGTTTCTTCAATTTCTAAATGTTGCCCACAACTCTGTATTGATGATGTGGCAGGGGAAGTTTACTCAGTGGAAAAAGGTCTGTCATACTCTCCTTTCCTCTCACTCTCTGATCCCTGGCTGATGATTTATACAGGAGGCACGACCGGGAATCCAAAGGGGGTCGTCCTTTCACATAAATCTGTGACATCAAATGCCTTGAATACAGTGGTGAGCTGGAATTTAATCGAAGAAGACTGCACCGTGACGTATTTGCCTACTTTTCATACGGGAGGATTAAATGCTTTATCGATTCCCCTCTTAATGATAGGGGGAAAGGTCGTTGTCGCTGAGAGGTTCGATCCGGAACAGGCGATACTTGCTTTAAATGAACATGGGTGCAGCATTGTTCTCCTTGTACCGACCATGTACCACTTGCTGATGGAAAAGGACGAATTCAAGTCTACCCTTTTCCCGAAGATGAAGGTGTTTTTATCCGGGGGAGCCCCTTGTCCGGGGAAAGTATATGAATTTTTTAAAGAAAAAGAGATTCCCTTTAAGGAAGGGTATGGTTTGACAGAAGCCGGGCCGAATAATTTCTACATTGACCCTTCCCGTATGAAAAAGGGTTCGGTCGGGAAAGCAATGATGTTGAACCGTGTGAAAATCATCGATGACGAGGGGAACCCTGTCGGCCGCGGGGAAGTAGGGGAGCTATTATTAGGGGGAGATCATTTATTCAAAGAATATTGGCAGAACCCTAAGCAAACACAACAGGTGATACAAGACGGCTGGCTTCATACAGGGGACCTGGCGAAATTCGATGAGGATGAAGATTACTACATTGTCGGCCGTAAAAAAGACATGATCATTTCAGGTGGTGAGAATATTTATCCTCAGGAGCTCGAGCACTGGATAAGCGAGCACCCTGCAGTTTCTGAGTGTGCAGTGATCGGTTTGCCCCATGAAAAATGGGGGGAAGTCGTCACAGCCTTTATTTCGTTACAAAAGGGTGCTGGAATATCGACGGAGGATGTGAAGGCATTTTGCCTGCAGAAGTTCGGCAAGTATAAGATCCCCAAGGACTATCACTTTGTGAAAGAATTACCGAAAACCGATGTGGGCAAAGTCAATAAACCGGCATTGACAAAGCTTTTACAGGGGCAATAAAGGAAAAGGGATGGAACATCTCGAAGTACATATATCGAGGTGAAAAAGATGAAACGGTTATTATCCGGTACAAGAATATATCTATCAGGCTTTCAGGAAGAAGACGTTTCGGCAATAAGGGAATGGAATCAAAATGAAGAAGTGCAAAGACTATTGGATGCGCTCCCCCATAAACCGAAATCAGAAGAAGAAATCAAGAAATGGATGGGAGATCCCGGTGACAATGCCTATCGTTTTGCGGTCCGTCTGAAGGATGACGCCAGAATCATCGGGTTTGTTGAGTTGGACGGAATTCTTTGGTCTCATCGAGTGGGATGGGTCTCGATTTCCATCGGTGACGAGCAGTCATGGGGGAATGGATACGGCAGGGAAGCCATGCAGTGCCTCCTGGCATATGCCTTTCATGAGTTGAATTTACACCGTCTTCAGTTAACGGTATTTTCGTATAATGAGAGAGCGATCCGTTTATATGAATCGCTGGGGTTCACGAAAGAAGGAAGCTACCGTCAGTTCCTGCAGAGGGACGGGAAACGATATGACATGGTTCTGTATGGGTTATTGGTGGATGAATGGAAAGAAGGATGAGGGTGTCCTTCTTTTTTTTTATGGGGTGAGGGTTGGCGCTAATCCCCCGTCCCCCATTTCTTCCGACCCGCATATAACAAGCCGCCCATCCATGCATGGAACAAAAAGCATCCCACTAACAGAAGCAAGGATTGTACATACGTAAGGTGCATGATGACCAACGGTGCCACGCTGGTCCCCCCTAATAAAAGGAAGGAGTAGAGGCTGAGTGCCTGGCTCCGTCCCTTGCCGCTCATATTTCCGATCAGGGTAATGACGGTGGGGATCAATAAAGAGATGGCCGAGACAAAAAGAATGGAAGAAAGAATGATGATGAAGGGTTCGTGACCATATGCATACATGAAAGCAGCCGCCACACTTATCATCGATAAAGTGACTCCGATAAACAGAGTTTTGTAGATTCCGAGTGCCTCCATAAGACGGCCGGTGAAAAGGGATAAACCGGCTCCGATCAGTCCTACTGCCCTGGTGAGGAAAAGCAGGCCGGGATCGTCTGACAGATAGCGGGTCAAGCTGTCATAATAGGCGATGAATGTAGCGAGAAGGGTGAAGACGATTCCGTAACAGTAAAGGAGTTCTTTTCTCTTAAGCAGCTTCAGGATGGTGGCGAGTTGTTGTGTGGGTGAGACAGATACAACGTTTGTTGGTGGAAGGGTCTGGTTTCCGATTAAGAAAAGGGAAGCATATACCATCGCGAAAAAGAAGAACACTGCAGACCAGCCGGAGAAGCGTGTGATTCCTTCACTGAGCAACTGACCGAGGATACCGGCAAAGAGAAAGCCTGAATTAATGAAGGCCAGAAGCAGGGTCCGATGCTTTCCGGAAAACAAATCATACGTATAGGCAAACGCGACAGGGGCAAAGCTCCCCAGACAAAATCCCTGTAATCCCCTCGTGATAAATAAACTCCAAAAGTCGGCTGATAGCCCAACGAGTCCCGAAGAAACGGCAGATGCAAGCATCCCCCAGACGAGGATCCTTTTTTTGCCGAAGTGGTCTGCGGCATTGGCAAAGGTCAATAAACCGCATGCGTAGAGAAGGATAAATGAAGTGCCGGCCATAACGACTTCACTTTGCGGAATGGAAAGGGTGGCAGCGATGCTTCCGTAAATGGGGATGAAGGTGTAAATATTACAAGCGACCATCACGGCCATCACAACCAGGACAGCAGAGATTCTGTGGAAATTTGGATTCATGATGATATCACCTACCTATGTTTACTGTATGCGGATGTTCCAAATATTTTCAATCAAAATTGAGACGGGAAAGATTTGTGGTTGTGTACTATAATGAACCTATACAAAAATTCATAAACCCTTTTGGGTAGAATAGATAGAATAGAAGAAAAGGAGTGAGAGGATGGCTGTACGTTTTATTCTCGGACGTTCCGGTACGGGGAAAACCCATCGCATATTGGATGAGATGAAGAAGAGTTTGTTGGAAGCCCCGAATGGAGATCCAATCATCTATATCGTACCGGATCAAATGTCCTTTATATCTGAATACGAGCTTGTAAACACGCCGGGATTGAATGGTATGATCCGCGGACAGGTGTTCAGCTTCACCCGTCTTGCGTGGAAGATCCTTCAGGAAACGGGTGGAATGAGCCGTTATCACCTATCTGATGTCGGTTTGAATATGATGATTCGGAAGATTATAGACGAAAACAAGGAGAATCTCCATATTTTCACCAAGGCATCGGACAAGCCCGGGTTCATTCATCATGTGGAAGCGATTGTCAAGGAGTTCAAACGCTACTGCATAACGCCCGCGGACCTGCAGGGATTCGAGGGAGACAGTGATCGCTCCAAGGTATTGAAGGATAAGCTTCATGACCTTGAACTGATTTATGAGAAATTTGAGGATAAGCTTTTCGGAAAGTACATTGATTCGGAAGATTATTTTCAACTGCTGGCTGATCATGTGAAAAACTCCGACCTTCTGAAAGAGGCAGAGATCTACATAGACGGCTTTCATAGTTTCACTCCTCAGGAATACCTCATCATCGATCAGCTCATACAGCATACGAAAAAAGTGACGGTTGCCCTTACAACGGATCCTGAACAGCCAATCGACGCCATGAACGAGTTAAGCCTGTATCGGATGACGAACGAAACGTATCATACCCTTCAGGATATATGCAGGATGGCAGGAGTATCGGTGAATGAAGAGGTGCTCCATAAACCGATCCGCTACAGAAGTGAAACGATGCTTCATTTAGAACGTCATTTTGAAGAGCGGCCAACGATTCCCTATGAGGGAGGGAAGAGCACCATTGAATTCTTTGAGGCGTCCAACCGTCGGGCTGAGGTTGAAGGAATTGCAAGGGAGATCAGAAAGCTTGCCCGGGAAGAAGGGTACCGTTACAAGGATATCGCCGTATTGGTTCGGAACAGCCAGGATTACCGTGATAAGGTTGAAACGATTTTCCAGGATTATGCGATTCCCTTTTTCCTTGATCAGAAGCGGACGATGCTAAATCATCCTCTCATCGAGCTCATTCGCTCCACACTTGAGATCATGAACACGAACTGGAGGTATGAGCCGGTCTTCCGGGCAGTGAAAACAGACCTTTTATTTCCATATCAGAAGAATCCCACCGATTTGCGTGAAAAGATGGACCGGCTGGAGAACTATGTGCTCGCTTATGGAATAAAGGGAGACAGGTGGACGAAGAAAGACCGCTGGAAATACCGTCGCTTCAGGGGTCTTGAACATGTGGACGCCCCACAGACCGACCGGGAGAGGGAGCTTGAGCACGAGATCAATGAATTGAGGTTATTTATTTCGGCACCGATCATCCGACTGGGGAAACGATTAAAGAAGCGCGCCACGGGACGGGAATACTGTGAGGCACTTTATCTTTATCTGGAAGAGCTGGACATACCGGCAAAGCTTGAACGGATGCGCATTGAAGCGGAGGAGAAAGGGAATTTGATCGCAGCAAGGGAGCATGACCAGGCGTGGTCGGCAGTAATGGATCTCCTTGATCAATATGTAGAAATGCTTGGTGATGAAGAAACAACCATGAAGAAATTCTCCTCCATCCTTGATGCAGGGATTGAAACGATGGAATTCTCATTGGTACCCCCTGCCATTGATCAGGTCATTATTGCAGATCTCGAGAAATCCAGGCTTGGCGATATCAAAGCGGCGTTCATCATTGGAGTGAATGACGGAGTTCTCCCTGCGAAAATGAATGAAGACGGGGTCCTGTCCGATGAAGATCGTGAGTCATTGATAACAAAGGGATTCAAGATCGCACCGAGTAACAGGACGAAGCTGTTGGATGAAGAATTTGTGGCCTATAAAGCGTTCACGACTCCGGCCGAACGCCTTTTCATCAGCTATCCCATCGCCAATGAAGAAGGAAAGGCGCTCTTGCCTTCCTCGTTCATTAAGAGATTGAATGAAATGTTCCCGGATGCACATACAAAGCTTCTCATCAATGAACCGTCGGAACTATCTGAAGAGGATCAGCTTCATTATGTCTGTCATCCGAATGTGACGATTTCCCATCTGACGTCGCAGCTTCAGTTAAAGAAGAGGGAGTATCCGATCCATGACTTCTGGTGGGATGTGTACAATTTTTATACTGAGTCCAATGATTGGAAATGGCATGCAGGGCATATCCTGTCGAGCCTTTTTTATGAAAATCGCGGGAATCAACTGTCAGAGGATACGAGCAAAGATTTGTACGGGGACCATATCCTAGCAAGTGTTTCCCGGATGGAGCTCTTTCACAGTTGCCCATTTTCACATTTTGCCAGTCACGGACTGAAGCTCAGGGAACGGGATTTCTTCAAATTAGAGGCACCGGATATCGGTGAAATGTTCCACTCGGCGTTAAAATGGATATCAGAAGAAGTGGAGCGACATGGATTGACTTGGGCATCACTCTCGAAATCCCAGTGTTTGCAGTTGGCGAAAGAAGCGGTCCTGAAGCTGGCACCGAAGCTGCAGCATCAGATCCTGTTAAGCTCGAACAGGCATTATTATATTGCTCAGAAGCTTGAACAAATCATAGGCAGGGCAAGCCTCATTCTAAGTGAACATGCAAAGGCAAGCGGGTTTGTGCCTGTCGGGGTGGAACTTGGATTCGGTCCCCAGGCGACCCTTCCGCCGTTCCAGTTCCAATTGAGAAATGGGACGAAGATGGAGCTTCAAGGAAGAATTGACCGTGTGGATAAAGCGGAGGATACGAACGGGGTGTATCTCAGAATCGTCGATTACAAATCGAGCGCCAGGGATTTGGATATGACGGAAGTCTATTACGGATTGGCTCTGCAAATGCTGACGTATTTGGATATTGTGTTAACCAATTCAAAACAGTTCGTCGGAAAGGAAGCGAAGCCTGCCGGTGTTCTTTATTTCCATGTTCACAACCCGATGATCAACAGCAAGAAGATCCTGACGATGGATCAGATCGAAAACGAAATTTTCAAGAGCTTTAAAATGAAGGGACTTGTCCTTGGGGATTCCGACATTGTCAGGTTAATGGACCAGACGCTCGATACGGGGAACTCCGATATCATTTCAGCAGGGATTAAGAAGGACGGTGCGTTATCCTCCCGTTCGAAGGCGGCTTCAAGTGAAGACTTCCATTATATGCGTCAACATGTCAGAAAGCTCTATGAAGCCTCCGGGAACCGGATCATCTCAGGAGAGACGGATATAGCTCCATATAAGCTGAAGGACCGGACCCCGTGTCAATTTTGTTCGTTCCGTTCCGTCTGTCAATTTGATCAGTCTCTGGAGGAAAACGAGTACAGAGTGCTTCCGACAGCGAAACCGGAAGATTTATTACGGAAAGTGAGAGAGGAGGCAGAATCCAATGAATAATGCCAGTATTCCAGTCAAGCCGGATCATGTTACATGGACGGATGATCAGTGGAAGGCAATCTGGGCAAAAGGGCAGGATATCCTTGTCGCTGCAGCGGCAGGGTCGGGTAAGACGGCTGTCCTGGTAGAGAGGATCATTCAGAAGATCCTCTCAGAAGAAGACAGGATGGACGTGGATGAATTATTGGTTGTTACCTTTACCAATGCTTCAGCGGCTGAAATGAGACATCGGATCGGCGTGGCGCTGGAGAAGGCAATAGATGAGGATCCCCATTCCCGTCATTTAAGGAAGCAGCTCAGTTTACTGAACCGTGCGTCCATTTCGACCCTGCACTCCTTTTGCCTCGAAGTGATACGAAAATACTATTATCTCATTGATATCGATCCTGGATTCAGGATCGCAGATGAGACAGAAGGAGACCTGCTTCGGGATGAGGTCCTTGATGATCTTTTTGAAGAGGAATACGGCAAGGAAGATAATCAGGACTTCTTTCGGCTCGTCGATACCTTTACGAACGACCGAAGTGACGGGGCCCTGCAGGATATGATCAGGAAGCTGTATGATTTTTCCCGCTCCCATCCGAACCCTGATGAGTGGTTGAGAAAACTCGAGGATCTGTATGAGGTGGAAGAGGAGAAGGAAATCGATGAACTCTCCTTTATCGAGCCTCTTCTGACGGATATCCGATTGCAGCTTCATGGAGCAAAGAGCTTATTTCAGCGTGCACTGGACCTCACCCGCGTACCGGGGGGGCCTGGTCCGAGAGCGGAGAATTTCTTAAGCGATATCGAAATCGTCGAGAGCCTGGAGGAAAGTCTCGCCCATTCCTGGGACACTTTATACGAAACGATTCAAACCCTCCCCTTTACGAAGCTGAAGGCGTGCAGGGGAGAGGATTATAACAAAGAAATAGTGGATGAAGCGAAGAAACTCCGGGATCAGGGAAAGAAAACGCTGGAAAAGCTTCAGGAGGATTTCTTTTCAAGAAGACCCGGTTCATTCCTTGAAGATATGCGGAAGATGAAGGACGTGATCCACACCCTGGCGGAAGTGGTGATCGAATTCGGTAAACGTTTCAGGATAGTGAAAGAAGAAAAGGGACTCGTCGACTTTGCCGATTTGGAACATTTTTGTCTCGACATTTTAAGAGACCCTTCATCTGATGCCTTGATTCCTTCAGAAGCAGCAAATCTTTACAAAAATAAGTTCAAAGAAGTACTGGTGGATGAATACCAGGATACGAATATGGTTCAGGAATCCATTCTCCTTCTCATTACCGAAGAACGTGAAGAAGTTGGAAACCGGTTCATGGTGGGGGATGTAAAGCAATCCATCTATCGTTTCAGATTAGCGGAACCGAATCTGTTTTTAGGAAAGTATACCCGTTTTCTCCCCGAGAGAGGGGAAGCAGGATTAAAAATCGATCTTTCCCAAAACTTCCGAAGCCGGAAAGAAGTTCTAGAAGGGACGAACTTCTTATTTAAACAGATCATGGGTCCAGCGGTCGGTGAAATGGAATATAACAGGGAAGCCGAACTTGTAAAAGGTGCACCGTATCCGGAAGAAAATGAGTACCCGATTGAAGTGGCCATCATCGATCAGGAAACGGAGGAATCTTCTGCCGGTGGTGATGAAGAGGGGCTTTCCATCTTTGATGAAGGGGATATCGAGAAATCGGTCCTTGAAGCCCGTTATATGGCAAACAAAGTTAAAAGGATGATCGAAGAGCGGACACCGGTCTATGATGCCAAAACGAAAACCGAGCGTCCGATACAGTACCGTGACGTCGTCATCCTGCTTCGCTCCATGCCTTGGGCGGCAGAAATCATGGAAGAATTCAAGCGGCAGGGAATACCGATTCATGCAAATTTATCTACTGGATATTTCGAGGCCACCGAGATTGCCATCATGCTTTCCCTCTTGAAAGTGATCGATAATCCGTACCAGGATATCCCGCTTGCTTCCGTTCTGAGGTCACCGATTGTCGGACTCGATGAGCAGGGTCTTGCCAGTATCCGGATCCATTCCAGGGCAGGGACGTATTACGAAGCGTTGAAGACATTTGCCAGTGAGAAGCCGGGAAATCCCCGTGAAGAAGAAACATTCGAAAAGGTCAAAGTGTTCCTTTATCACCTCGGGAATTGGAGGACAAAGGCAAGGCAGGGATCGGTGACAGAGTTGATCTGGCAATTGTACCGGGACACCCGATTCTATGATTATGTAGGAGGGATGGCCGGCGGGAAGCAGCGTCAGGCAAACCTTAGGGCTCTCTATGACCGTGCCCGTCAGTACGAAGAAACTTCCTTCAGGGGATTATTCCGGTTCCTGCGATTCATTGACAGGATGAGGGAACGGGGAGATGATCTCGGAGTGGCGAGAGCCCTGAGTGAACAGGAAGATGTGGTCCGGTTAATGACGATCCATTCCAGTAAAGGCCTTGAGTTCCCTGTCGTATTCGTCGCCGGTACCTCTAAACAATTCAACCTTATGGATCTAAATGCAGCATACTTATTGGATAAAGACCTTGGATTGGCCGTGAAATATACGGATGCAGCTAAACGGATCAGCTACCCGTCCCTTCCCCAATTGGCGTTCAAGCGGAAGAAGCGGATGGAGGCAATCTCCGAAGAAATGCGGGTGCTGTATGTGGCACTGACCCGGGCCAAGGAGAAACTATATCTGGTCGGTACCGTGAAAAGCCTGGAGAAATCGCTGAAGAAATGGCGAGGGGCCTTAAGTCAGAAGGATTGGTTGTTATCTGATTATGACCGGGCAGCGGCGAGTTCTTATCTTGATTGGATAGGTCCGTCCCTCATGCGTCATTCGCAGTGTGGAGAGGTTGGCGCGTCAGGAGTTGGATCGATGAATGAAGAGATTCTCAATCACCCTTCCTGTTTTCATATCACGAAAATTCATAAATCCGAGTTGGTTGCGGACGAGGATGAGGAAATGAATGAAGAAAGAACGTGGCAGGAGAAAGTGAAGAATGGTGAAGTGGTGGATATTGTTTCATCCCATCAAGAAGAGGTATTAGAACGACTATCGTGGGAATACCCTCATATACGTGCTACTAACCTTCGTTCTAAGCAATCGGTTTCAGAGCTGAAACGGATGGTTGAAATAAGGGATGAAGCCTCAAGTATTGATATCCTGAGGCAGCACCATAAGCCTGTGTATAATCGGCCTCAGTTCATGCAATCGAAGGAACTGTCCCCTGCTGAAAAGGGTACAGCCATGCACACAGTCATGCAGCATATTTCTTTTGAAGATGGGGTGCCGACAGAGGAGAAGGTTGAAGATCTTTTACTGGAGCTCGTTCATAAAGAAATCCTGACGGAAGAACAGAAACTGGCGGTGTCAGTCGAACACATCGCAGGCTTCTTCGAGAGTGGACTTGGTCAGAGGATGGCAAATGCCCGGAGTATCCAACGGGAAATCCCATTCAGTATGAGCGTCCCCCTTAGTGAAATATCTGAAACGGGTAAAGAAGCACCTGAAGAAACCATTCTTGTTCAAGGGGTCATCGACTGTGTATTCAGGGATGAGTCGGGGATCGTCCTGTTGGATTACAAGACAGACGGTATCCATGACCGCTATCATGGCGGGTTCACTGAAGCGCGGCCAATCCTCGAAGAGAGGTATAAAGTACAAATCGAATTATACACCCGGGCATTAGAATCCATATGGAAAGAACCAGTATCAGAAAAGTATCTGTATTTCTTTGATGGAGGACATGTGTTGGAGCTATAAAAAAGGAAACACTTCGGAGCATTAGCTTCGAAGTGTTTTGTTAAAGGAATATCTGAACGATCATTCGAAATCGTTCGAATTAATCATTTAGCTGTTTACATAAATGTTGTTATTTTTAGATGTAGCGAGTAGTGGTTGATTTCCGCTCCAATCAACTTTCCAAGCGTAAGTTTCACTATAAAAATTTAATGTAGAGATTGCTTTACACTCACATTCACCAACTATCATTCCATTAGTTGCAGTGACCGATTTCTGTCCAACCTGACGTGAATGACTCATTTTGCGCCGACACATTCCAAATGATTGAACATTCGAAACCTATAGTCTGTGTATGACTGGCTCTCTTCTTATTATTGCTAAAGCAGATTCAGTGTATATAGCAGGATCTAGCTATTGATTGGAGTGCAAGACGGAGACTCCTACGGGAAAAGCGGAATCTTGCACGGAAATCAATAGCGGTGTTACAAGTGATCCTAACTTTAATTGTTAGAGAAAATGGATTTAGTTATGTCCCAGCCCATTTTTTATGCTGCCGCAGGGAATACCTATACTAATCACTTCATGAGGGAATGGTGAAAGATGAGTAAAAGAGCGATTGGTGCATGTGAGTTATGTGCCAGGAGAAATGTAGAAATCACGATTCATCACCTCACACCCAAAGAGGTTGGGGGAACATTTCTTCCCACGGCACAACTATGCATTCCTTGTCATAAACAGATTCATTCCCTTTACACAAATGAGGAGCTTGGAGCAAGATTGAACACGATTGAAGAGTTAAGAAAAGATGAGAAGATTCATGCATTCATAAAATGGATCCGCAAGCAGCCGCCAACCAAATTAATCAAAACGAAGAAAAGTCACGAGCGAAGAAAGAAGAGATAGTCGATATAAAAAAACCAAAAAGCCTGGTGATGGGCTTTTTGGTTTTTTTAGTTATTTCCGGTTATTGGCTGGTCTACTACGTTACAATCAAAAGTTGTATTAACACTGAAGACATTGTAGCTCAGTTGAAATGGTCCGGTATTGAAGCCGCCGGAACCACTAAACGTTTTCGATGCGGACTTAGGGGAGATAATACCTGTATCCCCAAACTGTACATTTCCTCCACCTACATTAAGAATAGCGACAGGACCTACTAAAGCGGGCATATTCAACATCCTCTTCAAAAAGTATCTATACAATTAACCTATGTGGAATAGGTTAGAATGTTCATGTTCCCCGTTTCTACGGGTTTCTAGTCCGGCTGGTCTATGGTTTCGAAGTTTTCCAGCTCTTCATGTTTTTTAGGCTCAAGTTGTCGGATATGTTTCACTCTTGCCTCCATAGCGGCATTTGACGTATTTCCAATATGGATAATGGAAGAGAACGCTGTAGCCTTTACAAATATTTGATCTACTTTGATCGGACAAAGGTTTAGTCTGTTGACCCTCACTGTTGGATCGATGGGAGGTTTTTTCAGTGGACCTTGAAAAACATCAGAATCAAAACTTCCTTCACTAGTCAAGAAAAATTCTTTCTCTCGTTGGACTGCATAGGCAAAGGATACAGCATTTATATTTTCGGAATCGCCTAGTTGATAGAGAGAGCTAAAGGATAACGTTATGCCATCTAATTTGTTTACAATCGAATATCGCTTAAACATCTATCATCCTTTCGGTGTCAGTGGAACGAATGGACCGACGATCAATGACTCTGGCGGTGTATCGAATGCAGAAGTAAGCTGAATGATATCAGCATCCCCGATCAGGACAAGGGAGGAGCTCGCCACCCCTGCAATATCGATACTGCCGACTGATAATTCACGATTGATTACTTGGAGGTTCATTGTTATTCATCCCTTCCATATTTTCCGGCATCTGGGACATAAAGGAGAAGAGTGCCGTTTGAATATCTTGCTTGATCTTTGAAATGATTTTTCTTTCCCATTCCCCTTCAGATTGTTTGGATTCGACATGAGGGATGTTCTCCAGATAGAAATCGATTCTCTGCGGCATTTGATTCAGCAGGTCCTGCTGTACCATTTCATAATATGAAGGGTCAAGGGAGCGTTGGAATTGCATTTCATTGTCTTGTATCAGGGCAGGTACCTCGGTTTGGATGTAAGCTTGTATTTCGTTCGTTATTCTTTCTTTATAAGGGGTGAGGTCTTTGATTGAATCGACGTTCACATTCTGGTCTACGGCCAGATCCTCTATCGTATCCTTTAGATTGCTTGGGTTAATGCCGATATTCAGTGTACCATCCAAGGACTCGACTTTAAGCTGATCAAACTTATACTCGATTTTTTCTACGTTTATCTTGGGAGTATCTTTGATCGTCGTCAGTTCCTGTGAAAGCTCATCTACTTTTTTTTCTAACGCGACAATTCTCGAATTCAACATCTCGATATACTGATACAGTTGTTGTGGTGTCATATAGTAATTAGTCATCCTGCCACCTCTTTCCTTGTCGCGGACTCTTTTAAGGGTTTTGTAGAGGGACTAAAGGTGAACTTGATGGTCCCTTTGAAACACTGCCGTTTTTTTCTGCTTCAGGAGCAGGCTCCGTAAAACCACCGGTATTATACAGATAGTCATTTGTGTTTATTTGTCCACATGTACCAATCTGCAATACGGAAGAATTGGACATACCCCCGATTTTAATGAATTGAATCTGTATGGTTTGTTGAACATAATAATTTGTCATTTTCGCATCACACTCATAGGGTAAAGTTTATTCCTTGATCCATTCCATCGTCGTCTACCGTATAGGTCAAGGAGCTTTCATTATAGACGGAAATCCCTCTTCCAGTTATAAATGAACCTGCACCGGCAAAGGTTTTGGCTGTTGAGACCGGGCTGATGTTAAAGACATCCCCAATATGAAAGACGGCACTGGAACCGACGTTTATGACTTGTGCAATTCCTACAATTGCAGGCATTTCGACTCACACCTTTAAGACAAAGTTAATTATTGTTATTCTATGTGAAGAACAGGAATAGGTGATGATCGCCTATTTTTCCGTTTCGGGTTAGAATAGAAACAAGATTAATTTTTTCGGAGGAAGATGAATGAACACCTTGTCGCCAATTGAACAGTCAGAACGTATTGTAAGTCTCGATGTGATCAGGGGATTCTCTCTGCTCGGCATCTTTATCATCAACATGATTTCCTTCCATTCACCGTTTTTGTACTTTGATCCGTATACGTGGTGGAAAACACCTGAAGATACGGCATTATTTCCTTGGATCGATGTATTGGTTCAAGCAAGCTTTTATCCGTTATTCGCCATGATGTTTGGATATGGGCTGGGGATTCAACAACAAAGGGCAACGGTGAAAGGAACATCCTTCTACCTGTTTGGGGTAAGAAGACTTGTTATTATATTGGGAATCGGCTGCTTTCATGCCTTCCTGATCTGGTCAGGGGACATCCTGATAAATTACGCCGTATTCGGTCTGATCCTTATTGGTTTCATGCGGCTTTCCGGGAAGGGCTTGATGTGGCATGGAGGAATTCTATTTTTAATGCCGCAGGTGTTCTTCAGTATTTTACTAGTGTTGATGACTTTCACTGATCCGACGGGTGTGACCAACTATACAAACATTGCCGCTTTGCAGGATTCGGTCTCAGCCTATGCCTCAGGCAGCTTCAGCAGTATCATGGAACAGCGCTTTCAGGACTGGTATGTGGTGAACTCACCTGAAAATCTTTTATTCTTGTTGCTTTCGATTCTTCCTATGATGATGATCGGGGCAGGCGCAAGTAAACTGCAACTGTTGGAAAAGGTCAGGAATCATAAGAAGGTTTGGATGATAACAGGTGGATGTACGTTACTCATTGGAATCATCATTAAATCGTTGCCGCTATTCATTGAGTCCAACTTTGCTTACAGCTATATACAGGACTTTTTAGGAGGTCCGTTCTTATCAGTATCTTATGCAATAATCCTTTCATTATTATTGTTGAATGAAAAAATGATGAAATGGAGCAAGCCAATCGCTTCAGTAGGGAAGATGTCCCTCACGAATTACCTGATGCAATCCATCATCGGCACCCTTATCTTCTATTCCTATGGGTTTGGCCTTTACGGAGAAGTGACATTGACAACAGGGACGATGCTTGCAGTTGGGATATATATCATACAGGTGATCCTCTCTGAAATTTGGTTATCCAAGTTTCGATATGGACCAGTTGAAAAGCTTTGGCGAGTGTTGAGTTATGGGAGAGGCAATGTTGTTAAAAAGGGAGAAGTGTAAAACTGAAAAGGGGATGAATGAGGATGAAATTCGTTAGCTATGCAGTTGAGGGGAAAGAAACGTATGGTGTGGAAGTTGAAGGAAGGATCATTGATTTAGCAGGGGTGGATGAATTACCTGGGGATTTACTTCAGGGAATCGAAGCCGGGGAAGGTTTTCTCCAACGTGTGGAAGGGGTTCTTAGAAAGAATGCTGGAGCTCTGCCATCTTTCGCAAAGGATGAAGTGCAATGGCTTTCCCCGATTACGAAAGTGAAGAGAAACATCATGTGTGTAGGAAAGAACTATCGTGAACATGCCATTGAAATGGGTGGTGAACAGGATATCCCGAAGAATATCATGATTTTCACGAAAGCAACCCAAACGGTCATCGGTCACGGGGAAACGGTGCTTCATCATGATGACATCACGGAAGAGCTGGATTATGAAGGGGAACTGGCCGTGATCATCGGAAAGAAAGGGAGAGGGATTTCTCCTGAAGAAGCGATGGACCATGTGTTTGGTTATTCGATCCTGAATGATATCACAGCCCGTGATCTCCAAAAAAAGCACGGACAGTTTTTTATCGGGAAAAGTCTGGATACAACTTGCCCGATGGGTCCATTCCTTGTGACAAAGGATGAAGTGGATGACCCTCAGAATCTCACCATCACCACGATGGTCAATGGGGAAATCCGCCAGTCTTCCAATACGGGACAGATGATTTTCTCCATTCCGACGATTATTTCCACCCTCTCTAAGGGTATGACCTTGTTGCCGGGGGATGTCATTGCAACAGGTACACCATCAGGAGTCGGAAAAGGCTATAAGCCGCCACGCTTTTTGAGAAAGGGAGATGTAGTGGAAATCGAAATAGAAGGATTGGGAGTTTTGACAAATCCGTTACAGGATTAGTTAAAATTTCTGTTGGTGTACAGACTGTGGTAATATTATGAGCGTAAACTATCTACCTGTAGGAGGTTCAATATGTTTGATAATACACATGCCCATATTACAACGTGGGTCGTTGCCATCATTCTTTTCTTTGTAGCGGTCGGATTGCATAACGCAGGGAAGAAAAAAGGCATGAAAGTTGTACATATGATCTTACGATTATTTTACTTGCTCATTATTCTGACCGGTGCCCTTTTATTCTGGAAGCATCAGGGAATCAATCCGGCCCTTTATGGCATTAAAGGATTGGTGGGAATATGGGTGATCGGGATGTTTGAGATGATCCTGGTCCGCATGAATAAAGGGAAAAGCACGAATGTATTGTGGATTGTCATGGTGATCGCGCTGCTCCTTGTTCTGTATTTGGGACTGCGTTTACCACTTGGTCTTCATCCATTTGCATAAGGTTTAAAAAGTCTGCTCATTTATGGAGCGGGCTTTTTTATTTACCTCTTTTCCCCTTGATTAAGGACTTAGCTGCTGCCATTTTCATATAAATGGATATCCAAATCTGTCGAATTGTGGTATTTTGATAGAAACGATGTCTTTCAAGTAGGTGTAGAAAATGGTGAAGTCCTTTCAATTCATATATAAAGGTGAACAATCCTTAAATCAATTTATTCAAGAGCACGGTATAGATCAATTTCCTTCCCTCCTGATACAGGCCTTTGTCGGCGATTCCCCTTTAGCGATCATAGAAGGTCTGCAAAATCACTTAAACCACATATTACCCCGTGGGACCCTCATTGGCTGCAGCTCGAACGGTCAAGTCATAGATGGGTCGGTTGTTTCAGAAATCGTTTTATCATTTACGATATTTGAAACCACTACGATAGAATCCCTTTTACAAGAAAAGTCAGGTACAAGTAAGCAGATCGGTAATCAATTGTATGAATCTGTTGGTAAATCCGACACCAAAGCATTCATTATCTTTGCGAGCCACTTACAGCTTGGCGTTCAGGAATTTTTGGAAGGTGTATCGGAAAGAGGGGATGAAGTCACCATCGTCGGTGGTGTTTCTTCTGATTTGCCTCTTAAAAGGCCGGCATATGTATTCACGAACCACGAAATATCAAGCGAAGGCTTTGTTACGGCCTCATTGAGTGGTGAAGAATTGAAGGTCCATTCCCATAGCATAGAAGAATGGCAGGAAGTTGGCCCAGTCTTCAACATCACGAAAGCAAAAGGGAATATTTTGGAGGGTATCAATCATGTGAAACCGATCCGTATACTTGAAACCTATTTAGGGAAGAGGTTTGTGGAGGATCTTCCTGACTCATCGATCGAGTTCCCTTTTCTATTGCAAAATAAGAATGATAAAGTGGCGGTCTATATCGTGAATGTGCTGCCAAATGGGAGTGTTGAACTCAGTCAGGAAGTGACGGAGGGTGACACGGTGTCGTTTGGATTTGTGGATGTACAGGATTTAATCCGCTCCACAACAAAGCTCTTGTCCCGATTGAAACGCCATCCGGTAGAAACTCATTTTGTATATAATTGTATAGCCAGAAGAAGGTATGTTCGCGATGTGACGAATCAGGAACTTTCCTATCTAAACCGGATATCGCCCTTGACGGGTTTCTTCTCTTATGGAGAATTGGGGATCAGTGGGAAGAAACCGAAGCTGATGGCTCATTCCCTTTCATATCTTGGATTGTCTGAAGGTGTCCGTGAACCCATCAGGGGTATGAAAATCGATTTTCAATTAACCCCTGAAGCCGATGTTATGATGAGTTTAACCCATTTAATCAATACAGCAGAAAAGGATATTAAAGAATTAACACAAAACATCCAGATTTCTGAGGAGTATTACCGTTCCCTCTTTGATAATAATACGGATTTTGTCTACAGTACCGATCTGAACGGCCGGTTTAATTCCCTCAACCCTTCTTTCATGAAAACATTTGGATTTACGAGGGAAGAGGTTCTTGGGAAATCAGCCCTCAACTTTATCAGGAAAGAGGACGCCGTGCGGGTAAGGAGGCATTTTTACCGGGCCATGGATGGTAGGGAGCAGTATTATGATCTTCCCATTGCATCCAAGAAAGGGGAAGTGAATTTCTTTCAAATCAAGAATATCCCGATTACCGTTGAGGGTAAATGTGTCGGGATCTTCGGGATAGGGCGAAATGTCACGAAAGAGCGTCAATTTGAGAAGAAAATCACGCAGCTCGCATATTATGACGGTGAAACCGACCTTCCTAATAAGATGAAGTTCCGGGAAATGGTAGACGAGCATATTCAACGGGCGAAGAAGAAGAAACGGCAGCTGGCGGTATTGTTTCTGGATATGGATCGTTTCAAGATGATTAATGACACTCTTGGTCATATTGTAGGAGATGTAATCATCAAAGAACTTGCCCAAAGGATTCAAGGCATTCTCCCGAAAGGAGCCTATCTCGGCCGATTCAGTGGAGACAAATTTACGGTGCTTCTTACGAAAGAGGTGAATGAGGCCGCTATTTCAGATATCACTGGGGATATTTTGGAAACCATCCAGGCACCTTTTTCTTATCAGGGCAAAGAATTCTACATGTCTGTCAGCATTGGTGCTGGCATCTATCCCCGGGATGGGGAAGAGACTGCCGACTTGTTAAGAAATGCCGATTCTGCACTAAATTGGGCTAAATTAAATGGCGGGAATAATACCGTTTACTTTTCAAGGGATATGGAGGAAGAGATTACGAGGAAGGTGGAGATGGAGGCCCATCTTAGAAGAGCCATTGAGAAACAGGAATTGTTCATCGCTTTTCAACCCATCATTCACATACAGGGTCAATCCCTGATTGGCTGTGAGTCATTGCTCAGATGGCAGCATCCATCCTGGGGATTGATATCGCCGGGTGAATTCATTCCCCTGGCAGAAGAAACAGGGCTGATTCATGAAATCGGAAAATGGGTCCTGGTCGAATCCTGTATACAGTTAAAAAAGTGGTTAGACCAAGAGGCGGGGAAGTTCTATATATCTGTGAACGTTTCAGCACGGCAATTCCAGCACCCTACGTTCCTGAATGATGTGGAAGAGGCGTTGGCCATATCCGGGCTGCCAGCGGAATACCTCTGCTTGGAACTGACAGAAACGATCATGCTTCATGACGCCGCTCATACAATCGACGCCATGAAATCACTTGCCGGCCTTGGGGTGAAGCTTGCGATTGATGATTTCGGCACGGGTTATTCTTCTTTAAGTTATTTGAAGCATCTCCCCCTTCATATCCTGAAAATCGATCGTTCGTTTGTACAGAATATGAGCGATCATACACCTGATGTCGCGATCGTTCAATCCATTTCCACCATGGGGAAGGGATTGAACATGAAAGTGGTGGCTGAAGGTGTGGAAACTCCCGGGCAACTAGAATTACTGAAGGAGCTTGGCTGTGATTTTGCACAAGGATTTCTAATCGAAAGGCCGATGTCACTGGAGAAAATGAACACCTTTTTAAAGAAAAGGCACCTCGTGACAAGCCGGGATATATAAAAAGACAAATGCCTGTCGGGTACATTACCTGACAGGCATTTATCTTTTTGATCTGGTATTCAGATCAAATATTGAAACTTTCTATTACAATTCGTCTACCTGTACTTAAAGTGAATTCAAAGCGGTCGCGTTTCTTTTTATAGTAGGTGAAGTGATGCTGGACAGCACATACTTCCACACCGTTATCAAACGTGATGAAGTTTACGCCTTCCTTGATTTTTTGGTTTTCGAGGAATACAAGGTGGTTATGGCAAAAGATACTGTCATAAATCGAATAGCCCAGGTTATTTAAGGCTGTTGTAAACTGATGAAAGGCATCATCCGAAATCTCTTCTAATAAATGCTCCAGTGAATACAATATATTCTTCTTTATTTGAATTCGATCGCCATTCTCGATTCTTATTCGCTCATAAGGGGTGACGATGAGACCGTCTTCCAAGAGTACGCCAGAAAGCCACTCTCCATCTCTATACACTTTCAGTTCATGATTGAGGTAAAATTCGAGCTCAGATTCTTCCTCGGCGTCGATCTCGAAAAAGAACCATGTATCTTCTTCGAATAAAGCAGTGCCTTCGGAAAAAGATCTTTTTTGGGATTTTAAAATGTTTGATCGAAAAATGTTGCTCAAGTGAATATCCCTCCTTAACTACATTTCTTGTCATAATTATCATATTTCATTCACGTAAAGATTGATTGAGACAATTAACCATTTCTCTAAAAGGGGCATAGAATAATTTATGTGTCAGTGAGCCCAGTTTGTTTGACTAGAAAGTGAGGATGATCACTATGTGCGGAATTACAGGTTGGATCCATTATAAACAAGATATGTCGAATGAAAAAGAAGTGGTTGAGAAAATGGCGGAAACCCTTTCTAAAAGGGGACCTGACGAAACGAATGTCTGGGTCGACCAGCATGCTGCGTTTGGTCATAAACGATTGATCGTAGTCGATCCTGCAGGAGGAAGGCAGCCTATGAGCCTCCACCATAACGGACACACTTTCACCATTTGCTATAACGGAGAGCTGTACAATACAGAAGACCTTAGACAAGTACTTATAGAGAAGGGGTATACCTTCAAAGGGCATTCTGATACCGAGGTCCTGTTATCCTCTTATATTGAGTGGAGGGAAGAATGTGTTCAGCACCTGAACGGGATCTTCGCCTTTGCCGTATGGGACAGTGAGAAGGGGCATGCATTTATAGGTAGGGACAGAATGGGCGTAAAGCCTTTATTTTTTGTTGAAAAGGATGACGGGATCCTGTTTGCATCAGAAATCAAAGCTTTACTTGCTCATCCTGATGTTTTGCCACAGGTGGACCTGAAGGGGCTTTCAGAAGTGCTCGGTCTCGGTCCATCCCGCACTCCGGGGAATGGTGTGTTCAAAGGGGTGAAGGAACTGCGTCCTGCCCATAGCATGATCTTCTCCAAGGAAGGTTTGAATGTATGGAGATACTGGAATGTAAAAAGTGAGGAGCATACGGATTCGTTCATCGAAACGGTCTCGAAAGTGCGCGTTCTGCTTACGGATGCCATAGAGAGGCAGCTTGTTTCCGATGTACCCTTGTGCACATTCTTATCGGGAGGACTCGATTCCAGTGCCATTACGGCGGTGGCAGCAAATTCATATAAGGAAGAGGGGAAAGGGAAACTTCATACGTACTCCATTGATTATGAAGAAAATGATCAATACTTTAAAGCGAATGATTTCCAACCGAACTCCGATGCCCCTTGGATTGAAAAGATGACAGCTGAATTCGATACGATTCATCACAAATGTGAGATCAGTCAACAAGAGTTAAAGGACCATCTGATTGAAGCGGTGCATGTAAGGGACCTTCCGGGAATGGCCGATGTGGATTCATCTCTCTTATGGTTCTGCAGGGAAATCAAAGAGGATTTTACCGTCGGGCTGTCTGGTGAATGTGCAGATGAAATCTTCGGGGGGTATCCATGGTTCCACCGTCCGGAAGATTTTAACCGAAGAGGATTCCCGTGGATGCGTTCCACAGCGGAACGACAGGGTCTTCTTAAAGAAGAATGGAGCAAGAAACTGAACCTTGAGGAGTATGTCCTCGAGCAGTATGATCGCACGGTTGCCGAAACCCCGTTGTTGGATGGGGAGAATGAAGTGGAGACCAAAAGGAGACAATTATTCTATTTAAACTTACTATGGTTCATGACGACTTTGCTGGATAGAAAGGACCGAATGAGTATGGGAGCGAGCCTCGAAGTCCGCGTCCCGTTTGCCGATCATAGACTTGTAGAGTATGTGTGGAACATCCCGTGGGAGATGAAAATGCACGAAGGAAGGGAAAAGGGCATTCTGAGGAAGGCACTTGAAGGGGTACTTCCCCATGAAGTCCTTTACCGAAAGAAAAGCCCATACCCGAAAACCCATCACCCGGAGTATACCAAACTGGTCGGTGACTGGCTCAATGAAATCCTGGAAGACAAATCAAGCATTCTCTATGAATTATTTGACGAAGAGAAACTCAAAGAAATCGTCGCAAGCGGAGGAGCAGCCTTTGAAGTTCCCTGGTACGGCCAGCTCATGACCGGTCCCCAACTACTCGCCCACCTTGCCCAGATCCATGTGTGGTTCAAGGATTATAATATTGAAATTGTGGAGTAAAGCAATTGAGGAAAGGGACTAAGAATTTAGAGACAGGTATAAACATAGAATGAAAGTATGAATGATTGAAATGGAGGCATAGTAAAGGGTAAGAATCCTTTACTATGCCTCCTATTTGTTCAGGTGTTGAATTTTGTTGCTCATTAGCAACAAATACATGGAAAAGAGATCCGATTGCGGTTTGAAAGGGTTTATTGAGTGTAGGACAAGTCCAATGAGGAGAAAATAACAAATTTAATTGGAAAAATGAAGTTTATTATTTTTTCATAGTGGAAAACAATTGTATAAGTGTTGTATAATAATTGTACAAATAAAATACATTGGAGGCTATAATGATGGCCGAAAAGATAATCGTCATCGGTGCAGGTCCCGGGGGCCTGGCCGCGGCAATGCTTCTTGCCAGTAAAGGGTACAAAGTAGAAATCTATGAGAAGCAATCATTTGTGGGCGGACGAAATGGTTCTGTCACGATGGATGGCTATACATTCGATATTGGGCCGACATTCCTCAGCATGCCGGAAATAGCAGAAGAATTATTCGAGGCATCAGGAAGGGATCTTCATGATTATGTTGACCTGCGGGAGCTTTCCATGATGTATGAACTCATTTTTAAAGATAAAAAAGTCAAAATGTATAAAGATCCCGAAGCGTTATCGGAGGAAATCGAACGGCATTATCCAGGGAATGCAGAAGGATATTCACGTTTCATGAATGATACACGTAAAAAAATGGAGCGTTTGAAACCGATTTTACAGAGCCCAATGGATCGATATTATCAATATATTAGTTGGAAGGTGTTGAGGGCACTTCCTCAATTATCTCTGGGTAAATCCCTATACAGCGTGTTAAGTGATTACTTTACAGAACATGAATTGCGACTGGCGTTCACCTTTCAGTCGAAATATCTAGGCATGTCCCCCTGGGAGTGTCCGGGTGCCTTTTCCATACTGTCTTTCATGGAGCACGAATACGGTGTCTTTCATCCGATCGGTGGATTGAATCAACTATCGAAAGCCATGGCAAGAGTGGTGAAGGAGCATGGAGGCTCAATCCACCTCGGGCACGGTGTCAGGAAGTTGTGGATTGAAGACGGAAATAACGTAAAAGGAATCATAACAGAAGATGGAGAAAGCATTGCCGCAGATGAAGTGATCATCAACGGGGACTTTGCCCATGTCATGACCAACCTGGTGGAAGATGGGGTTTTGAAAAAATACAGCAAAGAAAAGCTGAAAAAGAAAAAATACTCCTGTTCCACATTTATGATGTATCTCGGGCTTGATAAACAATATGATCTTCCCCATCACAGTATCTTGTTTGCGGAGGATTATCGTAGAAATGTAGAGGAGATAACGAAAACATTTACCCTTTCGGCGGACCCTTCCATTTATATCCAAAATGCATCAGTGACAGACCCGACACTTGCTCCGCCGGGGCATTCCACATTATACATCCTTGCACCGGTCCCTAATAATGTAAGCGGGATTGATTGGACGGAAATTGAACAAATGTTCCGGGATCTGGTATTGGATGCCGTTGAGAGCAAGACAGGTTTAGAGAATATCCGCGATCATATCAAGGTAGAAAAGATCATCTCTCCCCATCATTGGGAGACAGACTTCAATATATACGAAGGTGCCACCTTCAATCTTGGTCACCAATTGACGCAAATGATGGCACTCCGCCCGCATAACAAATTTGAAGAACTCGACCACTGCTGGTTGGTCGGCGGAGGTACGCATCCAGGGAGTGGATTGCCTACAATATTAGAATCTGCGCGGATCACAACCAATATGTTAATGAATGAAGACCCTTCGTACTCGTTCACTAAAGAACAAACGATGGAGGAAGCTCTATGAAAACAGCAGTCGTAGGATCAGGTATCGGAGGGTTGATTTCGGCATTGTTACTCGCGAAGGATGGTCACGATGTCACGGTTTATGAGAAAGAGTCGACGATCGGTGGACGTCTTGCCTTTGTTCAGGAAGGGGATTACAAGATTGATAAGGGACCTACCATTGTCCTGCTGCCAGACATGCTCATGTCCATTCTTTCAGAGGCAGGCATAGATACGGATAAAATCGAATTCGTCCGCTGTGATCCCCTCTATGATGTTCATTTTGCAGATGGGCAAACGTATACGAAATATGCCGATATCCATAAGCAATATGACGAAATCAAGGAGAAGTTTCCAGGGGATGAAGAGGGCTTCCTTCAATTTATGAGGGATATGGAAGAACGATTTGCAATAGGGAAGCCCCAATTTCTTGAAACGTCCTTTCTGAAAACGAGGGATTATCTCAATCCCAAAACGCTTGGTTCATTGCTTAAGCTAAAGGCATACCGCAATGTGATGGGGAACTTACAGCATTATTTTCATCACGGGAAATTGCAGACAGCGTATGGATTGCAAACACTGTATATCGGAGGGAACCCCTACACCACCCCGGCAATTTACAGCCTGGTATCCTACAGTGAACATAAGCACGGCATCTATTATATAAAAGCGGGATATGCGGGCTTACTGGATCATGTGAAGGAAGCGTGCAACCTGCATGGTGTCACGATCAAGACCTCCTTACCCGTCTCTGAAATCGAAACAAATGGAGGCAAAGCGACTCATATCATCCTTGGGGACCAGAGGGAGCCGGTCGATTCGGTTATCATAAATGGGGATTTCCCTACTGCATCCAAATTAGTCAGGAAGAAAGCGCCCAAACCGTATAAGCCTTCATCAGGTTGTGTGCTTTTATATATGGGAGTCGACAGGAAGTATGATGATAAGGAAATGCATCAATTTTATTTAAATGAAAATTTCTCGCAGAATATGGAGGATATCTTCAAGAATAAGAGAATTCCTGAGGAACCTTCCTTTTACGTATTCAATCCTTCCAAGGTCGATTCTTCACTTGCCCCTGAAGATAAGAGCGTCCTGTATGTCCTCATACCGGTTCCGGTGTCGGAGAAATTGGATTGGAAAGAAGCTTCAGAATTTCTTTCCGACCTTGTAGTGGATACAATGGAAGAAAGGGGATTCGAAGAACTGAGAAAACAGATTATATGGATGAAAATCAGAACGCCTGAAGAGGCAATGCAAGAAGGGTTATATTCTGGGGGAAGCTTCGGAATTGCGCCAAGCTTGGTTCAATCCGGTCCCTTCCGACCTCAGGTACAACCCTTTCCGGAGAAGAACATCTTTGCTGTCGGGGCATCCATTCACCCTGGCGGAGGAGTACCGATTGTCATGCAAGGTGCGAAGCTCGTTGCCCAAGCTTTTAAAGAATATTGCAAAACAGAATCAGAAAGGAAGGATGTGTCCTTACATGAACAAGATCTTGGAAGCATACGATCATTGTGAGAATATCATAAAGGTTCATTCCAAAACATTTTACAGAGCTTTTTCCTTACTTCCTAAAGATCAAAAGAAGGCTGTATGGGCTGTGTATGCCTTTTGCCGCAAAGTAGACGATATCGTTGACGAGGGCACGAATCCTTCAGGGGAATTGCGCCGGTTCGAAATGGAATTCGAATCGTATCTGACCGGTTTTTATTCCCCGGATGAGCCAATGTGGGTAGCACTGGATGATGTGTTTAAACGGTTCAACATGGATGTTCAAGCTTTCCGGGATATGATAAAGGGGCAAAGGATGGATCTTGGTGAAAGGGTCTACGTCAATATAGACGATGTCCTTGACTATTCCTATCACGTGGCGAGCACTGTAGGATTAATGCTCCTCCCCATCCTTGCCCCCGGGAAAGAACAGTCATTGAGGGAAGATGGAATCTATCTTGGTTATGCTATGCAGCTGACCAATATATTAAGAGATATCGGCGAGGATCTTGAAAGGGGACGACTATACATCCCTCAGGATCTATTAGTGAAATATGAGTATACCGTAACGGATTTAAAAGAACATAGAATCAACGAGGCATTTCAGTCTATGTGGGAAGAGATGGCCCGACTTGCAGAAGATTACTATGAAAAAGCGTTTCGTACCATGAATCTTTATCCTGTATATTCAAGGACCCCGGTAAAAGGTGCTGCCCTGTTATACCGTGCGATTCTGAACGAGGTCAGAACGAATCACTATAATGTTTTTTCCAAGAAGCACTATGTATCCAAAGATGCAAAAGAAAAGATCATTTCATCCATTTCATAAATAAGCTCGTATGGAGGCTGTACGGATGCCTTCCATATGAGCTTATTGTTGTCCCGCACCCATTTTGGAAAAGAAAAAAAGAGCCGCATAAAGCAGCTCTTACTCAAATTAGATTGTGTTCCGTTGTTTCATATCACTTACGTTTCCTGTTCCAATCGAGTTCAATCGCTCGACTAAGTCAGATCCGAATGGGGAAGCGGAAGAAACGTTCGATTCCAACACTGTATCCTTTAATTCATAGGCATTGGAGCCATGCTCCGTAAAATCGAGCCCTGAAAGCTCTTCTTCACGGGAGACACGAATACTTGATATTCTTGTTACGATGAATAGGAATCCACCAACGGTGACAGTCGTCCAGGCAATGACTGCCAACACCCCAAGGGCTTGAGTGGCGACGAGGGCAGCACCTCCACCATATAAAAGTCCGTTCTGAACATCGAATAATCCCACAGCGACCGTACCCCATATTCCACAAATTCCATGAACGGCAATGGCTCCAACAGGATCATCGACTTTCAATTTCGAATCGATGAAGGTCACGGCCTCGACCAGAACGATTCCCGCGATCAGACCGATCAATAACGAGCCTGATAGAGATACATTGGCGCAGCCGGCGGTAATTCCAACAAGTCCACCGAGGGCACCATTCAGTGTAAGGGATGGATCAATTCGCTTAAATCGGATCAATGTGTAAAAAGCGGATGAAAGAATGGCGGCGGAAGCTGAAAATAAGGTCGTCGTGATGACGTGCGGGACAAGGGTGGGATCAGCGGCCAGGCTGCTTCCTCCATTAAACCCGAACCAGCCGAACCAGAGGATGAACACGCCGAGTGCACCGATGGGAATATTATGCCCCGGGATGACATTCACTTTTCCTTTGCTGTATTTCCCAACGCGGGATCCAAGGAACAGGACTGTGATGAATGCGCCTACTGCGCCTGTCAAATGGACGACAGTAGATCCGGCGAAATCGACGAAGCCCATCTCAGAAAGCCAGCCGCCGCCCCACACCCAATGTCCGACGATCGGATAGATGATTCCTGTCATGGCGATGGTCAAAAGGATATAGCTTTTGAGTTTCATGCGTTCAGCCACAGCACCGGAAATGATCGTGGCACATGTAGCGGCAAATACGGATTGAAATAAGAAGAAACCGATGTCTTCCCGTCCTGATAGGAAAAAGCTGTCCGTGCCGATGACGCCGCCAGATGACCCTCCGAACATGAATCCGAACCCAGCGATGAAATAAAGAACAGAGGCAATGGCTACAGTTAAGAAGTTTTTCATGAGGATATTAAGAGAGTTCTTGGCGCGGGTGAATCCGGTCTCGACCATGGCGAATCCGGCGTGCATGAAGAATACAAGGACTGCAGCAATCATGACCCACAGGGAGTCGACGGATGCTTGAACAGACTCTGCGGTAGGGGCAGCTGCGAAAGCGGTAGTGCTTACAGAAAACGACAGGAACAGAAGCGACGTAATTTTTTTAATCAATGGAATCCCTCCAATATTGGTTTGGTAAAACGGCTTAGTGGTTGAGTGAAGAAAGAAGTGATCTACAAAACGGCTTTTTTTCCTCGTTCGCCTGTACGGATTCGGATGACATCTTCGACGGGATAGATGAAAATCTTACCGTCCCCAACGGTGTCCGTACTGCAATGTTCCACGATGAGATCAATGATGTCTTCCACCTGCCCATCGTCGATGATCATTTCAACCTTAACGCGGGGGACTAACTGCAGTTCGAATTTATTCCCCCTGAATATCCCCTGCTTTCCTTTTTGCTTTCCACAACCAGCTGCCTCTGATACGGTCAGGCCGCTGAATCCACGAAGGCATAATGCTTCTCGCAGGGATAAAAATGCTTCTGCACGAATAATGGCTTCCACTTTTTTCATTAATGATTTCCTCCTTTTGTAAATTTGATCTTTGTTCATGTTAGGTTTTATGACATGAATAAGTTATATCATTTATCATATTCAGAAAATAACAAAAGTTCAAGTATTATTTTGCAATGAAAGCGTTTTTATGTAAAAAAACTTAACATTTATAAATGAGGGCGTTTTCATTTGGAGAAAAAAGAGTCAGCTCGACAGGAGAACTGACTCTTTTAAATATTGGAGGGGAGGGGGGAGTTCACAACCACCTTAAGAAAGGTCCGTCCCTCTAAACGGCGTTTTTATCATTTTGGATAAAGCGTTTGTGGACCCATACTTTGGACCGCCAGCGTTTGAGCATGATGATGCCCCGCAGCCATTCATCGGCAATGAAGGAGATCCAGATTCCGATAAGCCCGAGTCCGAACCAGATTCCGAGAATGTAGGAAAGCGTGACGCTCACTCCCCACATGGATAATATCCCCATATAGACAGGGAAGCGTACATCACCTGTTGCCCTCAGCGCGTTAATGACCACTAAATTAAAGCTTCTTCCCGGTTCGAGAATGATAGTCAGGTAGATCAATGTTTTACCAAGGGAAATGATTTCTTCGTTGCTTGTAAATATGCGGAGGAGGGGTTCTGCCGCAACTGAAAAAATCCCTGCCATGATGAGCGAGATGATGATCGCGATCTTTAAGCTTTTCAGGCATCGTTCGTAAGCACTGTCAAAATCCCTGGCGCCGATCATGTGCCCGATGATGATTTGTGTTCCCTGGCTGATCGCGACGCTGAATAAGAAAATGAACATCATCAGGTTTTGGGCATATACCTTCGTCGTAAGAGCATTGGTCCCTATACTCGCAATGAAGTAGGTAATGACCATTTGAGACCCATTATAGGAAAGATGCTCTCCAGCAGAGGGGATGCCGATCCTCAATAAATTTTTAACGTGAGAGACCGGAAGCTTGAACAGTCTTCTGAATGGAAGAGCAGAGGGTATCCGCTTCCTTATCACGATGATACTCACGATAAATCCGATCAGCCTCGAGGTGATAGTGGAAATCGCCACACCCTCTACGCCTAATACAGGGACACCGAACGGTCCGAAAATAAATAAGTAGTTTCCGATCACATTGACAATATTCATGCCGATTGTGATATACATGGCGTCTTTTGTATAGCCATAGCTCCTCATGATGGCTCCTGCAGTCATGATCAAGGCCTGGATGAAAGCAAAGCCTCCCACGATTTTTAAATAGGAAGAAGCTTCATCCATCAGTGAACGTGGGAGGTCCATTGATGATAAGATCGGCTTACTGAAAAATACAAGGGCGATACTCAATAAAAGTCCGAATAGTAGATTGACAGCAATGGAAACGATCGACACTTCTCCAGCCATGCGATTCTCATCCGCACCGAGATGCTGGGCCACGAGTATGGCTGTACCCGTCGCAACAAATCCAAACATCACAATGATGAGAGAGAGGATCTGATTGGAGACCCCGACGGCTGCTACTGAGTCATCCGAGTACTGACTCAGCATTAACGTATCGGCATTTCCCATCAGCATGTGAAGGAAGATTTCAATGAAGATCGGCCAGGTCAAGGCAAAGAGGGTCATGTTTTTTTGGTTATTGCTCATAGATTTTCTCCTTTAAGTTACCGGGGGCATACCACGGCGTTCGTTACATTTTAAATAGGTAAGGGGACTAACCGTTAAGGTGTAGTCCCTCTTTTTAGGAAGTAAGCATGATTAGAATTTCAAAATGGCAAATCCGTACCCATCGAGTGCCACCTCGATGGACTCTGCTTCTGCGGCAAAATCTTCCCCATTCCACAGATTGGTGATCTTCTTTCCTTTCAACTCAAAAGGAAGGGAGTAGGTGGTCGGTTCTTCACCACAGTTTAATAGAACAAAGATTGTTTCCTCTCCGTTTGACTTGGTGAATGAAAGGCAATGCTCATGCAGATCACCGGGTAAAAATGTCAGATTTCCTTCGTTGCTTAACAGCGGGTAATTCTTCCGAAGGGCGATATGCTTCTGTATATGCCTGAAGAGCTCCTCGTTATGATGCTCCTGTTCCCATGGAAAGCATTTGCGGCATCCTGGATCCTGTTCACCTGTCAGACCGATTTCATCACCATAATAAATACAAGGTGTTCCGGTAAAGGTGAGCATGAACGTGTAGATTTGTTTAGCGCGTCGGATATCTTCGCCGCACTCTGTTAATACACGTGGTGTATCATGACTCCCGACAAGGTTGAAATTCACTTCGTTTACATTCTTAGGGTACATATGAACCACAGATGTCATGTTTTCTGCAAATTGAGAAGCAGAAATGGTTTGGTGGGCGAACAGATTCAATAGATTGGTCGTAAAAGGATAGTTCATGACAGCATCGAATTGATCTCCACGCAGCCAGGGCATGGAATCATGCCAGATTTCCCCTAAGATATACAGCTCCGGCTTTATACCTTTTACTTCTTTTCGGAACTCACGCCAGAAGTGGTGATCGACTTCATTTGCTACATCGAGACGCCATCCATCGATATCGAATTCCTTTATCCAGTAACGGCCGACTTCCAATAGATAATGGCGCACCTCTTCATTCTCAGTATTTAACTTCGGCATGGAAGGTTCGAATGCAAAGGTATCATAATTGGGAGGTGAACTGGCTATATCCAGTGGGAATTCATGTGCATGAAACCACTCTTTATAAGGAGAATCCTCACCCTTCTCCAGTACATCCTGAAACTGATCAAAATAGAAGCCGCTATGATTGAAGACGGCATCCAGCATGACTTTGATATCATTTTGGTGACAGACCTCAATTAATTCCTTGAGGGTTTCTTTCGTCCCGAACTGGGGATCGATTTCGAAATAATCGATCGTGTCGTATTTATGATTGGAATGCGCTTTAAAGATCGGGGTAAAGTAAATTCCGGAGATTCCAAGCGTTTTTAAATAATGAATGTTCTGGATCACGCCTTCTAAGTCCCCTCCGAAAAAATTGGTCGGGGTGGGCTCTGTACTATTCCAATCCAGTGTCCCTTCTGGATCATTCTCCGTATTCCCATTAGCGAATCTCTCAGGGAAAATTTGATACCAGACCGTATCCTTCACCCATTGGGGTGCTTCGAAGACATCGATGGCATTCAGGAACGGGAAGCAGAAGTAATCCCCTATATCAGTAGAAGGGGCTCCGTTAAATCCTTTTTCTCCAAAAAAGACTTCATCCGTTGTGTCGTGGAGGAGAAAACCGTAGCGAAGCCGTCTGAAAGGAGGGGAGATGGAAGCGAACCAATAATCGAACAACTGATCCGTTCCGGTTAAAACCATTTCCTTACGATCATACAGCCATTGTCCATTTTCCCATTGATAAGGATCTCCGTGCAGGAGTGTGACAGTTTCGACGTCATTTTTCTTCGTGCGGATCCGTATGTGTATTTCATTATTTGTGCAAGCGTATGCATAATTATCTTTCGGTCTGTGATAGATGGCTTCCAGTAGCATCGTATATCCTCCTCTTATTCATTCCATTAAAGAGTATTCCAAACCAACAATGTTGTCAATGATAGGCAATCAAACAAGTGAAGCGTTTTCTTTTCTTTAAGGTAAAACGCAAAAATTTTCAAAAAAAGTATTGTCAAAGGAGATTTAGTTTGTATAATAAGAAATAGGTTGTGCAATCGTTTTCACAAAAGAATGTAAGCGATATCTTTAGAGATTAAGTCATAGTATGTGCAAGCGTTTGTTCAATCTAAAACATGAATCAATAGTTTCACCATACTTAGGAGGGGTCGAAATGAGGAAAGCGTTATCAATGCTTATGGTAATCATGCTTGTACTGGGGGCGCTCGCTGCTTGTGGTCCAAACCGTGAGGAAGGATCAAAAAGTGACAGCGGAGAGAAAAAAGCTGACGATGCGAACAAACCTGAAAAACTGGTTGTCTGGGAAGATCAAGAGAAAACTGGATGGCTGGATGAAGTAGGTGCCAAGTTCGAAGAAGAAACTGGTATCAAAGTTGAAGTGAAAGAAGTCGAAATGGCAACTAAGATGAAAGAACAATTACGTTTAGACGGTCCTGCCGGGACAGGTCCTGACATTTTGACATTACCACATGATCAAATCGGTGAGCTTGCTCTTGCAGGGCATATCGCTCCTTTAGAAGTCGACGGGGACATTGAAAAGCGTTTCACTGAATCTTCTATGACGGCTGAGAGCTATGATGGTAAGTTATATGGTCTACCAAAATCTTCAGAAACGCCTGTTTTCATTTACAACAAAGCGTTGATGGAAGATGCGCCTAAAACAATGGATGAAGTATACACATTCTCTAAAGATTTCACGAAAGATGGAAGCTACGGTTTCTTAGCACTATGGGATAACTTCTATTTCGCACATGCACCGATCGGTGGATTCGGTGGATATGTATTCGCTGAAAACGACGGGGCATTAGATGCGAAAGATCTTGGCTTAAACAATGATGGTGCTGTAGAAGGAACTGAATATATCCAAAAATGGTACACAGAAGGTTTATTCCCTAAAGGGATCATCGGGGAAAATGGCGGATCTGCACTTGACGGTCTTTTCGGAGAAGGAAAAGTGGCATCTGTCATGAACGGTCCTTGGTCATTCCAAGGATATAAAGATGCGGGTATCGATATCGGTATTGCTGCAATGCCTAAGCTTCCTAACGGAGAGCCGATGAAAACATTCATGGGTGTGAAGGGCTGGCATGTGTCAGGCTACTCTAAAAACAAAGAGTGGGCTCAGAAATTCATCGAATTCATCACTCAAGATGAGTATGCTAAATTACGTTTCGAACAAACACAGGAAGTTCCAACAAACCAAGGTCTGATCGACGATCCTGCGATCGCAGACAATCCTGGTGCAAAAGCGGTTGCTGAGCAATCTCAATACGCGGTTCCAATGCCGAACATCCCTGAAATGGGAGAAGTTTGGGGACCAATGGCTGATTCACTTCAAACGGTTGTAACAGGTAAGCAAGAACCGAAAGCGGCTCTTGATGCAGCAGTGAAGCAAATTCAGCAAAACATTGATGCGAACCACTCCAACTAATCATAATCATAGCGGTACCTTCTCGTTATTGAGAGGTACTGCTATCCTTTTAAAGACCTATTCAAGGGCTTTTTAAGGAAAAAATCTTTCTTTTCTTAAAAAGCTCTTGAAGCTTATCAAAACTGTGAACGTAGAAAGGGGAATATAGGATGGAGCAACAATCCTATCAAACAAATCATAGAAAAACAGCGCTGGCCCTTTCCCTAATCCCTGGTTTAGGTCAGATGTATCATAGGCAGTTTCTAAAAGGCGCATTCTTCCTGATCATGACAGCCGCCTTTATCCTTGTCTTCAGAGATTTGATCGGCTACGGATTATGGGGGATTACGACCCTTGGGACAGACGTATCATACGGAGATCATTCCATTTTCTTAATGGTATACGGTATCCTGGCAATCATTGTATCTATTTTTGGAATCGGTTTTTATCTGTTTAATCTCCGGGATGCGTATAAGAATGGAGAAAAGCGCGACAGGGGAGAGAAGCTCAGCACGATCCGCGAGCAGTACAGAAATCTGATTGATAATGGATTTCCATATCTCATTATGTCTCCGGGGTTCTTACTACTTGTATTCGTCGTCATTTTCCCGATCATCTTTGTCGTCTTACTGGCGTTCACAAACTACGATCTGTATCACTCACCACCGGCTAAACTGGTTGACTGGGTAGGGATCCAAAACTTTGTGGATATTTTCAAGATTGATATATGGAGAGAAACATTCATCACCGTACTTGCCTGGACACTCGTTTGGACGTTCGGCGCGACAACACTTCAAGTGGCACTTGGAGTATTCCTTGCCATCCTTGTGAATCAGAAGGATTTAAAAGGGAAAGCCATCATCCGTACTGTATTCATCCTGCCTTGGGCAATCCCGGCTTTCGTTTCGATCCTCGTTTTCGCCGGAATGTTCAATGAATCATTCGGAACGATCAACCGGGACATCCTCGGGTTCTTCGGTATTGAAGGATTACCTTGGATGACGGAACCGATGTATACACGAATTGCCTTGATTGGAATCCAGGCATGGCTCGGCTTCCCTTTTATCTTTGCCATGACAACGGGAGTGCTTCAATCCATTCCGGATGAACTATATGAAGCAGCGACGGTCGATGGGGCTTCGGCATTCCAGAAATTCAAGAATATCACGCTGCCACTTGTCCTTTTTGCAACGGCACCGATCATCATTACACAATATACGTTTAACTTTAATAACTTTAACGTCATTTACTTATTCAACGGCGGTGGACCGGCCTTAACCGGACAAAATGCAGGGGGGACGGATATCCTGATCTCCTGGATTTACAGTCTGACGATGACATCCGCACAGTATTCGAAAGCCGCTGCCATCACATTATTATTGTCCATCATCGTGATCACTGTAGCGATCTGGCAGTTCAAGAGAACGAAATCATTCCAAGAAGAGGATATGATGTAATATGAATATGAAGAGACAGAAACTCATACGTTTGACACTTTCATACGCATTCATCGGAATCATGTTTGCCATCATTCTTTACCCGGTTGCATGGATCATCGGATCATCATTCAACCCGGGCCAAAGTTTATCCGGTTCATCCATCATTCCTAAAAACGCGACACTGGCACATTATAAGGAACTTTTTGATCTCGAGAAAAGCAATTATATGCTTTGGTATTGGAATTCATTGAAGGTCAGTTTATCTACGATGGCACTAACCGTCTTACTGGTAAGTCTGACCGCTTATTCCTTCTCCCGATACAGATTCGCTGGACGAAAGAATGGGTTGATGACATTCCTCATCCTGCAAATGATTCCTAACTTTGCCGCGCTTATTGCGATTTTCGTATTAGCGCTGTTAACAAAACTATTGGATACTCATATCGGATTGATCCTTGTATATGTGGGCGGGCAGATCCCAATGAACACATGGTTGATGAAAGGGTATCTGGATACGATTCCGAAAGAACTGGATGAATCAGCTAAGATGGACGGAGCGGGCCATTTGCGCATTTTCTTCCAGATCGTCATGCCTCTTGCGAAACCGATCATTGCGGTTGTGGCACTGTTTTCATTCATTGCCCCATTCGCAGACTTTATCATTGCAAGTATCCTGTTACGTTCAGAAAAGATGTATACACTACCGGTTGCCCTTTATGATATGGTGGCCAAACAATTCGGAGCAGAGTTTACAACATTTGCTGCCGGATCAGTCCTCATAGCCGTACCGATTGCCCTATTATTCCTGTTCTTCCAGAAATACTTCGTTTCAGGATTGACGGCAGGGGGTACAAAAGGATAATCTTATAGGCGTTACTAACATTTATAGGAGGAGCGGAGATGAAAAGAAGAGTATTATCTCTCATTTTAGTCCCGTTTCTTCTTTTTTACGCCCTTCCGGTAGGTGCAGTTGAAAAAGAAGAACGAAAATGGCAGGATGAGACCATTTATTTTCTGATGGTCGATCGCTTTAATGATGGGGATACAAGCAATGATAAAGATGTGAACACGAAGGACCCGAAAGCCTATCAGGGCGGAGATTTCCAGGGAATCATCAATAAACTGGATTACATCAGGGATATGGGATTCACTGCCATTTGGCTGACCCCCATATTTGATAATCAACCGATGGGTTATCACGGCTACTGGATTACGGACTTCTACAAAACCGAAGAACATTTCGGCTCCATGAAGACGTTCAAGAAGCTTGTGGAAGAAGCCCATAAACGGGATATGAAAGTGATGCTGGACTTTGTTGTGAATCATGTCGGGCCGGAACACCCCTGGGTGAATGACCCTGAAAAAGAGGACTGGTTCCATGAGAAGCAGCCGATGAATTTCAATAATGAAGAAAGTGTTCAGAATGCCTGGTTATATGATCTTCCCGATTTAAATACAGAGAATCCCGAAGTGAAAAACTATTTATTCGATGCGGCAAAGTGGTGGATCAAAGAAACCGATATCGATGGGTATCGTCTGGACACTGTACGTCATGTCCCGCAGGAGTTCTGGGATGAGTTCAGCGATGAGGTGAAGTCGGTGAAAGAAGACTTTTACCTGTTAGGAGAAGTGTTCGACCGGGATCCGGAAAAAATCGCTGCCTATAATGGGACAGGAATCGATGGATTCGTCAATGTCCCCCAAGCGGAAGAAATGCGTTCCGTCTTCCAGAAGCCCGATACATCCATGGATCGTTTATTCAACTTTTGGAAATACAATGAAACGTTCTATGACAATCCATATGTGATGGGGACATTCATAGATAACCATGATATGGAACGATTTACGAGAATGATTGTTCAAGGGAAGCTCTTCCCTGGAACGAGATGGAAGCTTGCCCTCACGTATATGTATACAACCCCTGGAATCCCGATCGTTTATTACGGTTCTGAAATAGCGATGGACGGGGGGAATGACCCTGACAACCGCCGCTTTATGAATTTCAGGGCTGATAAAGAACTGATTGATTATATCACCCGGTTAGGTGAGATCCGTCAAGATTATCCCGCACTGACGAGAGGGGATATCACACCGATTTACAATAAAGACGGGATGGGAATCTTTAAGCGTACATATAAAGATCAGACCATCGTCATAGCCATCAACAATACGAGTGAAACACAAGATGTTCAATTAACAAAAGATCAACTAGCGGATAATCATGAATTAAAAGGGTTAATCAGTGATGACCTGGTTCGTAGCGATAAGGATGGAAATTATCATCTTGTCCTTGATCGTGAAGAGTCGGAAATTTACTTACTCAAAAAAAAGAGCGGACTGAATTATCCTTACCTGATCGCTTTGGGAATCATGTACTTCCTATTCTTCCTTTTCCTGTATCTTGTAAGGAAACGTGGAAAATCGAAGAACAAGTAATAAGAGCAGGGCCATTAAATTGAGCCCTGCTGCCATTTTAAACATAATGAATTGGAAGCGTTTTAATTTTATGATTGAGCAGCCCGTCTTAGGGTCCGCTTTTTTTAAAACAGGGGGTGGAATATATGGCTGTTACCATAAAGGATGTTGCGAAACTTGCAAACGTAGCACCGTCCACGGTTTCACGTGTGATCGCAAACAATCCAAGAATAAGTGAAAAAACAAAACAGAAAGTCCGGGAAGCGATGGAGCAACTTGGATACCATCCCAACTTCATTGCAAGGAGCCTGGCAAATCAGTCCACACAGGTGATCGGGCTGGTATTACCGGGTTCCGCCAGCGCCTTCTCGCAAAATCCATTCTTTCCGACTGTCTTAAGAGGGTTAAGTGAAGGGGCACAGGAAAAACAGTATGCCCTTCAAATGTCCACCGGCCAATCGGAAGAGGAAATCTTTGAAGGAGTCGTCCAGATGGTCCAGGGCGGACGGGTGGACGGAATCATCCTGTTATATTCAAAGGTAGAAGATAAAGTGATGAACTATTTGAAGAATCGGGATTTCCCCTTTGTCGTCGTCGGGAAGCCATACAAGTATTGTGAAGAAATCACACATGTGGATAATGATAACTACCGGGCAACGAAAGAAGTGACGGACTATCTCCTCGAGCTTAAGCATGAATGCATCGGCTTTATCGGGGGAGACCTGGATCTTGTTGTGACGGTCGAACGTTTGTTAGGGTACGAAAAGTCCCTCCGTGATGCGGGGATCGATATGAAGGATGAATATATCATACACGAAGAATTCCTTCGGGAAGGGGGACGTGAAGCCATTAAAGAGCTCATGCAGCTGGAAGATCCCCCGACTGCCCTGGTCGTAGCCGATGATCTGATGGCGCTTGGAGTCTTGAACACTTTGGATGAGATGGGCATTCGTGTACCGGAAGACATATCCATTGTCAGCTTCAATAATGTACTTCTGGCGGAAATGTCCAGACCCCCTCTAACATCTGTGGATATCAATATTTATAATCTTGGGAATGAGGCTGCAAAAAGCCTGATTCAAAAAATAGAGAATCCGAAAGAACCGATCAAGAGGATCATTGTTCCTCATCATCTTGTGACCCGGTGTACCTGCGGTGAACGTAAAGTGAAGTCATAATAAAAAGCGACTGAAGTGTGGACTCCCCTTCAAAAGAAGAGAGCCATAAACTTCAGTCGCTTTTTGTCTTATCCGTTGATGACGGTACCGCCATTCACATGAATCATCTGTCCCGACACGTAGCTTGAATCATCACTGGCAAGATATACGTAGGCAGGTGCTAACTCAAACGGCTGTCCCGCCCGTCCAAGGGGTGTATTCGCTCCGAATTCCGACACTTTTTGTGAACTGAATGTCGATGGTATCAACGGAGTCCAGATCGGTCCTGGCGCGACCCCGTTCACCCTGATGCCATCTGCGGCAATGTTTTCAGCCAGTGAACGAGTGAAACTTACAATGGCCCCTTTGGTGGAAGAGTAATCGATCAGATCCTTGTTTCCTTTATATGCTGTGATCGAAGCCGTATTGATGATCGAGGCTCCCTTCTTCAGATGAGGGAGGGCAGCCCGTGTCAAATAGAACATGGAGAAGATATTCGTTTTGAATGTACGCTCCAACTGTTCATCGCTAATATCCGTAAGCCCTGCTTGAGGGTGTTGTTCAGCAGCGTTGTTTACGAGGATATCAAGTTTCCCGAACTCGGATATCGTCTTACTCACGATATCTTTGCAGAAAGTCGAACTTCCCACATCACCTGGTAACAGGATGCATCTGACGCCTTCTGCTTCTACAAGTTCCTTCGTTTTATTCGCATCCTCATGCTCGTCCAAATACGAAACCGCTACATGTGCGCCTTCCCGTGCGAAGTACCAGGCAACCGACCGTCCGATCCCGCTGTCGCCTCCTGTAATGAGTGCGACCTTTCCATCCAGCTTGCCACTGCCTTTATAGTTTTGATCCGTATGAATGGGTTGGGGGTTCATTTCATCCACCGTACCAGGCTGATGATCCTGGTGCTGAGGGGGAAAAGTCTGTTTCTGGTTTTGTTGTTGTTGAGACAATGAAAACACTCCTTTAAGGGTTTAGGTTATCTTAAGATAGTGTTTACCCGGAAAAAATAATTATTAACGTGTTTTTTAGAGGATGGTGAGAAGAGGTTGGATGAAATTGAAGGGAGATGTGGTCGGTCTTAATCGAAAATCCGGCCGATTTTGGCTAGAATCCAGCCGATACAATGAAAAATCCGGCCGATTTCACAGAAAATCCAGCCGTTCTGAAACATAATCCAGCCAATTAACAAATTTATCCACCTCAAAATAAGCGATTCAGTACGATTTACATGATTAATAAGCAAATAAAATCACCCAACAAAAAAAGCAGGCTCCTCCCAAGAGAAGCCTGCCTGTAATCATTTCTTTTTCAATAACCCCGCAGCTTTATATCCAATCATATTCAACAATCCCTTAGGTGAAGAGAAGGGAGGGGCGTAGCACGTCTCGATTTCCTGGAGATCGGTGACCGAGAGTCCGCCGTAGATGGCAGTGGCCAGGATATCGATTTGTTTATCGACACCTTCACCGCCTACTACATTCCCCCCGAAAATCTTACCGGTCTCAGGACAGAAGTGGACGCGGACATATACGTCATGAGCCCCGGGGTAGTAGCCGGCGTGGGACTTTCCTTCGTGCACGACGGTTTGATAAGTATAGCCTTTTTCCTTTAAGTCTTTCTCTCCGAGACCCGTTGAAGCGATGGAAAGATCGAATACTTTGGCGATCGCCGTCCCGAGCATCCCCTTGAAAGGAATAGGGTCCCCTGATAAATGCTTTGCAATGATGTAGGCTTGCCGATGAGCCGGCCAGGCAAGGGGTACTTGTTTCGGCGTACCGTCAACGAAGTCGATGGACTCGACGACATCCCCGACTGCATAAATGGAATCATCGGCGGTTTGCATGAACTCATTGCTGACGACCCCTCCTGATTCCCCGATTGATAAACCGGCATCCTTCGCCAGTTCGTTCCGGGGTTTCACTCCGACTGAAAGAAGGATGAAGTCTGACTGTAACGTTTCACCGCTGTCGAGTTTTAACGTATTCTCCGGCAGTACTTCTTTCAGACCATCATTCGTATACAGCTTTACCCCTTTTTCTGTGATATGATTCTGTAATCCTGTAGCTGTCTCCTCATCAATGATACTGATGACGTGTTCAGATCTTTCGACGATCGTCACCTTCATGCCGAGATGGGTGAAGTTTTCAGCCATTTCGACCCCGATGAATCCACCGCCGATGATGGTGCATGAGTGGGGTTTGGAGGTTTCTAAGAATTGCTTGATCCTGTCCATATCTTCGACGGTTCTGAGATGGAAAGACGGGATTTGGTCGATCCCTGGAATGTCCGGTAGAAAGGGGGATGCTCCGGTAGCGAGCACGAGATAGTCATATGTTTCATCGTAATCTTCATTGCGATCATGATTTCTTATGAGTAAAGATTTTTTCCCGCGATCGATTTTTAACGCTTCGTGATGCATTCTTACGTCAATATTCTTTTTAGTATGTAATTGTTCAGGGGTGGCGGCAAAAAGACTTTCCCTCTCTTTGATTACATCGCCTAAGTAATAGGGCATGCCGCAGGCTCCGTAGGATAAGTAAGAGGTTTTCTCTAGCAGGATGATCTCGATATCACTGTCGAGCTTCCTGATTTGAGAGGCTGTCGTCGCTCCTCCGCCGACGGCACCGATGATGATGACTTTTTTCTTCATGTTTTTCCTCCTAATTGAAAGAAGTCTAATGGCATTATTGTACCCATTAGACTTCTTTGGAAAACTCTATTAACGGAAGTTTACGTATTGTACATCAATGGAAAGATCAGCTTCACGGATGGCAGCGATGATTTTTTGGAGATCATCTTTGCTTTTACCGATAACGCGGACCTGATCATCCTGAATCTGGCTCTTCACCTTCACGCCTGAGTTTTTGATGATTGTGTTGATTTTCTTTGCATTGTCTTTGTCGATTCCCTGTACAAGCTTGGCACGCTGACGGACAGTACCGCCTGATGCACCTTCAAGCTTACTGTAATCAAGGTTCTTCACAGGGACGTTCCGCTTGATCAGTTTACTGAGAAGGACGTCCTTCAACTGATTCATCTTGAATTCATCATCGGAGACGAGGACGATTTCCTCACCGTCTAATTTAATGTCACTTTTGCTCCCTTTGAAGTCATAGCGGGTTTGAACCTCTTTTAACGCAATTTGAATCGCATTGCTCACTTCTGACATATCCACTTTGGATACTATGTCGAACGAACTTTCCTTTGCCATATGTAACCCCTCCATACTTTTTTCTCTTTTCATTATAGACAAGCTGTGACGGGACATACAACTTCTTTGGTTGAAATAGTGGAGGTTTTTTGAAATAAAAACAAAAGCCACCCATTCATGAAAGAACGGGTGACTTCCGGCCGGTCCATCCCTTACAGATGATCCGTTTTTTTGGAGTATTGATTTTTACCGGCTTTCCGGTTTACTTCTTTGATTTTATTCTTTTCCTGGCGCAGGGCATTGTTGTCCCTCGCCTTTTTTTCATTATCAGATGTATGTGGCATGATGATTCTCCCTTCCGTATTGGATCTCGTTATTAGTATGGGGAAGGGGAGAGAAGTTTATGAGTGCTGGTTTAAGAAAAATATGGCTAAGGTCCCTGTACCTGTATGAGAACCTATGGCACATCCAATAATACTGATGTAAACGTCCTTCGGTGAAAATTTTTCCTCGATGAGCTGCTTCATTTCAAGGGCAAACTCTTCATCGTCGCCGTGACTGATGGCAATCACCTGGTCAGAAAGATTCTCACCACGTTCTTCCATCATATCTAAAATACGTTTAAGAAGTTTCTTTTTTCCGCGTAATTTTTCAAGCGGGACAAGCTTACCATCTTCCATGTGAAGAAGAGGCTTGATGTTAAGCAGTCCGCCTAAAAAGGCTGAAGCTTTTGAAACCCGCCCACCTTTTGCGAGGTATTCAAGATCTTCCACGGTGAAGAGATGTTCCATATGCTCAGAGTTAAACCGGGAGGCTTCGATGATTTCTTCTTTTGACCCGCCATTGTTCAGGAGTTCGGCCGCTTTCATGACGACCAACCCATATCCGAGTGAAGCGCATTTCGAATCAATGATGGTCAAATCAAGATCAGGGTAATCTTCTTTTACCTGATCCCGGATCATGACAGCGGTTTGATACGTGCCTGATAATTGGGAAGAGAAGGCAACGTAAATGCCCGCTTGATTCGATTCTGCAAGCTGTGTGAACTTTTTAAGGAACAGGTCCGGTGAGACTTGGGACGTTTTCGGCATATGTCCGTCCCTGATTTTATTGAATACGGTTTTCGGTTCAATGGTGATCAAGTCCTCGTAGTCCTGGCCATCTATATGTACTTTAAGTGGAAGAAGCTCTATGTTGTGTTCGTTGAAATAGGCAGCAGGAAGATCGCTTGCACTATCAGCAAATAATTTTACTGTCATCCTCATCATCCTTTGACTTATCTTTATAGCTTTAGTCTAGCGATTTTTAATGAAAATAACAATCGATTGAACATGAATTAGGATAAAAAGATGAATAGTAGAAGGAGTTTAGGTAAGATGAAATGTGGAACATAGAAAATAACATCAAGATGTAGGAGGTATGTGTATGTCGAGAGATCATGTTCAATTAGAGGCGAAGAAATTTGTCGTGGTCCTGGTCGGATCCCTTTTAGGGGCCATTGCCATGAACTTCTTTCTTATTCCGGCAAATGTGTATGCGAGCGGCTTTACGGGACTTGCCCAGCTGCTGTCGAGCTTATTGAAGGAGTTTGCACCATTCAATATTTCAACAGGTATTTTATTATTCATCCTTAATATTCCTGTAACCATTCTGGGGTGGCTTAAGGTCGGCCGTTCCTTTACTGTGTATAGCTTTATTTCCGTGTTTCTGACTTCCTTTTTCCTGGAAGTGCTCCCGGTCATTAAATTATCACCGGACATCCTTTTGAATGCGGTATTCGGCGGGGTCATAGCCGCTGTCGGTGTCGGTATCACATTGAAATGGGGAGCATCCACCGGGGGGATGGATATCATCGCCATGATCCTGTCAAGAATGAAAGATAAGCCGGTCGGATCTTATTTCTTCTTGATGAATGCCGTGATCATCACGTCTGCAGGGTTCCTGTACGGATGGGAAAAAGCACTGTATACATTAGTGACATTATACGCTTCCACACGTGTCATCGATGCCATCCATACACGACATGAGAAGCTGACTGCGATGATCGTCACGAAGAAATCGAACGAATTGCGGGAAGCCATCCATTCCAAGCTCATAAGGGGAATCACGACGTTGCCCGCCAAAGGGGCATTTTCCGGAGAGGACAAGGAAATGTTGATCATCGTCATTTCACGGTATGAATTGTACGAGCTTGAACATACGATCAAGGACGTGGATCCTAATGCCTTTACAAATATCGTCCAGACAACCGGGATATTCGGGTTCTTTCGAAAAGATTAGATTCTCGTGTTTAACAAATACTATGGGTGAACCTAGATAGAAAGGGGTATCACCTTGAAAGCCATCGTGTATGTACTGATCTGCTCCATCCTGTTACTGGGGGCGCCCTTGAAACCGGGAGCAGAGAGCGTTTTACCTCAGGAACACCCGTCCTTTAAAGATGTTATTGTACGGGAAGTCAAGGGGCGCTTTACGGTCACTGGGCAAGCCCGAGTATCGAGTGGGAGTTTTTACTATGTGGTTGAGGATGGACATCGGGTTCTCCTCCCGGAAACGCTGATGAAAGTGAATAAAGAAGCTCCTTCCTGGGCGGGATTTTCCATCATACTCCCTGAGTTGAAAAGGAGAAATGGAAAGCTGTTCCTGAATTTATATGAGCGGGATGAGGGGGATGGCAGAATCATTCACACATATTTTGTCGCTCTTCCATAAAATAAACAGGGTTGCCTTTTTACGGGCAACCCTGTTTGATTTCGCTTATGATAGGCGGTTCAACTCATCTTGAAGAGCGTGAAGCTGCTTCTGCTCTTCGACATTCGAGTTAGCGTAAGCAGATGACAAAGCATTTTTCGCTTTATCAATGGACATTTGAGCGTTTTCTCCCGTACTGCATGCCTGTTTAGCTGAAGATACAGCGTTACGTGCCTGTTGGAATAGAGGATTGCTCATTATTCCAGACCCCCTGCACCGTCACCATGTGAAGCAAGCTTCTTAGCTTCTGCTTCTGCATACGTCAGATGATACGGGATACGTTCGTCATGTTTTGATACAGCAATTTTACCTTGTTGTACAAATCGTTTCGATTTATTTCTACCCATCACTTACCACCCCTTGTGCAAGTTGGAACGCTGGATGCGTTCTTCTCTAGTATGGCTCTCGGAGGCGGAACGTACAGTAAGAAGATTTACCCACCGCTTCCATCAGATTTATAAGTCGAAGCGTTTTTGCAGATAACGCCCGATGCCATCCTCTTCATTCGAAAGTGTCACTTCATTGGCAATATCCTTCAGTGGAGCGATGGCATTACCCATGGCCACACCTGTTCCGGCGTATTCGAGCATTTCCAGATCGTTATCCTCATCCCCGAATGCGATGATCCTTTCTTGAGGGATGTTCAAGGAAGAAGCGACACGCTCTATCCCTACTGCTTTATTCAATCCGGATTTAACGATCTCAATGATATGCCAAGGTGCTGCCCAGCGGCGATGGTCGATCAGTTCTGCATGAACATCATCGAGGTGGGCGCGAATGTCGGCTACATCCTCTTCTTCAGCGTGAATAAGCATGGATGTAGGGTGATCTGATAATACATTCCGGATATCACCTGTTGAGATGGATGGATTACCCATCATGAATACATCGATGATCTTTTCGTCATGATAATGAAGATAGACATCATCCATCACTTCAGCGACGATATTACGGAACGTGAAATCATCACATGCATCGATGATTTGTTTGGCCACTTTCAGATCCATCGGTTCATGGTAGACTCCCCATGATGGGTCCGTCGGGTGATGCACGAATGCCCCATTGAAATTGACAATGGGAGTGGTCAACTGCATTTGTTGATAATACAATTCACTAGCACGAAACGGCCTGCCTGTTGCAATCATCACTTCATGCCCTCTATGGCGCGCTTTTTTTAATATGTCATGTGTTTTGGACGAGATTTTCTTCTCATCGGTTAATAATGTCCCATCGAGATCCAGAACAATCAGATGTTTTTCTTGTGAGTTCATGAATACAAATCCCCAATCTTATTGGTATGAAGGCTATTCTAGTGTAGCGCTTCACGTGAAAAGTTGTCCACTGCCTGCACATAGATTTTAAGAAATGTTTACATACGCCTTCGATTTAAATATTATACATACTACCAAATCTAGGATATCATAGTAAAGTGAAAAGCAATCAGGAGGGAGAGAACCATCATGATTCTTATAGATAAATCAAACATACAAACGATCCCATTCCTTCATCTTGTGAGGGAAGAGGACATGGATAAACCGTTACCGACATGCTTCTTTATTCACGGCTTTACGAGTGCGAAAGAGCATAATCTTCACTACGCATACCTTCTTGCTGAAAAGGGGTTCAGAGTGATACTCCCGGATTGTTTAGAGCACGGAGAACGATCTTCCGGAAAGTCGGAGTATCAGTTAGGAGAAGTTTTTTGGAAGATCGTGTTGAATACCATTCATGAACTATCTATCTTGAAAGAGCACTTTGAAGAAAAAGGGCTGATTGCACCACATGGAATCGGTGTTGCCGGTACATCCATGGGGGGGATCGTCACATTGGGTGCCCTGACTCAATATGAATGGATTTCTTCAGCTGTTTCACTGATGGGGAACCCTACATATGTGAAATTTGCACAGGCCCAGCTGGCTCAAGTGGAATCGCTGGGTTATGACCTCCCATTTAGCGAGGGTGAAATCGAAAGCATGATGAGTGAGCTTGCCCATTATGATCTTAGCCTTCAACCGGAGAAGCTTCGGGGCAGACCCCTCATGTTCTGGCATGGAAAGCGCGACAAAGTCGTCCCCTTCCATTTGACCAGGGAATTCTATGACAGCATATTGCCCTATTATGAGAAACGGGAAGATCATCTTCTTTTCATAGAAGATGATAAAGCCGATCATAAAGTCACAAGAGAAGGCGTGTTACGGCTTGTCGAGTGGTTCGAGAAGCATCTATCAGCTTAACCTTTTGTTTTATACGTGGATATTTGTTAAGATGAGTAATGAAAATGGGTAAGAGACAAGTATAAGGGTAAAGGAGTGATTAGCATGGATCAAGATCTAAAAGATAATTTGATGGGTGCATTAGAGCAGGTTGTCGACCCTGAATTAGGAATAGACATAGTGAATTTAGGTTTAGTGTATGATGTGGATCTCGATGAAGAAGGAAAGGCAACAGTCACCATGACCCTGACTTCAATGGGATGTCCCCTGGCCGGAACCATTGTGGATCAAGTAAAAACAGCACTGAGCGACATTCCCGAAGTGAAAGAAACAGAGGTAGACATCGTCTGGAATCCACCATGGAGCAAAGACAATATGTCCCGCTATGCGAAAATCGCATTGGGAATCAGGTAATATAAATAAATGAGAAAACCCCCTGAAGCATACCTGCTTCAGGGGGTTTTTAGGTTTAGATCAATCAATCCTGCAAATGGAGACCGGGCAATTTTCACAGTCAATTTCATTCTTCAGATAATCAAGATCTAAGATCGTAATATATCCTTTTTCCGACATAAGGACGTCGTCTTTCTTCAAGTCACCCAATAATCTGTTCACGACTTCCCTGGATGATCCACAAAAATTGGCCAATTTCTGGTTGGTTAAGGGCAGGTCGATCAGGATACCGGCGTTAACGGCTTTCCCATAGGTATTGGTCATGCGGATCAGGGTAGAATACAGGGCTCCTTTTTTTCCATGAAGGATGAGGTCGCGAAATTTTGTCTGATTCTGCTGATTTTGAATTTGTATCCATTTCAGCCATTGTATTGTCAAATCACCATTTTGGGAAAGGGTTTCTTCAAACCTTTCTTTCGGTAAAACATAAACCGTCGTGTCCTCAAGTATTTTCGCGCTGAGCATGTAGTAGGCTTCTTTACTGAATAAAGTCAATTCTCCGATGACATCATCAGTTGAACAGATGCGCAGGGACAATTCCCGTCCATCGGGAATGACTTTGCTTATTTGAACCCGACCGCTTTTGATCAAATATAACTCGTGAGCAGCTTTTCCTTCTTGAAACAAAAAACGTCCTTTTTTAAGGTTCTCACCGACTTCTTCTCGATGAATAATTGTTTTATCCCGGAAGGCACTTCAACATTCTCACTCATGAGATCACATCATTTCATCAAAATGTCTTATTCTAACAAGCTTAACAAAGAAACCGAACGGATAGAAGGTTTATGTGAAAATAAGGACCGCTGCTCCGACCGCAACACAATAAATAGCGAAATATTTCAAGTTCCCTTTTGCCATGATATTCATGAACCACTTCAATGAGAAGTAAGAAGCGATCAAGGATGCAATAAAGGCAACTGTATATGGAATTGCCATGGAAGCGAGGTTCGGATCTCCCATCAAGTCGCTTATTCCAAATACCATGACGCCCACACTGACGGGAATATAAAGAAGGAACGAGAAACGGAGGGCTGTCTCTGCCTTCATACCGCTTGCCATGGCAGCAACGATCGTTGCACCTGACCGACTGATTCCAGGGATGAGGGCAACTGCCTGTGCAAGACCAATGATGATTGCGTCCTTTACATTTAGGTCTCCATCATTTTTTCTTCCTCTCAGGTTACGGATCATCCAAAGGGCGATACCTGTAACGATGAGTGTGATGCCTACCGTGATGACAGAAGTAAGATGTTCCTCAATGACATCGCCGAATAGTACACCGATCACCCCGGCAGGGATTGTCCCGATCAGCAAGTATATAATGAAATGAAAATCACGTTTGGTTTCGGGTGTTTTCTCCTTGAAATAACCGAGTCCGTTTACGATGAGACGAATGATGTCTTCCCGGTAAATGATGAGAACAGCGAGTAGTGATGCCGTATTAACCAGCATTTCAAAGGTCAGAGTTGTGTCTTTGATTCCAAGGAAATGCTGAGCGAGCAGCAGGTGTCCACTGGATGAAATCGGGATCGGTTCCGTGAACCCTTGAAAAATCCCCAAAAATAAGTATTTCATAATCAAATAAAAATCCATTGTATATCCTCCAAGCTTTTTTTCTCCACATTTTTTAATTTAACACCATTAAAGGAAAGACTGTAAAGCCTTTTTCCGAAAGTTAATCAAACCTTAATGGGAAAATCAGATTTATCCTTCATCTGGCATGCATGAAAGGTCATGCTTGTAGAAAAATAGGAAAGAAGCATTGCTTCGAAAAAGGAGGGGTAAAAATGGGACAGTCACGACAATTCAGGGCCGGCGAAAAGGCACCGAACAATGGTGAGTATATAGAAATCGGTGAAACCGGGAGCATGGTAAAGAATCCGCAAAAACTGCGTTTGAAAGCAGGGGACAGGTTTCCTGAGAACTCTAACCATAACCGCCTATGGTCGTATATGAGAAAACCTTAACCACCAGGAACAAGGGTGCCCCATTCAAGGCAATCCTTGTTCCTTTTTCTTTTCCTTTTTCTAATGAAAGGGATATAATGTCATTAAAGGTCAATGAAGGTCAAAATGTGAGGTGGCAGAAAATGAATCTTGATAACATGACCCACAGCATTCAGGAAGGGTTGGCTTTGGCTGGTCAATTGGCCACAGAAAAGCTACATACAGATATAAGTGCCCTTCATTTGTGGAAGTCCCTGCTCGGGCCGGAAGATAGCTTCCTTCGCACCATATATGAACGGGCGGGGATAACCATTCAGTTATTGACGGAATGGATCGATGGGAAGGTAGATGACATCCCTGCAGTCCACGGGGAAGGGATCCAATATGGACAGTTTCTTTCTAGGGATATCCATCAACTTTTCGCAGATAGTGAGAGTATGAAACGTAAATGGGAAGATGACTACATGTCCATTGAGCATCTTGCACTTGCCTTGTGGAAGCAGAAGCAGCATCCAATTACGCAGTACTTAATGCAGCAGGCGGTAACGGAAAAGAACATAAGAGAAATCATTGAAGAAATAAGAGGAGGGAGCAAGGTGACGACACAAAACCCGGAAGTGAAATATGAAGCATTGAAGAAATACGGAAGGGATCTTGTGGCGGATGTGAGGTCAGGGAGAATCGATCCTGTCATCGGGAGAGATAGTGAAATTCGCCACGTCATTCGCATTCTTTCACGGAAAACGAAGAATAACCCCGTCTTGATCGGAGAGCCGGGAGTAGGGAAAACCGCCATCGTGGAAGGTCTAGCCCAGAGGATTGTTCGTAAGGACGTTCCTGAAGGCTTGAAGGATAAGACGATTTTCGAGCTTGATATGAGCTCTTTAGTTGCTGGAGCGAAATTCAGGGGTGAGTTTGAAGAGCGGCTGAAGGCCGTACTCCAAGTGGTGAAAAAGAGTGAAGGACGCATTCTTCTTTTCATAGATGAACTCCATACGATTGTCGGTGCAGGAAAAACAGAGGGGGCCATGGATGCGGGGAATATCCTGAAGCCCATGCTTGCCAGAGGGGAGCTTCACTGCATCGGGGCAACGACCCTCAATGAATACCGAAAGTATATTGAGAAGGATCCCGCCCTGGAAAGACGCTTTCAACAAGTGCTTGTACAGGAACCGAATGTGGAGGATACGATTTCCATCCTGAGAGGCTTGAAGGAACGATTCGAGATCCATCATGGGGTCAATATTCATGACCGGGCCATCGTAGCTGCGTCCAGCCTGTCCGATCGTTATATATCAGACCGGTTCCTCCCTGATAAAGCCATCGACCTGATCGATGAAGCATGTGCGATGATCCGGACGGAAATCGATTCGATGCCGTCAGAGCTCGATGAAGTCACCCGTAAAGTGATGCAGCTCGAAATTGAGGAAGCAGCGTTGAATAAGGAAAAGGATGCGGCAAGCCTGGAGCGGCTCGGACGTATCCGTGAAGATTTAAGCAATCTGAAGGAAAAAGCGAATACTATGAAATTAAAATGGCAACAGGAGAAAGAAAGTATCTCTGTCGTACAGGAGAAGCGGGAAGAACTGGAGAAACTCCGGCGCCAGTTGGAAGAAGCCGAAAGTGATTATGATTTGAATAAAGCCGCTGAGCTCAGGCACGGACGGATACCGGCCATGGAGAAAGAACTTGCTGCGGTAGAGCAGGAAATGATGAAAGAACAGGAAGGGCGCCTTCTTCGTGAAGAAGTGACAGAAGAAGAAGTGGCCAACATTGTGGCGAGATGGACAGGGATCCCGGTCACAAAGCTTGTAGAAGGAGAAAGGGAGAAGTTGTTGAAGCTTGATCACATTCTTCATGAACGGGTGATCGGCCAGGATGAAGCTGTACAGCTGGTCAGTGATGCCGTCATTCGTGCAAGGGCAGGGATAAAGGATCCGAACAGACCGATTGGTTCTTTCATTTTCTTAGGGCCTACAGGAGTCGGGAAGACAGAGCTTGCGAAGACACTCGCCCAAACGTTATTTGACAGTGAAGAACAAATGATCCGAATCGATATGTCTGAATACATGGAGAAGCATGCGGTATCCCGTTTGATCGGTGCACCTCCTGGATATGTTGGCTATGAAGAAGGCGGTCAGCTGACGGAAGCGATCAGGCGTAAACCGTATTCAGTCATCTTACTGGATGAAATTGAAAAGGCTCATCCCGAAGTATTCAATATTCTTCTGCAAATGCTTGACGATGGCAGGATCACTGATTCTCAGGGGAGGACCAGTGATTGTAAAAACACGGTGATCATCATGACCTCCAATATCGGTTCTGCTCATCTCCTTGAACGGAATAAAGGGGAGGAAGAGATTGACTCTAAAACGAAAGATCTCGTCATGGGTCAGCTGCGATCTGCTTTCCGCCCTGAATTCCTTAACCGTGTGGATGACATTATTCTCTTTAAACCATTGAGCATCCAGAACATTAAGGGGATCATTGATAAACTCATCGAGGACCTTCAGCATCGGGTAGAGGAACAGCAAATCATCCTTACCCTGACAGAGGGGGCGAAGGAATTCATAGCGGAATCCGCCTATGATCCCGTGTATGGGGCACGTCCTTTAAAAAGATACCTTCAAAGGGAAATCGAGACCAAGCTTGCAAGGGAGCTCATTGCCGGAAATATCCAACAGGGTCAAACCATCACGATTGATGCAGATGAAAATGGTCTGGCGATTCATTAAAAAAAGCAGCCGGATTTGGCTGCTTTTCTTAATGGTTTTCTACAGGCTCGTTTGGAATAACAAGCGTGATCAGGAATACCAGTACCGTGAAACAAACGGAAAGGATTAATCCTGTTTGAAAATGAAATTCGTTTCCATTCATTGAACTTACAACGTAAGTCAGCATTTCGGACAATGCAAAAGCCCAGAAGAACATCCAAAAAAATCTCACGCCAAGTCACCTCATTCCTATGTATTGAACACATTCACTCATATGTTGTCACTCTTTTCAATCTTTATTAGTTTACCACAGCTTCACCAATTAATAAATGACTAATCTGTGAAATGTAAACCCTGTCATCTGTAGTAGGATAGGGGCCGAAAATTTATAAATAAAAGGTTTCCTATGGGCTATCTCCCTTACAAATGCAGTCTCTTTACATAAACTATAGAGACTCAGTATGTAAAAGGAGAAATTTAAATGTATCAACGATTGTTTCAATTAGAGCAAGAGTGGTGCATGATCCATTACCCTGAACGACCAAATGGATTCGCTGTAATGATTATAGGGGACTCCCATCACTATGTAGACGAAAAGAGCAGTTTCTGGGTGCAGCATGAGGCGCGGTATAAGTGGATTCAAGAGCTGACAGCCAAGGGGTACATTGTATATTATAGTAATCTGTATGGAGCGAATTGGGGTAGCGATCAAGCCGTGCAATTGGCCAGGCGACTCTATCAGCATGTGAAGCGGAACGAAATCATTAATGGGAAGATCCACATTTTGGCTGAAGGAATGGGAGCATTAGTATTGAAAAATCTTTATCCGAAATTGGCAAATGATATCAGGAGTGCCGTCCTGCTCTCTCCCTGCGTATCAATGTATCACCATTTAGAACAAGAAAAAGAACAGAAATTCTTTTATAAAAAAGTGATAAAAGAACTTTCCTTCATGCTGAAGATGAAGGAAGAGGATTGTGAGGCAATTATCTCACAACAATCACAGGACTACAAAATATTCCAGGAGATCCCTATTCCCCTGTATATTGTTCAGTCAATGACTCTAAATCGTTATAAAAATCAATTCACTCTCATAAAAGATATATATACGGAGCGTTTAGCACAAGGAATTTCAACGGATCTATTCTTTGTTCTTCCTGAGAAGCGAGGGTCTCTTGGAGGGAAGATCGCATCTTACTTTTCCCTGCATGAGAAAGAGTTATAACTAATAAATTGGAGTGATTGACTTGAACCATCATGCATTCGTTTTTGCTGCACAACAGTTTTTGGGATTTGAACTCTGTCATGCCCTTCTGGAAAAAGGATGGACCGTGACCGCCATCGATGAGCACAAGGAGACGAAGGATAAATGGATGGAAATTGGAAGGAATGCAAACCTGGAGTACGTACCTTATGGGGAATGGGATAAAAGCGTACGCTCAGGGTCCAGTGTGTTCCTTCCTTACTACGATCAGGTAAGAGGGAATAGAGCGGGGTATTTATCAGAAGTTGATGAACTGCTCAAAAAAGTGGACCAACCCTTCCAAGTGATTCGAGTCTATTCCAACGGGAAAGGAAATAGAGGTTTTGAAGAGGATGGAGCTATCTTCTACCTTCCAACGTTATATGGCATCCATCAACCGGAAGAATTCCTGTTTGCACAGATTTTGACCGGCAGACGGGACGTAACGGATTATGTAGATGATCCCTCGGGGGCTATTTATGTGAAGGACGCAGCCAAAATGATTGTCAATCTTTCTTCAAAAAAAGACACCTTTACCTTGAAGCCACTCTCAGACAGGAGCTGGAATGAAGCTCTATCATATATTACAACTAAAACGTTTTCAGCTGGTCACTGTGAAATCGATCCAGTTGGAAAAGAAGTGATTGTCAGACCATCCAAGTCTCACAAGTGTATCATTGATCAACAAGAAAAAGGGATACGCTTGCATGAAATGGAGGAATGAGAAAACTTTTCCTTTTCATGTTGATACAGGTGAGGGTAAAATAGGGATGATGTAATGAACCTTTTATAGATGCTGCATGGGCTTTAAAGGAGTTGCTGCACATGAATAAGAAATGGTACACGTTTTTCCTGATTGTATTCCTGGTTGGACTAAGTGGTTGTTCGGCAGGGGACAGCGAAGAGATAGAAAAGGTTGGTTTACTTGTTCCGGAAGCCGTGAATGATGGAGTATGGGGAACAAAAGGTTACAAAGGATTACTAAAAATACAATCCGATTATCATGCAGACGTGTTCTATAAAGAGGGAATGAAAAATGATACATCAATCAAGCAGGCAGTAGAGGAATTTGATGATAAGGATGTCACCTTAGTATTTGGACACGGAAGTGAGTATGTGGATGTCTTCAATGAATTATCAGGGGAACATCCCGATATGCATTTCGTCAGCTTTAACGGACATGCCACGGAGAAAAACACGACAAGCCTACAATTCAAGGGATACGCAATGGGCTTTTTCGGAGGAATGACAGCAGCCTTTCACTCTAAAACGAATAAGATCGGTGTGATTGCGGCTTTCGAGTGGCAGCCTGAAGTTCAAGGGTTTATAGATGGAGCGAAGTATCAAAACAGTGAGACGGAGATTAACGTAGAGTACACCAATCATTGGGACGACCAAGAGAGGGCCCTTAAAGAGTTGGACACTTTACTAAATGAGGATACCGATGTTGTGTATCCTGCAGGTGACGGCTATAATGTAGCTGTAATCGAAAAGCTTAAGGAAAAAGGACTCTATGCCATAGGGTACGTATCCGATCAATCCGATCTCGGGGAATCAACGGTCTTGACAAGCACTGTCCAGCAGGCTGATAAGTTGTATGAAGTAGTAGCAGATAAGTTCGCCCAAGATGAGCTAAAGTCAGGCAACCTGGAATTTGATTTTGAAGACGGTGTGATCTCAATGGGCAAATTCAGTCCGCTCATTCCGAAAGATTTTCAATCTGAAATGAAGCAACATATCAAGGACTATATTGATACCGGCAAATTGCCGAATGGAAAGGAATCGAAGCAATGAATCAGGACAAAACAATGGAGTTTATGCAGATTGCCATGAAGTATTTTCCTCAAGCGAAGGAACAGCTCGATCAAGCGGGAGTCGAGTTCTCTCCTGAAATGCTGCAGCCATTCATGACACTGTTCACACAGGTCATGAGTGAAGCCTATGAATTAGGCAAGCAGGATGCCTTACATAGAGAATAAGTGTTTAAAAAGAACGGGTTATCGGAATTTTCGGTGGCCCGTTTTTTATCGTCAAAAACGTGTAGAAAGTAGGGATAAGTAAAAAATAATTGCAGAAAGTAGAAATCTTCGATAAAATTAGTACCAAGTCATAATAATTGATAATAACCATTGAGTATAGTAAAAAAACATAAACGAAAGTAGGGAACGCCAGTATGAATACAGGTATTATTGGAATTGGACGTTATCTTCCTGAAAAGATCTTAACGAACGCGGACCTTGAGAAAATGGTGGATACTTCGGATGAATGGATCCGGACGAGGACAGGCATTGAAGAAAGAAGAATAGCAAATAATGAAACAAATACATCTGATATGGCTTTCGAAGCCGCAAAGAAGGCAATTGCTGATGCGGAGGTCAATCCCGAGGACATCGACCTGATCATGGTTGCCACCGTTACCCCGGATCATCCATTCCCATCTGTTGCCTGCCTCCTTCAAGAGCGATTGGGAGCCAAGAAGGCGGCTGCAATGGATATCAGTGCCGCATGTGCGGGATTTATGTATGGAATGATTACAGCAAAGCAATTCATCGATAATGGTGCATATAAGAATGTCCTCGTGGTCGGTGTGGAGAAATTATCCAAAATCACTGACTGGGAGGATCGTAACACAGCCGTCCTATTTGGGGATGCTGCCGGTGCGGCGGTCCTTGGACCCGTTCCGGACGGCAAGGGAATCCTTGCTTTTGAATTAGGATCGGACGGATCAGGAGCGAAGCATTTGTATCAGGATGAAAAATTGATCATGAACGGTCGGGAAGTGTTTAAGTTCGCTGTTCGCCAAATGGGTGAATCCAGTATTAATGTGATTGAAAAGGCAGGTTTAAGGAAAGAGGACGTAGATTTCCTGATTCCTCACCAGGCCAATATCCGTATTATGGAAGCAGCCAGGCAGCGTCTTGAGCTGCCTGTGGAAAAAATGTCTAAGACCGTAAATAAATATGGGAATACATCAGCGGCTTCTATCCCGGTTTCTTTAGTGGAAGATCTTGAAGCGGGAAGAGTGAAAGAGAATGATGTTGTCGTCATGGTAGGATTCGGTGGCGGTTTAACTTGGGGCGCGATCATTATGCGCTGGGGTAAATAATTGAGTAACGGAGCTTATCGACAACTTTCAGATAAAGGAGATGGATTAGAATGAATAAAAAGCGTGTAGTGGTTACAGGATTAGGAAGCGTCACGCCTTTAGGTAATGATGTTGAATCGGCCTGGTCGAATATTTTGGCCGGAAAGACGGGGGTAGGGCCTTTAACGCGTTTAAACGCCGATGAGTATCCTGCCAAAGTAGCGGCAGAACTGAAAGACTTCAATATTGAAGAGTTCGGGGTGGAAAGAAAAGAAGCAAGGAAGATGGACCGCTTCACTCACTATGCGATTGCCGCATCGTTAATGGCAGTAAAAGATTCAAAACTTGATATCACAGACGAAAATGCACATCGCGTCGGCGTATGGATCGGTTCGGGTATCGGGGGAATGGAAACATTCGAACAACAATACGAAACCTTCCAAAAACGTGGGTATCGCCGGGTAAGCCCGTTCTTCGTGCCGATGATCATACCTGATATGGCAGCGGGACAAGTATCCATTATGCTCGGGGCCAAAGGGTTCAACTCTTGTACCGTAACGGCTTGTGCAACAGGTACAAACTCTATCGGTGACGCCTTTAAGGTCATTCAGCGCGGGGATGCGGATGTGATGGTTTCCGGTGGAGCAGAAGCACCAATCACGAAAATGTCCGTTGCTGGATTCTGTGCCAACACAGCCCTTTCCACCAATCCAGATCCCGAGAAAGCTTCAAGACCTTTTGATTCAAACCGTGACGGGTTCGTCATGGGAGAAGGAGCGGGAATCGTCGTTCTGGAAGAACTGGAGCATGCTTTAAAACGTGGAGCGACGATTTATGCAGAAATCGTCGGATACGGATGTACCGGAGATGCCTATCACATCACTGCCCCGGCACCGGCTGGAGAAGGCGGAGCAAGAGCAATGAAAATGGCACTTGAAGATGGCGGAATCCGTCCGGAAGAGATGGATTACATCAATGCCCACGGAACAAGTACCCCATATAATGATAAATACGAAACGATGGCCGTGAAGGAAGTGTTCGGGGACCATGCTTATAAACTGGCCATGAGCTCGACGAAATCAATGACGGGCCACCTTCTTGGGGCAGCAGGAGGAGTGGAAGCGATTTTCACTGTACTCGCGATGAAAGACAGTGTTCTTCCTCCTACCATTAATATTGAAACGCCGGACCCTGATTGTGATCTCGACTACGTAGCAAATGAAGCAAGAAAACAAGAAGTGAATGTAGCTATGAGTAATTCATTAGGATTTGGCGGTCACAATGCCACCATCGTATTTAAAAAATATCAAAGTTAACAAAAAGAGCCTGTTACGTGTAGCAGGCTCTTTTTGTTGTGAATCTTTCCTCTTTAACATATACATGTTAAAAAGATGGAAAGAGGGATGAAGGTGGCAGTTGTACCTACAGATGATTGGTTGGCAGAGTGGATCGATAATCCCTTGGATTTTCTCAAGAAAACGAAAAATGGAAAGGACGATCAGCAATCGTTTTATCAATACCTTACGAAGCACGGAATGTATCGTTCTGCGCGTCTCGCAGGAGATATTTACGAAAAAATGAAAGAAAAGAAACTTTGGGAACGATTTGCTCTCTTTGAAAAAAAATATAAACGGAAGTGGAATGGACCGAGCGTCCCGATCTATCTATTCCCCGTACAGGAAAAGAGGGGGATGTTCCAATCATCCATGAAAAAATCAGGGGTGTGCTTCAAAGATGAAATCTTCTTTTTCGTTACGGACCAGGAAGATCCAAAAGAATATGAAGCGTTATTTGTGCATGAATATCATCACTGTGTCCGAATGAAGCGGTTAAGCAAAAAGGAGGACCACTACACGCTCCTTGACTCCATCATCTTTGAAGGGCTGGCAGAAAATGCTGTAAAGGAATACTGTGGGGAAAAGTATGTAGCTCCCTGGACAAAAGCCTACGACGAACAAGAATTGTCCCGCTATTACGAGAAATGGATAGAGCCCAATTTGGAAGTGAAACGAAGCAGTCCCCTTCATGATCAGCTGCTTCTTGGACAGAAATCCTTTCCGAAAATGCTCGGCTACTCCTCGGGCTATCGATTGGTGGAACACTTTTTAAAGAAGCAGGATTCTTCGACCCTTTCCCTCATAGGAGAACCGTCATCAGTATTTTTGCCATAGATTTTCAGGGAATCTAGCCGATTGAATGGGGTTTTTCTAATAATAGGCTGCCCTGTGCCGTCATATCTTCCTGTTCCTTTCATAAAATATAGTAAGCATGGACGGGCTCCAATATCTTAAATCTAGGATAGAGGCGGAAGGTATGGTGGTACAATTGTTTGGGCTCTTTATAGGTTTTGGACTGGCTGTTTCAGGAGGAGTGAGTTTAATTATGTATTTGAATTTGCTTACAACCGGAATGACATTTACAGACTATATATTCTTCGTCTCGACACGTGTTGAAAGCTATTTATTCCTTTTGGGCATCCTCATCATCACCCTTTCAATCTATATACCCCGCAGAAAAATATAAAGACTATCATAAAACCCCTTATGATAGGAATAAATTTACACGGATTAGCCTATACTGATTGACAAATAAGATTGAAGCAAAGCGAGGGGTCAATCATGTTATATCTTCATGATGTATGGGTAAATTGGTTCGAAGGCGAAGAAAATGGCTACAATGTCTGCCATTTTCATGAGTGGAGAAAAGAGGACGTTATTGAATTACTGGATCAGGTTCCTCTGATTAAAGTAGACACGACACTGTTTCATTACATCGAGAACGATCTATCAGAGTTACCTCAACAACTGCTCCATCATGTTTATCAAAAAGCATACCTGCGAAAAAACCACGAACGGATCCAATTGGATTATTGTTTCATTGTGACAGATGGTACCGGGATATTAGCAGTGGATACGATCGGGTACACGGTCCCCATCAGAAAAAGCAGGCTCATACCAAGACAGGAACAACTGGTGTATGAAATGGTCGAAAGTCATGAAACGGTACAGTATTCCATCGAGCCGGATGGTAAAAGGGAAGATGCGTATCACATTCTTTCCCCGAATCCTTATATGATGAGTGGCCTGACGAGGAAGGAAAGACAATTGAAGCAGCTGTTATTCATGGCCCTTGATCAACTTCACAGTTCAAACAACACGGCGGAAATCCGCTATTGGTACACGGAATGGGCACCAGAGCGCTACCGAACCATACAGGAAATGGATTTCGAAGACATATGGCAGATGCTATATGAGGAAACCCAGTACGGCTGGTCGGACAAGCATCTCACTCTTTGTGAGAATTTGATAAAGGGACAACCATTTTTCGAGAAACTATGGGAAGTGGAGAATCGTCCAAAGGTAAATTAATCGTCGGAGTAAACCTTGAGTCCGTAAAGGGCTTGAGGTTTTTTATATGTGGGCACTAAATAAGTCGAAAGAAAAGACCAGAAACGGTACAAGCTGTCCCTGGTCCTCATCATTATTTTCGTTTTCTCTCTTTTCGTCCCAATCCCATGGCTTTTTCCATCTTCTTCAGCATTTTGTTTGCTGCGAAGTTTGCCTTTTCTGCACCGCGATCAAGGATATCATCCAATTCTTCTGAATCGATCAATTCATAGTAGCGTTCCTGTACTGGCTTGATGGCGCTTATGACCACCTGTGCTAAGTCACTTTTGAAGTCTCCGTATCCTTTTCCTTCATATTTCATTTCAATTTCTTCTATAGAAGTACCTTCAAGGATCGAATAGATCGAAAGGAGGTTCGACACCCCGGGCTTGTTTTCTTTATCGTATTTCACGATACCATCCGAATCGGTGACGGCACTCTTGATTTTCTTCTCGATCTGTTTTGGATCGTCAAGGAGTGTAATGAACGCTTTCTGATTCGTATCGGATTTACTCATCTTCTTCAACGGATCCTGAAGGGACATCACCCGTGCACCGACTTTAGGAATTCTTACTTCGGGTACAGTGAAGATATCATTGTATTTATTGTTGAACCGTTCTGCCAGGTTCCGTGTCAGTTCCAAATGCTGCTTCTGATCCTCCCCGACGGGAACAAGATCTGTTCCATACAACAGGATATCAGCCGCCATCAAAGGTGGATATGTCAATAATCCTGCTGAAACGGCTTCCTTACCATGAGATTTATCTTTGAATTGCGTCATTCTTTCAAGCTCCCCGATATAGGTGACACACTGCAAGATCCATCCTGCCTGTGCATGTGCAGGAACTTCCGATTGAATGAATAATGTAGATTTCTCCGGATCGATGCCACAGGCGATATACAGGGCTGCGAGGCTGCGGATATTTTTACGCAGCTCCATTTTATCCTGTGCCACCGTGATCGCGTGCTGATCTACCACACAGAAATAACAATTGTACTCTTCCTGGAGCTCGGTGAATTGCTTCATCGCCCCGATGTAATTGCCGAGGGTGATCGTCCCGCTCGGCTGAATGCCACTGAATATTGTCTTCATTTCATTTCCTCCTAGTTTTACACAAAATAAAAACCCACCCGTCCTATGAAAAATAGGGACGAATGGGATCATTTCCGCGGTGCCACCCTAAGTGCCCGTTAGAGCCAGCTTAGGCCATGACGTGCATGGAACCTCTTTAACGTAAGGTCATCCCGTTATATGCTACTCCGTTTCACACATAAAGCTCCGAAGTCCATTCCTTTTCAAATGAATACTTGTTCGCACCAACCACAAGCTCTCTTTTATTCATCCTGAAAAGTACTACTCTTCATCCATGCTTATACTTTCATTCATATGTAGCTATTATATGAAAAAAAAAAGGTGAATTCAAGTGTACAGAAAGTAGGTCATGATAATCGAAAGGACGAGTGTCAGTCCTCCGGTCAGTAAAAAGGATTTCGTAATGGAGTAGGAACGTTGCACTCCATATTCTTCGTGAGCTTCATTCATCTCATCCAGGTCATCGAACTGGGAAATATACTTTCCCTGTTTCGTGCTGTTACGAAACCTTTTAAGAGCATAAACGATCCCGTTGAAAAAGCCTTTTCCAAAAATATAAAGGAGGGCGCCGATACTGATATAGGCAATCCCGATTATAAACAAGCTGTCTATAATAGAAAGAAGCAGATCTTTTTCCTGCAGGGAAGCCACTACCACGGCAATGATGAAAATAAGCAAGGTAAGTATGTTGAACAATTTCATTCGTTTCATAATGCTCCTTAGGATGTTTTTAACCAAAGTATACATGAAGGAAGAAGAATAATTCAATCCTGATTTATATATATACAATTCTTTCAGTAAGGGTATCCCATTTCAAATATTGGTAGAGGGTGAAATAAGTATTAATTCTATTATTTATATTTAGTCTGATGTTTAAATATTTATAATAGAAGGGAACCGTCAAAAGATGAAAGTTCACCCTTATCGTAAACTGCTTTCAACCAGAAAAAATTTACGATTGTAACAATTGTAATGGGACAAACTCTCTAAAATGTTTAAATGAAACGTTGATATAGCAGTATTTCAACAACAATATACCTACTAATCTGATAATTTTGCAAAAAAACTGTTAAATTCATATTGCAATAATTTCTCTATCATGTATAATAAGTAACAAATCTTCTGAAAATTAGAAGATAAATAAATATGAGATTTACGAGGAGGTCAATTTCAAGATGAAGAAAAAGTTTTCATTCTTGCTGGTTCTTCTTCTGGCTCTAAGTACTTTCTTGGCTGCATGTGGCGGCGACAAGAAGACTGAAGGCAACGAAGAAGGATCAGGTGCAGGCGGTTCTGACGAAAAGAAAGAACAGGTACTTAATTTACTTGAGAGTTCTGAGATCCCATCAATGGACTCCACTCTGGCAACTGACTCTGTATCATTCAAAGTAATGAACAACGTATTTGAAGGTCTTTACCGTTTAGGTGAAAATGATGCACCTGAACTAGGTATGGCTGCAGAAGAACCACAAGTGAGTGAAGATGGTAAAACTTATACGTTCAAGATTCGTGATGCGAAATGGTCTAATGGAGATCCCGTTACGGCTAACGACTTCGTTTATGCTTGGCAAAAAGCTTTAAACCCTGATACTGGTGCAGAGTATGCGTACATCATGTACGATATCAAAAACGCTGCTAAAGTAAATGCTGGTGAAGTTCCAGTTGAAGAATTAGGTGTTAAAGCTACTGATGACAAAACGTTAGAAGTTCAGCTTGAAACGGCTGTACCATATTTCAAAGCTCTACTTTCTTTCGCAACATTCTATCCTCAAAACCAAAAATTCGTTGAGTCTCAAGGCGACAAATACGGTCTTGAAGCTGACACTGTAGTATATAACGGTCCATTCACTCTTTCTGAGTGGAAGCATGAGCAAAGCTTTAAATTATCTCATAACGACAACTACTGGGATGCTGACACTGTTAAGTTAAAAGAAGTTAACTTTAACATCGTTAAAGATACGGCTACCGGAGTTAACCTTTATGAAACAAACAAAGCGGATGTCGCTGGTCTTTCAGCTGAATTCGTAGACAAATATAAGTCTGACGAAAACTTCAAAACGAAAGCTGACACTTCTGTATACTTCTTACGCCTAAATGAAGGTAACGAAGTATTGAAAAACGTTAATGCACGTAAAGCAATCGACTCAGCATACGACAAGCAAGGAATGGTTGATGTTCTTCTGAACAACGGATCAGTTCCTGCATATTACTTAGTACCAAAAGATTTCGTTACTGGTCCTGATGGAACAGATTACCGTGAAGCTGTAGGTGATTTTGGTGGATTTGACGCTAAGAAAGCTGCAGATTACTGGGCTAAGGCAAAAGAAGAGTTAGGTAAAGATTCTATTGAATTAGAACTATTAAACTATGACTCTGACAGCTCTAAGAAAATCGGTGAATTCCTGAAAGAACAACTTGAGCAAAACCTTGAAGGATTAACGGTTAAGATCAAAGCTCAACCATTCAAGCAAAAGCTTGAATTAGAGTCTAAAGGTCAATATGACTTCTCATTCGCTGGTTGGGGTCCTGACTATCCAGATCCGATGACTTTCGTTGACATGTTCGTGACTGACGGTGCTCATAACCAAATGGGTTACTCAAATGCTGAATATGACAAGTTAATCGAACAAGCTAAAGGTGAACTTCTGGATGATGAGGAAGCTCGCTGGCAAGCAATGGTTGACGCTGAGAAGATCCTTTTTGAAGATCAAGCGATCAGCCCTATGTACCAACGTGGATCTGCTTTCTTAGAGCGTCCATATGTTAAAGGTCTGTTACGTCACTCATTTGGTGCAGATGCATCATACAAATGGGCTTCAATTGAGTAGTATTTAACTCATTCGACAAACCTTAAAAAGGAGAGTGTATGCATAAGCATATGCTCTCCTTTTCCACTGAATGTCGATAATTATCAAAAAAGTAAAAATACATTGAAAATTTGTCGAAAATAGCTATAATTAAAAATGTAGAAAAAATAAGATAAAAAAGGGGGGCTAAAGAATGGTCAGATATACAATTCAACGTATCGTCTATATGATCATCACTTTGCTTATCATTGCAACCGCCACTTTCTTTCTGATGAAGCTCCTGCCTGGATCTCCACTGCAAAATACAGAAAGGCTGTCTCCGGAACAACAACAAATCATCCTGGATAAATACGGTCTCAACGACCCGCTGCCAGAGCAATATATCAACTACATGGTTGGACTGGCTAAAGGGGATTTGGGGTTGTCCTTCCAATATGATAATCGTCCAGTTACTCAAATACTTGGAGATCGTATTGGTCCTTCCTCACTTCTAGGATTTCAAGCAATGGTATTAGGAACGTTTTTAGGACTCTTGGTTGGAATAATAGCAGCGATTAGACATAATACATGGTTAGATTATGGTTCAACCTTCCTTGCTGTACTGGGTATTTCTATTCCATCCTTCGTTTTTGCCGGATTACTTCAATACTATGTTGGGGTTAAGCTTGAGTGGTTACCTGTGGCTCTATGGGGAGAATATAAGCATACGATTCTGCCTACATTAGCTCTTACAGTTGGAGTCGTAGCTACTATTGCACGTTTTATGAGAACAGAAATGTTAGAGATACTAAACTCTGATTATATTTTACTTGCAACTGCCAAAGGTATTTCTAAAACGGGAACAATTGTAAAGCACGCTGTAAGAAATGCCATGATACCAATTGTTACAATTCTTGGTCCAATGACAGTCGCTGTTATGACAGGATCCCTTGTTGTAGAAAGAATTTTTGCAGTACCGGGATTAGGGGAGCAATTCGTACTATCCATCAACACAAATGATTACACCGTCATTATGGGGATTACCCTCTTCTTCAGTGCTTTATTCATTGGTGTTATCTTCTTGGTAGACATCCTGTACGGAATCATTGATCCACGTATTCGCTTAGCTGGAGGGAAGAAATAATGGAAGCAAACAAAAAGAAACTAGAACAACTTAGTCCAGACCTCTTCCAACCCCAACAGGCAAGTGGAGATGAGGCAGAGAAAATTTCACGTCCAAGCCTGAATTTTTGGCAGGACTCATGGATTCGTTTGCGCAAGAATAAGGGTGCACTTGCCGGGATTATTATCACTGTCATCATCGTGTTCTTTGCCATTTTCGGGCCAATGATGAATGACTACAAATTTAGTGATCAAAATATCCGCCATGCAAAACTGCCACCAAAAATTGAAGCGCTTTCAGGAGTTAGTTGGCTACCATTTGACGGGAAGGATGCAGATGGTTTTGATGTGTATGAGGCAAGACAGGTCAAGGAAAATTACTGGTTTGGTACAGATGATTTAGGGCGAGATCTTTGGACCCGAACTTGGAGTGGTACACGTATTTCACTCTATATCGGTATACTTGCCGCGATTATTGATTTCTTAATAGGAATTTCATATGGTGGTATTTCTGCATACTATGGTGGAAAAGTTGACGATGTTATGCAGCGAATCATCGAAATTTTGGTAGGAATTCCAAATCTGATTGTTGTCATCCTCTTTATCTTGATATTTGAACCAGGAATATTCTCCATCACGATGGCTATGGTCATAACAGGTTGGACCGGAATGGCCCGTATCGTTCGTGGTCAGGTGTTGCAGTTAAAGAACCAAGAATTTGTTCTGGCTTCTAGAACACTGGGGGCAACTAGCAACCGATTAATCTTTAAACACTTACTTCCTAACGTAATGGGTCCTGTAATCATCACTACTATGTTCACAGTTCCTGCTGCAATTTATACTGAAGCATTCTTAAGTTTTATCGGATTAGGTATTGCTCCTCCTAAAGCATCTCTTGGATCATTAGTGAATGATGGATATAAATCTATTCAATCATTCCCACACATGATGTTAGTACCATCAGCTGTCATTTCATTAGTCATCTTAAGCTTTAACCTAATGGCTGATGGCTTGCGTGATGCACTAGATCCGAAAATGCGAAAGTAATCGAAGGGAGATTAAGAATATGTCGAAAATTTTAGAAGTGAAAGATTTACACGTCTCCTTCAATACGCATGGAGGAGAAGTACAGGCAGTACGCGGTGTAGATTTCCATTTAGATAAAGGCGAAACATTAGCGATCGTAGGGGAGTCGGGTTCAGGTAAGTCCGTAACGACGAAAGCCCTTATGAGATTGATTCCAAACCCGCCGGGATTCATCAAGGGTGGAGAGATCCTTTTTGAAGGCAAAGATTTAGCGAAGCTACCTGAAAAGGATATGCAAAAAATACGTGGGAAAGATATTTCGATGATCTTCCAGGATCCGATGACATCCTTGAATCCAACGATGACAATCGGCAAACAAATCATGGAACCACTCGTGAAGCACCAGAACATGAGTAAAAATGATGCGAAGAAGCGAGCTATTGAACTACTGAAGCTGGTTGGTCTTCCGAGCCCTGAAACCCGCTTTAAGCAATATCCGCATCAGTTCTCGGGTGGACAGCGTCAGCGTGTCGTGATCGCCATCGCTCTTGCATGTAATCCTAAAATCCTTATTGCCGATGAACCGACAACGGCATTGGACGTTACGATTCAGGCACAGATCCTAGAGCTGATGAAGGATCTTCAAAATAAAATCGAAACATCCATCATTTTCATCACCCATGATCTTGGAGTGGTGGCGAACGTTGCGGATCGTGTAGCGGTCATGTATGGTGGTCAGATTGTAGAAACGGGAACCGTCGATGAAATATTCTACGACCCTCGTCACCCGTATACGTGGGGATTGATCGGTTCGATGCCGACAACCGACACGGAAGGTGAGCAGGAGCTTGTCGCGATACCTGGTACTCCTCCGGATCTGTTGAATCCACCAAAAGGGGATGCATTCGCTCTCCGAAGTGAATATGCACTGAAGGTTGATTTCGAGCAGGAGCCGCCATATTACCAGGTATCAGACACTCACTATGTAAAATCCTGGTTGATGCATCCGAGTGCTCCACAGGTTGAGCCACCAGAAGCAGTGAAAGTTAGACAAAGACAAATGCCATCTAATTATAGAGAGCCGGTACTTGTTGAGGGGGTTCGTTCATAATGGCAGAAAAATTACTAGAAATTAAGAACTTAAAGCAGTACTTCAACCCGGGAAAACCGAATATGGTTAAAGCAGTCGATGATATCAGTTTTGATATTTACAAAGGGGAAACCCTTGGACTGGTTGGAGAATCCGGTTGTGGGAAGTCAACGACAGGCCGAACGATCATTCGTCTTTATGATGCGACGGACGGTCAGGTTCTCTTTAACGGCGAGGATGTCCATGGGAAGAAGTCACGCTCTCAATTAAAGAAATTCAACCGTAAAATGCAAATGATCTTCCAGGATCCTTATGCGAGTCTGAATCCCCGCATGAAGGTAGCCGATATCATTGCTGAGGGTATCGATATTCATGGATTGGCTTCTTCCAAGGAAGAACGTTTGAAGAAGGTTCATGAGCTACTGGAAACAGTGGGTCTGAACAAAGAGCATGCCGGTCGTTATCCGCATGAGTTCTCAGGTGGACAACGTCAGCGTATCGGGATTGCACGTGCACTTGCTGTAGATCCTGACTTCATCATTGCCGATGAGCCGATTTCAGCCCTTGACGTTTCGATTCAGGCACAGGTCGTCAATCTGATGCAGGAACTTCAAAAGGAAAAAGGGTTAACTTATCTTTTCATTGCCCATGATTTATCCATGGTAAAGTATATCAGTGACCGGATTGGCGTTATGTATTATGGAAAGCTTGTAGAGTTGACCACAAGTGACGCACTGTACAAAAATCCGCTTCATCCTTATACTCAATCACTTCTATCTGCGATACCGTTACCGGATCCCGAGTATGAGCGCACCCGCAGAAGAAAAGAGTATAATCCTTCTGTTCATAACTATACAGAGGATGACAATCTTGAAATGCGTGAAGTGGTCCCTGGACATTTCGTTTACTGCTCAGAGAAAGAATTTGCGCAATATCAAGCATCATACAAAAGCTAAGAGGATGATAAAAGCTCCCTTCGATGAGGGGAGCTTTTTCCGTTGATAACGTCTAAATCCTGATGTGCTTCATACTATATATTGAAGAATATTCATTTCCTTGGAAATTTCGACAGACTAGGTGGATTAACCCTTTTCTTTCAAGTAATTTCCTTGTTAGAATAGTATAAGGAGTTACATAATTTACTAGATAGCATACTTAATAGAGGAGAGGTTCATTTTGAAATGGAGTAAGGTAGCGACATCTTTATGTGTAGTCACAATGTGCGTCTTGCCCTTCCAGTCAGCAAGTGCCGCTGAAGATGGTCCGGTAAAACATGAGAAGAGAACGTTTACGATGAGCAAAAAGGAGATTAAAAGCCCGGTGCCACGATTTGTTTATGATTCCGGACTGAGCTTCGAGTATCCGGATGCAGTAAGAGGGGTATACGTTACGGCACATTCAGCTGGCGGGGCCCGTTTTGATACTCTTACGAAATTAATGGATACTACAGATCTCAATGCCATGGTCATCGATATTAAAGATGACGTAGGAAATGTAACATATGAACCGGAAGAGTCTTCTCCGTATGCCAAGGTGGGTCAGCCGTATATCAAAGATCCCAAAGCGATGTTAAAGACCTTGGAAGAAAAGAAAATCTATCCGATTGCACGTGTGGTTGTATTCAAGGATACGGTTCTTGCGAATCAGCGGCCGGACATGTCATTTAAAGACGGGGATAAGGTTTGGTCAAATGGAGGAGGGGATTCCTTCGTCAACCCATTCCTCAAAGAGGTATGGGATTATAATGTAGGCATCGCCATTGAAGCAGCAAAAATGGGCTTTCAGGAGATACAGTTCGACTACGTCCGATTCCCTGAAGGATTCGAGAAGCGTGATGATGAACTCACCTATAACGGAGGGGAATATGCCAAGGAAGACAGTGATAATGTACAGAAACGAGTACATGCCGTCACTGATTTTGTGGAATATGCCCATAAGAAGCTGGAACCTTATGGCGTGAAAGTATCCGTTGACATCTTCGGCTATACGGCAACCCTTCCAGAGGCACCTGGTATCGGTCAGAATTTCTCGAAGATATCTGAAAATGTGGATGTCATTTCATCCATGATCTATCCTAGTCATTGGACACCTTACTTCGGAATTGCCAAACCGGATTTACAGCCTTACGAACTTGTAACAGAATACTCCAAGGTGGAGAAAGCAAAAATAGCCGAACTGAAAAATAAGCCGATCTCAAGACCGTGGCTTCAGGATTTCACCGCTTCCTGGCTTGGTAGCGGAAACTTTAAACCGTACGGAAAAGCAGAAGTAGAGGCCCAGATCAAAGCGTTGAATGATCAAGGTATCAATGAATTCCTTCTGTGGGATGCAGGTAATTCCTATACTGAAGGCGTTGACTACACTCCTTAATAGAAGAGACTGACCTCAGAAAGCATGCAGGTCAGTCTTTTTTCTTTTAAAGAGAAACCGGGACCGTCGTATTGCTTCCCATTTGAAAAAAGGTTCAAATATTGTTATCATTAAAGTATTGGTAAGATTAACCGCTTTCAACCACATCTTCCTCTTCATGGGCCGTACCGCCTGTGATTCCGTACGATTATCCCACGGATAAGACTAACATCTAACATAAACCTATTTTTTTCTGAGAATGATAATGGTATCCCGTTAGTCAATGTCACTTAAAAATTCAATCAAAGGAGTAGATCCATGCACTGGTATGAAAAATTAAATCAATATTTCCCTGTAGAGGAAATGAAATCAAAAGAACATCTTGAATCACTGTTAAAAGAAAGAAGCGACATCTATCACAAAGATGAAGGGCCGCACCATGTACTTATGTTCGCCGAACTTGAAGACTTTATCTTCATCGATTATCTCTTTGTCTCAAAGGATGCCCGTGGACAAGGCCTTGGCCATAAATTACTCGATAAGTTAAAAGAAAAGAAGAAAGCCATCATTTTGGAAGTCGAGCCAGTGGACTATGATGACACTGACACTGAGAAGCGCTTGAAATTCTACAAACGTGAAGGTTTCGAACACGCTGTCAGCATCGGGTATGCCCGCCGTTCACTTGCTACAAACGAAATAAATGAAATGGAAATCCTATACTGGGCACCACAACATGAATCCGAAGATCTTATCTTCGATTCCATGAAAAAAACATATGAGCTCATTCATACGTACAATGACCAAAAATTTTACGGTGCATCTTATCAACCTGTTGACGAAGTGTTAAAGAAGGACGAAGAACGCGATGGGGATGTATTAAAAGATATTTAAGCGGAAGAAAACCTTATTGCCTATTCGCAATAAGGTTTTCTAAATGAAAAAATGGAAATATACAATATCATGTTTAAGCTATGAGTGTACCGGGTAAACCCATAATAGAAACAGAATATATAGCTATGTTAAACCTCTGTACAGGAAATTTGACAAATTAGTTAAAACTATGTTCATGGGACTATAATTCATGTATAATACATAATAGAGATTTCTTATTTAAACTAATTTTAATTAACGTCGTTTAAATAAAATACTCTATATTATAAAAATTCCTAAAGGGAGTGTGAATGATTCGTGGTTACATTATTCACTTCACCTAGTTGTACATCTTGTCGCAAGGCAAAAGCTTGGTTAGAAGAGCATGAGATTCCATATACCGAACGCAACGTTTTTTCTGAACCATTAAGCATTGATGAAATCAAAGAAATCCTTCGCATGACTGAGGATGGAACAGATGAAATCATTTCAACCCGTTCTAAAACATTCCAGAAGCTAAATGTAGACCTGGAAACTTTACCACTTCAAGAGTTGTTCGAATTGATTCAAAAGAATCCAGGACTGCTGCGACGCCCGATCATCCTTGATGAAAAGCGCCTTCAGGTTGGTTACAACGAAGATGAAATCAGACGTTTCCTACCAAGAAAGGTTCGGACATTCCAGCTTCTTGAAGCTCAAAGAATGGTAAACTAAAGTACTCTTTTATAAGTAGGGGAATATATAAGTAAAAGGGGCTGACCCTTCAAGGAACGTTGCGTCTCCTTTCGGGTCATCCCCTTTTATATTAGAATAAGTTTTATCACTTGAATTTTCTGCAAATATCCGCTAAAATGTCAAAAACACCTAGAGGGATTTGTGAGAAAAAAATGGGTGTTAGTTTAATTCCATTTTCTGAGGTTTTATCATAAAATAGAAGTACAAGGTACAAACTAATCTAAATGTATCTTCAATCTTCACCAGCAATAGAGCATTTTGCTCAGAGGGTGTAGTCCCTTCACTAACATCATGCAAGAAGGGAGAGGTGTTAATTGGAAATCGAACGCATTAACGAAAATACAGTCAAGTTCTATATTTCTTATGGAGATATAGAAGATCGCGGATTTGACCGTGAAGAAATTTGGTATAATCGAGAACGGAGTGAAGAACTCTTCTGGGAAATGATGGATGAAGTTCATCAGGAAGAAGATTTCGGAATTGAAGGACCGCTTTGGATTCAAGTTCAAGCGTTAGATAAAGGGCTTGAAGTACTGGTTACAAGAGCTCAGGTTTCTAAGGATGGCCAGCGGTTCGAGCTTCCTATTCCAGAGGATAAGCTCAAGGAACTTCCTGTCGATGAGCGTATAGAGGAACTATTGGATCAGCATTTCCAAATCAAGCAGGATCAGGACGGGGAAGCTGAAGTAGTTTTGGACTTCACGTTGAAATTCAATGATTTCGAAGATGCGATTTCTCTATCCCATCGATTGAAAGATAAGCCTATGGAACATTTAGAAACCAAGCTCCTTGCATTTGAAGATAGATATTTTATTTATGTTAAATTTTCTGAAGAACACTTTTCAGAAGAAGATATCGATAATACGTTAAGTATACTGCTTGAATATGCCGATGAATCACGAATGACCGTTCATCGCCTTGAAGAGTATGGCAAAGAGGTCATTCATGACCATGTCTTTGAGACGTTAAGTGAACACTTTTCGTAAGGATCAATACCGGTTTCATATAGAAATCGGTATTTTTTATATCCACTCTCTGTATAAGGGTTTTCAATTTTTGAAACATTAAGCCGGTGGAAGGTGTTACTACATATGAAGAATACAGTAAGGGTCCTCTTATTTTGTGCTGTCCTTGTACTAAGTTATATTTTTTATTTCGATCAGTATCTTTCAGGAATGGTGAAGTATTTTAGTATTGTCTTCACATTCTCTGTCGTTGTCATTGGGTTCCTTATTTTCTTTGAAAATCGTCATCCTGCCCAAACCCTGACTTGGCTCGTCGTTTTGGGGGCATTCCCGTTTTTGGGCTTCATTTTTTACTTATTATTTGGACGGAATTACAGAAAAGAAAAAATGTATAAGAAGAAGTACATATTGGATCAGGAAACCTATAATAAATTCGAGCCGGGTCCTAAAGATATAAACGCAGATATGTTTGGCTTGTTTCAAGAAAAGCATTTTCAGTTAGCACAAAGAATCGGGAATAGTGCCATATCCTTTTCCACTGAAACAAAGTTGTTGACCAATGGTAACGAAACCTTCGGTGAAATCCTAACGTGGCTGAAGACCGCAAAGCATCATATCCATATGGAATATTATATTGTGCGTCATGACGAAATCGGTAACCAGATTAAGGATATCCTTATTGAACGGGCCAATGATGGAGTCAAAATACGCTTCCTTTACGATGCCGTCGGTGCCTGGCAATTATCAAAGGACTATATAAATGATCTTAAAGAAGCGGGTGTAGAAGTAGTTGCGTTTGGACCTGTTAAAATTCCTGTGTTGAATAATAAATTCAACTTTCGGAATCACCGTAAAATCATTGTCATCGATGGGAGTATCGGATTTGTCGGTGGACTTAATATTGGTGATGAATATTTAGGTAAGAATCCACACTTCGGTTTCTGGAGGGACACTCACCTGTTTGTAAGGGGAGAAGCGGTTCGGACCCTGCAGTTGATCTTCCTGCAGGATTGGTATTATATGACGAACGATGACTTCCTCACACCTGGATATTTAAGTCCGGACCCTCTTGAAAATGCGAACGACGGCGGAGTTCAGATGATTGCGGGGGGACCCGATAATGAATTGAGTGTTTTGAAGAATATATTCTTTTCGATGATCACCTCGGCGAAAAAAAGTGTGTGGGTGGCATCTCCTTATTTCGTTCCGGATGAAGATATTTTCTCAGCTTTGAAGATTGCCGCTTTAAGTGGAGTGGACGTGAGACTCCTGGTTCCCCATAAACCGGATAAACGGATTGTATTTCATGCCTCCCGCTCTTATTTCCCAGATCTTCTGGAAGCCGGTGCTCGCATATTTGAGTATCAAAAAGGGTTCATGCATAGTAAGATCGTGATCGTAGATGAAGAAATGGCTTCAATCGGGACATCGAATATGGATATGAGAAGTTTTCACCTGAATTTTGAAGTGAATGCGTTTTTGTATAAAACAGAAAGCACTTCCTCCATTGTCAGTGAATATTTACATGACCTGGAGGAATCGGAAGAATTGCACCTGGAAGAATTTCAAAAGCGACATCTGGGATACAGGATTTTGGAATCCACTTCCCGGCTGATGTCTCCGTTATTATAGAGTGAAGCCTTCAAGCATGTTTGCTTGAGGGCTTTGTTTATGCAGGATTTTCACTATTTTTGTCGAATGGTAACAGAAGGAGGTGTTCTATGTTAACAGCATTATTCAACCAGCAAGTATTTACCACAATCCATTATTCCAGGGAGGAATTAAGAGGGTTAAGAAGGAAAGGTGCCTCATTTATCTGTCCCCATTGTTCTTCACTGTTGACCATGAAAATCGGTAGCCGCAACATACCCCATTTTGCCCATATATCTCAAGCTGATTGCGAGATGGTAAAGGGTGAGACTCCGCAGCATCTCTTAAGTAAGCAGCTTTTATATGACAGGGTCAGCTCCCTCCATACAAGGGTGAGCCTCGAGCATTACATTAGAGAGCTTAAGCAAGTCGCAGATATTTATGTGAAAACAGATACGGCAGAGATTGCCATCGAGATTCAGTGTTCAACCATACCGATTTCTGAAATAGTGCGACGCTCATACGGTTATCATCGACAGGGGATCACCCCCTTTTGGATCCTGACCCAGCCCCTTAAGTCCAAGAAGCTCCTGAGTTTAACGACCTTCCAACAAGCATTTATTCGATACTCTCCACACTTGGATTATTTTCTCCTTCATTTACTCCCGGATAGAAGCATATTTCAGCTCTATTCCCATCTTCTTCCGGTTTCCGGCACGGCATTTATGAGTGCAGCGCCCATCACCATCCCCGTTTCTGAGTTCACACTTCCTCCTTCGATTCCGGATGCTCCCGTTCATCAACCCTACTCTTTATCAAAATGGAACGATTATAGAGCCAAGTGGATATACAATAAAATTCATTATAACAAGGCGAGAACAGATGTGTTCTTAAGGGAAGTGTACGGGGAAGGGGATACGTTTTTATATTTGCCCCTGTATATTGGCATCCCTGTCATTCCCCATGGCATTCATATCAGAAATCACGAAGTAGAGTGGCAATATTATGTATGGAAAGATTGTTTGAAAAAAGACCGCTTCTTATCAGTGGAAAGTGTATGTAAAGCGCTAAATAGGAGAATCTTTAAAGGATATATCGAGCTTCGTTCCCTTCCTCTCTTAAATAGCGATGAAGTGATAAAGAGAATCGCAGGCGGGTATTTAAGATTACTTGAAGAGGTTCAAGTAATCAGTAAAGTAAAAGATAGGTATCAACTCACTGAGTCCTGGCACTGCCCGGAACATTTTTCAGCCTTCGAACAGCATAAGCATGATTTTTTTCCTAAATGGAAGCATATATTAAAAAAGATGTAACTAAGTTTGTATTGTTGCAGGAAATTGGTAGATGAGAGAGAATGTAACTATAAGGAATTTTCTGTAGATTTCAGAATGGAGGATGTATATGTCAAAAGATACAGCAACTAAAAGTCTGCCTGGAAGAAAAGAGGTAGATGAAACGTTAACATGGAGATTGGAAGATATCTTCGAAAGTGATGATGCGTGGGAGAGAGAATTTAAAGAAATCCAAGGAATGACCAAGAGAGCAGACGAATTTAAGGGAACACTGGGTGATAGTGCAGAGCAGCTTTATAAAGCATTTGCCTTCCAGGATGAAATAATGGAACGTATGGGGAAGGTGTATACATATTCTCATATGCGCTATGATCAGGATACGACCAATTCCTATTATCAGGGTCTTGATGACCGTGCCAAAAGTCTTTATACCCAGTTAGGGAGTAAGTTCGCTTATTTGGTGCCGGAAGTTCTATCGATTGACGAAGAGAAGCTGAATGGGTTCCTTGAAGAGAAGGAAGAACTGAAGAAGTACAAGCACGCTTTGGAGGAAATCAACCTTCAGCGTCCACATGTTCTCTCAGCTGAAGAAGAAGCACTCTTGGCCCAGGCGTCTGAAGTGTTCAGTGCTGCAAGTAATACATTCGGTATGCTGAATAACGCTGACCTCGAGTTTCCGAGCATCAAGGATGAAAATGGGGAAGAAGTGGATATCACACACGGTCGTTTTATCCGATTCCTGGAGAGCAGCGATCGCCGTGTCCGGGAAGAAGCCTTTAAAAAGGTCTATGAAACGTACGGCAAATTTGAAAACACATTCGCCTCTACTTTAAGCGGAGCGGTGAAGAAGGATAATTTCGTTGCCAACGTCAGACATTACGATTCGGCGAGGCATGCGGCATTGTCTAATAACAATATCCCGGAAGAAGTGTATGATAACCTTGTCGATACGGTAAATAAAAACCTTCATCTGCTTCAGCGTTATGTGAAGCTTCGCAAGAAAGTGCTGAGTCTGGATGAGGTTCATATGTATGATTTGTATACCCCACTCGTGAAGGAAGTCAAAATGGACATAAGCTATGACGAAGCACAGAGCATGATCCTCGATGGACTAAAGCCGCTGGGTGAGGAGTATGCGAATGTGCTGAAAGAAGGATTTGAGAATCGCTGGGTGGACGTGGTCGAAAATAAAGGAAAGAGAAGCGGTGCCTACTCATCCGGGGCATACGGTACTAATCCTTATATCCTGATGAATTGGCAGGATAATGTAAACAATCTATTCACACTGGCCCATGAATTCGGTCACAGTGTCCATAGTTACTATACGCGCAGTTCCCAACCATACACGTACGGTCATTATTCAATCTTTGTGGCAGAAGTCGCTTCCACTTGCAATGAAGCATTATTAAATGATTATCTGTTGAATACGATCGATGATGAGAAGAAAAGATTGTATCTGTTGAATCATTATCTAGAAGGATTCAGAGGAACCGTTTTCCGTCAGACGATGTTTGCTGAATTCGAGCATCTTATTCATAAGAAAGCTCAGGGAGGAGAGGCCCTGACTTCAGAGTTCCTCACCAAACATTATTATGAGCTGAACAAGAAATATTTTGGGGAAGAAATTTCAATTGATGAAGAGATTGGACTGGAATGGGCACGGATTCCACATTTCTATTATAATTATTATGTATATCAATATGCAACAGGCTTCTCTGCAGCAACGGCCCTTAGTCAACAGATCCTTGAAGAAGGGGAGCCTGCAGTGGAACGCTACATCGATTTCCTTAAAGCTGGAAGTTCCGATTATCCGATTGAAGTATTGAAGAAAGCAGGAGTGGATGTGACAACATCCAAACCGGTGGAAGATGCTTGTAAGGTCTTTGAAGAAAAGCTGAATGAAATGGAAGAACTGCTTGAGAAGTTGCAATAAGACAGAACATTGCAGAAAGAACCCCCCCTCCTGAAGAGAACCCTTCAGGAGGGGGGTTTTAATTATGGCCTATTTGATCATATAGGTCCGTCCCCATCACTTCATCGATTTGAATCCCCTGAAGCGGTTACGGTTTCCGAGGGAGTGGAAGAAGAGGAGGAGTGAGAGAAAGAGGATGGGTGATGTGATATAAACCGGTACCAGGTGCATAAGGCCAAGGATATTTATGAAGAAACTGATCATGATCAGTAGAAGGAGGATTCCGTATTTCATTTTTGCGAGCATAGTCATTCCCTCCGAACGTTGTCTTATATCCATGTATATGAAGGGAAAATGGAGAACATGAATCGATTTTGACAATATTGTGAAATACCATACAAACAACTTGCCAATACAAGTGGATACGTGATATATTATCAGTGTGAAGTTGATCACAAGCAAACATATACCCCTTTGTTTGACCGTGAAAAATTTCTCCCATCCCCTTTGTTCGTATTGAAAAACCGATGTTGGAAACAACATCGGCTTTTCTTGTTTATAGGGCTATTTAGTTATATTAGAATAATTATTGGCTGATATATTTCCAAAAGGTTCCGTGCTTCGCAGGGAGCTTTTTCACTTTTTGCTGAAGGGTCCATTTCTTCATTTGTTTCTCTACTTCTTCTACAGAAAGATCGTATACAACAGCTATTTCCTTCGATGCGACAACCCGATAATACTTCATGAAGACATCCAGTGGAGGCAACGGCTGTTTTTCCGGCTTAGTTGCAAGCATTTCTTCAATGATGTGTACATAAACCTCATAGGAATACAATCCTGTAATCTTTAGTCCCTCATCTTCAATATTCTCATTGAAGAAGACAAGTGTCGGAATTTCCTCCACTTCCATTTCAGAGGTGATCTTGACATCACATTGAAAAGCTTTGGATGCGGAAGAAGAATTGATATCGTTCATGAATTCTGTAAGATCAAGCTTGGCTGCCTGTGCGCATTCCTTCAGTACCTCGATATTGGAGATATCTTGTTTCTGCAGGAATACTCGTTCTTGTAAAAAACGTAAAAAGCGGATTCCCGCGTGCTTTCCTTGAAGTTCTGCCGCTTTAATGGCGAATGAAGCGAGATAGGGTGAATCAATCGGATTCTCAATCCACAGGCTACCGTCACAGGACATGCCGGAGCGACTCGCTGTTTTATCCCATTGCTGTGCCAGGTCTTCCTGCTTCCGTTTCGTCGCAAGGTTCAGTGAGGCGAGCTGCCCGCTTAGAATATAGCGGATCCGGAAGTATTGTCCATACTCAATGTGCAATTTCTTTAAGATTGGTTCAAGCGCCCAGCATTCCGGGCAAAGAGGGTCAACAAACATATATATTTCCAGAGGTTTCTTGTCACGCCCACACCCTTTAAGGTGATGCCAGCTATTTGTTCTAGTCAATGGAAGGACCCTTGGGTGTTTCAGTATTCACCATATGATGGGCGGTTAATACAAGCCTGTGAAAAAAGTCATCCCTTACAGGACCCTCTAGGTTGACCTCATCCATTGCATCATGCATACAACTTAACCAAGCCTTAGCCCGTGATTCTGTGATGGGAAAGGGGAGGTGCCTTGCACGCAGCATGGGGTGTCCGTGTTCTTCTGTATAAAGAGCCGGTCCACCTAAATATTGAGTTAGGAATTGTTTCTGTTTACGAACTGTCTCGGTTAAATCATCCGGAAAGATCGGTGCTAACTCAGGATGATTTGATACTCTATTATAAAAGGCTTCAACGAGCATGGAGAGTTTCTTTTCGCCGATAAGATTATAAGGCATTTGTGGTTTCTCGACCATAAGAATGACTCCTTTTTACTTAGATTGTATGTTTATTCTAGCAAGCATTCTTTCATATCTCAAACAAATCGCCTTACATCAACTGATTATTCCTAAATTAGTGTAGCCTGCTTTTATCACTCTATTCCAAATCCCATGAAATAATGGGGAATATGGCTGAAGAGACAATGAGGGTCGATTGGACCATCTGTGTAACTAAAATAAAGCTGGCCTCGAGATGAGCGGCCAGCTTTTGAATGATAGCGGGATCGTTAGGCAAAATAACGATCCGTCACTTTTTTTACATAGGAGGTGGTTTCTTTGAACGGTGGGATACCGTTGTATTTATCAACGTTTCCGGGACCTGCATTGTAGGCTGCCAGTGCAAGGTGGATGTCACCATTGTACTTATCGAGCATTTGCTTTAAATATTTTGTACCGGCAAATACATTCTCTTCGGGATCGAATATGTTGTTGACCCCAAGCCCTCGTGCGGTGCTCGGCATGAGCTGCATCAATCCCGTGGCGCCTGCAGGGCTGACCGCATCCGGATTGAAATTGGACTCCTGTTTAATGACGGCTTGGATCAATTTTTTTGGAATGGCATATTGATCCGCTGCACGGCTGATGATTTCATCAATTTCCTCTGGGGCATTCCAGTTCGGCTTGTTTAGAGCCGAAAGGGGATTGATGCTTATAGGGACCGAACTGGCGGATTGGGTCAGTAGAGCTCCATTGACGGCTCCAAGTGTTTGTTTCAAATCTATAGTTTGTAGGCTTGGTTGAAGGGCGCTAGTTAATAATTGTTGAAACAAATCATTCGATTGACCGGCTTTATCCTGGATAGAAGATACGGACCCGAGACTGTTCAAGGCTTGAAGCTCCATCATCGTTTTCAACTGTTGAACATTCATACGTTTGACTCCTCTTTAATAAAACGCTTATTCCTATTCTATATCGGTCATGATCGATCCTGCTTTAATTTTTCCAAGTAAAAACGTTTGATTTTATTATCTGTCTGACGAAGCGGGATCTGATGATGCTTGAGTAATTCCAGAAAAATCGCTTTGCCAGATGTACGTTCTTTCACTTCATATTCGAGCTCATAGTCTTCCTTTTGCAGATAAGAGCTTTGGTCGAAAACAAGTAGTCCACCCCTATAAGGGATTTCCGCCCTGCTGGTTGAAAGTGTCCCAAAGTGTTGCAGGGATTCATAAGGAATGGAAAGGGACTTCAGCACATCTCTGACTTCTCCTTTTGGAAATATGCCCTCTTTTATAAGTGATTCTGATTGATTTATTGATAAGGGTTGATTCGTCTCCAGGAGATCTTCTTTTAACGGGGTCTTTAAAGTCAACGTATACGTCCCGTTTTTCTCCCGGATTCGGAGGGCAGACTGCTTCTCCTTTAATTGATAATCCGGTGTATCGAAATAATGATTATCCTGAGAAATGAAATCTTCCTCATTTATATGAAAATGTGAAGTCAATCGGGTGAATTCTTCTTCTGTTACAAGATTCTTAAATTCAATTTCAATTTCCTGTGCCATCACAAGCATCCTTTCCTTGCATACTTCCTCTATTATCTCTTTAATAAAAGGGAACTTCAATATTTAGATGAAATGGTTTTCTTATGTTAAAATGATACTGATTGTTTAATGGAAGGATGAAGAAAAGCATGAGGAAAATTGTTCAATTTAATCACACAACATATGAAAACGGAACTTTATACTTACATACGGACCAGTCGGAGCTCTTAAAAGGTACAACGGCGGCAGGTCAGATCATTGCAGATTCCGATCGCTATGCTTTCGTATACTTAGCTGAAAATGAAGAGGAATATGTATACTTATATTTGGAAGAGTCAATCTGGCCGGAATTAAAAAAAGCCCTTCAAGAAAAAGCGGCAGTCGTGGCAAAAAGTGAAAAAGATTCACTGGAATTAGCACAATTCATAGAAGAGCTTGATTATCTTATAGATAATATAGAAGGAAACGGGAACTACGGTGACGAAATGGTTAAAAAGGTAGAGAACGTATTTCTTGAAAAGTAGGCGTTTAGAGGTGAGGGGAATGAATCACTGGGAACAATTTTTGGCTCCCTACAAGCAAGCGGTTGATGAATTGAAGATTAAGCTTAAGGGGATGAGGGGAGAATATGAACTTCATAACACCCATTCCCCCATTGAATTCGTGACAGGCAGAGTGAAACCGATTGCGAGTATCCTTGATAAAGCAAATCAAAAAGGAATAGAGCTATCCAACATTGGAACAGAATTGCAGGACATCGCAGGATTGAGAATGATGTGTCAATTTGTAGAGGATATTCATGTGGTGGTGGAAAAGCTCCGGGGGCGCAAAGATTTTACAATTATTGAAGAAAGAGACTATGTGACCCATAAGAAACAAAGTGGATATCGTTCTTATCATGTGGTCATCGACTATCCGGTACAAACGATTCACGGAGAAAAGAACATCCTGGTAGAAATTCAAATCCGTACGCTTTCGATGAATTTCTGGGCTACGATCGAACATTCGTTGAATTATAAGTACAGTGGACAAATTCCTGAACAGATCCGTCACCGTCTGCAAAGTGCTGCCGAAGCGGCCTTCAGACTGGATGAAGAAATGAGTTTGATCCGGGAAGAAATCCAGGAAGCCCAGGTCATTTTCACAAACAAAAAGGAAAAAGACCAGCGTGGCTCTGAACCTAAACAGAGGGGGTAAATGAATGAAGTTCGCTATTACATCAAAAGGTGATTCAAAGTCCAACACACTGATGCATAAAATGAGAACATATCTCCAGGATTTCAACCTGATCTATGATGATGATCAACCCGACATCGTCATTTCAGTCGGTGGGGACGGTACACTGCTATATGCTTTTCACCGCTATAGATCAAGGCTTGATAAGACGGCCTTTGTGGGTGTACATACGGGGCACCTCGGCTTTTATGCAGACTGGGTGCCGGAAGAAATCGAGAAGCTTGTCATTGCCATCGCCAAGACACCGTATCAGATCATTGAATATCCACTATTGGAGACGATTATCCGTTATCAACACGGTGGAAAAGAAACCCGTTATCTTGCATTGAATGAATCAACGGTCAAAAGCGTCGAAGGGACCCTGGTGATGGATGTGGAAATCCGGGGGCAGCATTTTGAAAGATTCAGGGGCGACGGATTATGCCTGTCCACTCCTTCAGGCAGTACGGCATATAATAAGGCACTTGGAGGGGCGATCATTCACCCGTCCTTACCCGCCATTCAATTCGCTGAAATGGCTTCCATCAATAATCGGGTATTCCGTACCATCGGATCGTCGCTCATTTTACCTGCACATCATACATGCATGCTGAAGCCTGTGAATGGACCTGATTTCCTGGTGACGATCGATCATCTTTCCCTCCTTCATAAAGACGTGAAAAGCATTCAATATCGTGTCGCAGATGAGAAAATCCGCTTTGCACGCTTCCGTCCTTTCCCGTTCTGGAAACGGGTGCATGATTCATTTGTAGCGGATGAATAAAGGGGAATGGTGAGTTGAAGGGATATACGCTAAAATGGTGCATCCCTTCAACCTATGAAGGGATGCTGATGAGAGAGTTTCTGATTGATCAGCATTTGTCAAAGCGTACATTGACGGCAGTCAAGTATGACGGAGGAAGGATCACCCTCAATGGAAAAGAAGAAAATGTCCGGCATCCACTTACTGCAGGAGATCTTCTTGAAGTGAGATTTCCTGAAGAAAGAGCAAGTGAAACGCTGGTGGCAGAAAAGATCCCACTCTCAATCGTTTACGAAGATGATAATGTGCTTGTTTTGGACAAACCGTGGGGAATGAAAACGATCCCCACGAAAGAAGAGCCGACAGGAAGTCTTGCGAACGCCATATTAGGATATTTCAAAGGAATGGACCTCACTTCAACGGTACACATCGTTACCAGATTGGATAAAGACACATCGGGACTGGTACTTGTGGCAAAACACCGGCACGTTCATCACCTCTTCAGCCTTCAGCAGAAGGAAAGGGAAATCCACCGGACATATGAAGCCTTTGCAGAAGGGGTGATGAAGGGATCCGGGACGATAGAAGAGCCGATCGGAAGGAAATCCGACAGCATCATTGAAAGAGAAGTGAGGTCAGATGGACAATATGCCCTGACCCATTACAGGGTGGAAAGGCAGTTTCCTGAATTTGCACACCTGGAATTGAAGCTGGAAACAGGCAGGACCCATCAGATCCGGGTTCATCTTTCTTTCTTGGGCCATCCTCTTGCAGGAGATGATTTATATGGGGGAAGTGTTCATCTGATAGGCAGACAGGCCCTTCATTGTAAAAGACTGCACTTTTTCCACCCGATCATAAAAGAATGGATGAACTTGGAGTGCCCCTTGCCGGGTGATATGAGGATGCTGCTTGATAGGCAGTAAAAGATCCCTCTCAGTTAGACTGAAGGGGATCTCTTTTTATTTAGACAGCAAAAAAACTCATTCAACTTCTCGAAACTTCTCCGCCACAAGAGGCATGCTTGATGCAACATTCACTACTTCCAGTTCAGGGTATCTAAATGCAGAAAGCATTCCGCCAAACACGGCACCTGTATCGATGTTTGCCGTTTTATTGATGATGCGTGCTTCTTTCACCGGGGTGTGACCGTATACGATCCATGCATCGCCCTGATAGTCACGTGCCCAGTCTTTTCTAACAGGGGTACCGTCTTCGTTCTTTTCTCCTGTTATGTCTCCATAAAGGACAAAAGTTTTGACCCGATTCGATTGTTTTCCGATTAGTCCTTCTTTGATGCCTGCATGGGCAAGGATCAGCTTTCCTTTATCCAATATATGGTACAAAGGAGATTGTTCATACAATTCGATGAACATATCCCGATAGCGATTTCTTTCTTTTTGAGTGAGGGCACTCAGTTCTGCCACGGTTGTTTCCAGCCCGTGAAGGATTTTCACGTTGTTCCCTAAGAAATAACGTTAAAGCTTATTGCAATGGTTCCCTGGGACATAATATACAATATCTTTTTGAAAAAGGCCGTATACTGTCGAGATCATCTCAAGGGAGTGATGTCCCCGATCCGTCAGGTCTCCTACGAAACCGAGTTTCCTTCCATGGGGATGAACTGGAAGACCGCTGTCCCATTCATACCCAAGCTTCCTCGTCAACTCTCTAAATTCGGTAAAACAGCCATGAACATCACCGATAATATCAATTTTCATCATCATCCCACTTCCTTACCTGCCTTTTTCCTTTTCTTTTCACGTATTTTATGACATATTAATGATTCAGCAATTCCTGTGTTCATGATTCGTCTGGCATTAGTATGACATATTTAAGCAAAGGAATACATAGATGGTTATGATTTCATAAGAGACAATTGTATTGAGATTTGCTAGTATTATTACGACTATATTCAATCAAGTTATGAAGGAGGGTGTATTGGATGTCTGAGGTAACTCAAGAACAGGAGAATGACAGAGATAAGCAGGAACAGGAAATGTATGATGAAGACCTTCTCATTAGAGCCCTTCAGGAAGAAAATCTGGATTTGTTTCGTTCAGAATTTGTTCAATTACACTCTTATGATCAAGCAAAGTTTTTCTCTAAAATAGATGAAGACTTACGAAGCCGGCTTTATCATTATCTTTCACCGGAAGAAATGGCTGATCTTTTTGAAAGTCTGGATATAGATGAAGAAGATTATCAGGATATCCTGGCCGAAATGAATCCTACATACGCAGCCGAAATGCTTTCTAATATGTATGCCGATGACGCGGTGGATGTCTTGAATGAGCTGGATAAAGATCAGGTTGTCAGTTATTTGACAATCATGAATGATGAATCGGCTAAAGAGATCAAAGAGTTACTGCATTATGAAGAATACACAGCTGGTAGTATCATGACCACAGAGTTCGTGGCGATTTCAAAGAACCAGACGGTCAGGTCTGCCATGTATATATTGAAAAATGAAGCCCCCAATGCGGAAACGATTTATTATATCTATGTGGTGGATGATGACAAAAAGCTTGTAGGGGTCATCTCCCTCAGGGATTTGATCATCAGTCATGATGATGTGATGATCGGTGAAATTATGAGTGGACGTGTCATGGCCGTCGGTGTCAGCGAAGATCAGGAAGCTGTCGCACGGCAGATGAAGGATTACGACTTCCTTGCCCTGCCCGTTGTTGATTTTCAACATCATCTGCTTGGGATCATTACGGTAGATGACATCATGGACGTCATGGAAGAAGAGGCGTCCGATGATTACTCTAAACTTGCTGGTATCGCCGATCTGGATTCCATTGACAGAAGTCCTATAAATGCGGCCAAGAAGCGTCTCCCGTGGCTTATCGCCTTACTATTCCTCGGAATGTTCACTGCAAGCCTCATCGGAAGGTTTGAAGATACGTTGGATAAAGTGGCCATCCTTGCCGTGTTTATTCCATTGATTGCCGGGATGGCAGGAAATACTGGAACTCAGGCACTCGCCGTTGCCGTGAGGGGGATTGCCACAGGTGACCTGGAAAAGGAAAACAAGATGTCCCTTGTCTTTCGTGAAGCGGGAACAGGGCTGATTACCGGGACTACCTGCGGGATTGTGGTCAGCATCATTGTGTACGTGTGGAAAGGCGAATTCTTTTTAGGGATCCTTGTCGGCGTCTCCGTATTGATTTCACTTTTCGTTGCCACACTCGCAGGTACATTAGTGCCCCTCATGATGCACAAGCTAAAAGTGGATCCGGCCGTCGCTTCCGGTCCTTTTATCACGACGATCAATGATATCATCAGTACATTAATATATCTTGGATTAGCGACATTGTTTATGAATTACCTAATATAGAGAGAATAGGGGGAAATATGAATGGAACAACATGCATCTGTTGCATCCCTTGTGATCGTCATCATGGTAGCTTTTTTAACTCCCATTTTGCTGCATAAATTTAAGTTGAATTTCATCCCGGTCGTCATCGCGGAGATCATCATGGGATTGGTTATAGGAAAGAGCGGGTTTAATCTCGTCCAACAGGACATGTGGCTTGAGACATTATCTACCCTGGGGTTTATCTTCCTCATGTTCTTAAGCGGTCTTGAAATTGATTTCACGGCTTTTTCAGGCGGGAAAAAGAAAAAAGAGCTTTTGCCGAGTGGTAAAGAAGAACCAAACCGCTTGAAATTGGCGATTATCATTTTTATCGGTATTTTCTTTGTGTCTCTGGGGCTGTCTTATCTGTTTGTCCTGTTTGGGCTCATTGATAATGCGTTCTTGATGACACTGATTATTTCCACGATATCCCTTGGTGTCGTGGTACCAACGCTGAAAGAGGCACATATCTCGAAAAGTGCAATCGGACAGATCATTCTGCTCGTAGCGGTCATCGCCGACCTGGTGACCATGATTTTACTTGCTGTGTTCGTTTCTCTTTATGGAGAAGGACACGGGAATATGTGGCTTCTACTGATCCTCTTTGGAGTAGGTCTGCTACTATACTTCCTCGCCAAGAGGCTGAAGAATAACTCTTTCATCAAAAGTCTATCGACCGGTACAGTTCAAATCGGTACACGTGCGGTCTTTACCTTGATCATGTTACTGGTGGCCGTGTCAGAGACCGTGGGTGCCGAGAACATTCTGGGAGCTTTCCTTGCCGGTGTACTTGTTTCTTTACTTGCACCAAATCAGGAGATGGTTCATAAGCTTGATTCATTTGGATATGGATTTTTAATCCCGATCTTTTTCGTGATGATCGGTGTGGAGCTGGACCTTGGGTCACTACTGAGTGACAAGAAGATGCTTTTACTCATTCCATTATTGGTTCTTGCCTTCCTCGTTTCGAAGATCATCCCGGTATATTTATTGAGGTACTGGTATGATACGAAAACGACGATCGCTTCAGCATTTCTCCTTACGTCAACTCTGTCGTTGGTGATTGCTGCTGCAAAGATCGCAGAGAGAATTGAAATTATCACCCCTCAAATGAGTGGGACGCTCATTCTGGTGGCCGTGATTACATGTATCATCACACCAATCATCTTTAAGAAGCTTTTCCCGCGGGAAAGTGCCAAAGAGAAGAAGCTGAAAATTACATTCCTGGGTGCCAACCAATTGACAATGCCCGTTTCAAGGGAGCTTCAATCCTCCTTGTACGAACCGGTCCTGTATCATACGAAACAGGATAAATCAGATCGAAGTATCGCTGATTCACTGTTTGATATCCATGAAATCGATGATTATGATCTCGGCACACTGGAAGAGAAGGATATCTTTGAATCGGATATCATCGTGATTTCAACTGGGGATGAAGAGGTGAATGCAACACTGGCAGTGACGGCAAAAGAGTATGGAGTAGGTCGTGTGATCGTAAGGGTGGAAAGCCCTGATCTGCATGAAAGTCTTCGTGAACAGGATATTGAAGTTTATTCTGTATTCTTATCTACGAAAGCTTTATTAAGGGCGCTCATTGAATCTCCATCCGTCATGAGCATCTTGACCAATCAAGAAACATCCCTTTACGAAATCCGCATGTTGAACAGTCAGTTTGAAGGAATGACACTCCGGAAATTCCCATTCACGGGAGACGTCATCTTCGTCCGTATCTTCAGGGGGAAGGACTCCATCGTTCCCCATGGGGATACAGAACTTCACATGAATGACCGCCTGATTGTCACAGGCTCAAAAGAATACGTCGATGAACTCAAACGAGAACTCGAATTTTGTGAATACTGCTAACATGAAACCTGCTTCCCAAGAAACATTTTTCTTGGGAAGTTTTTATTCTATAAAGGAGTATCATGACTTAATCCCTAATAGATAATATAAGGTAAGAAGGAGGTAACGATTATGTGGGAAACCAAGATTGTGGAGATCCGAAATAAGGTAAAGGAAAGTATAAAGGGGCTATCTTATGAGAAATTGAACCAAAAACCGTCCCCCGGGGAATGGAGCATTGCGCAAATCACCCTTCATCTGGCGGGAGCGGAAACGCGCTTTTTGACTTTGGCCATTGATTCTGCAAAAAGTGGAGGGGGGAGAAGCAATTCAGAAGTGGATTTATCGGTATTTGATAATCCATCCCAAAAATTGATAGCGCCCATCGAGCCCTCCTCGGATCCACAGACCATGGACGATTTGATGAAAGCATTGGATGAATCACGTTCACTCACCACACACTTTCTTGAGAAATACACGAAAGAGGCCTTGAACCGTCGATCCATGAACCATCAGCGATTTGGAGACATGCCGATTTGGCAGGTACTCGAGCTTCTCGGGAAACACGAACAGAGGCATCTTGTGCAAATGGAGGATGTGAAAAAGAGAATAACATAGAAATTTTCTTTTCTTTTATAGTAGAGTGCGGTAGAATTAGTAGCAGGTACTAATAACATGTATTAATTAGGAGGATAATAATGACTCTTTCATTAAAAGGTAAAACATATGTTGTAATGGGAGTGGCGAATAAGCGAAGTATTGCGTGGGGCATCGCCCGTTCGCTGCATCAATCAGGTGCACGTTTGATCTTTACATATGCAGGGGAGCGTTTTGAAAAAGGTGTCAGGGATTTAGCCGGAACCCTGGAAGGCGGAAAAGATTCACTGGTACTTCCATGTGATGTGACGAATGATGAAGACATCGAAAAATGTTTTGCCACTATCAAAGAAGAAGTGGGAACCATTCATGGACTGGCTCACTGTATTGCCTTTGCCAATAAAGAAGAGCTTGCCGGAGATTATATGAATACGACAAGAGACGGTTTCCTGCTCGCTCACAATATCAGCTCCTATTCACTGACTGCAGTGGCAAAAGTGGCTAAGGACCTTATGACTGAAGGCGGAAGCATCGTGAGCATGACCTACCTGGGTGGAGAAAGAGTCATGCAGAACTATAATGTCATGGGAGTGGCAAAAGCCTCTCTTGAAGCGAGCGTGAAATATCTTGCGAGCGATCTTGGGAAACATGGTATCCGGGTGAATGCGATTTCTGCAGGTCCGATTCGTACCCTGTCAGCCAAAGGTGTTGGGGATTTCAACAGCATCCTGAAAGAAATCGAAGAGCGTGCTCCACTTCGTCGCAATACGACACAGGAAGAGGTCGGAGATACGGCAGTATTCCTTTTCAGTGATTACTCAAGAGGAATTACAGGAGAGAACATTCACGTAGATTCAGGCTATCACGTACTGGGATAATAATAGAAATAACGGCTGTGGGATAAGATTCCCTAAGCCGTTTTTTTTATATTCCTTAAACATGAAACCCCTGGGCGCTTTCTGCATACATATAAAAGTGGAGATCAATTAGGAGGTGTCTTAGTGAGAAAAGAGAATAAAGCGGGGAGAGAACCCTTGCTGTATATAAACCAGCCGAGATTAGAAGAAGTGAAAGGCAATATGCAAGTTACTTACCGCTCAGTCAAGAAACCCAAGTCAAAGGAAGAGAGTAATAAAAGTAAAAGGACATCAGAATCAGAAACACCATTAAGCCAAGGGATACAAGAAGATAAATATGTAGATGAGCAGTTATTTTTGGACCAGGGGGAGCCCCAGGAAGAACCAAGTGTCCAACCGGTCCCTCAGCTGCCTGAACGGAAAACGGCTGCTTCTTCGTTCAGGAAATTAAAGCCATTCCGTGAATTGAACTTAGAGGAGAAACTAGACTACATTTCTGCAAGCATTTCCGGCAAAGTACCTTTTCCTTGTGAATTTTCAAATGGTGTGTTGGCAGTGAAAGGCGTCATCCTGGAGGATTCCGGAAATGAAATAACCGTTAAAAGCTTTCAAGGGGAAGAAGTAAAAATGAGGAAGAATGAATTGCAATCCATCAAGATGATCGGCCTCCAATAAAAAAAGAGCCAGGCGGGATTCCCGGCTGGCTTATTTCATCTGACTTAGTTTATTTCGTCGCATTCCAAGAATACGTGTACATCTTTGATACATTGAATCGCACAGAAGCAATCCAGGTCGACTGTGATACATTCTTCGGTGAAGACCCACTCAGTATTCTGACCCATAGTCTCCATGTCAGATCCAGACCCAGACCTTGAACCAGACCTTGAACCAGAACCATCAGCGTGATCAGGTTTTAATACTTGAAGCGTCGCACAGCAGTTGTCGAATACTTCCTTCACTCGGAAAAATGGGGATTTCCAAGGGCATCCTTTGATATGCGCTTTAAACGTCTCACCGTTTTTTAGATATAATTTGAAGATACGAGTATTCAACCGATTACTGGGACTAACCAATGAACCCAGTGGCTCAAGGAAACAATCATTTTTACAATCGTTACACTCTTGATTTGCTTCGTCTTGAATATCTTTAATAGCACGGACGGCTTGACATACGCAACCACGATCTTTTGAACTTTTGTCTTTATCTCTTCCGCAACCCATATAGAAGTTCCTCCTTAAATTGAATTTCATTTACATTACTAACATATTGTCATGTAGGCAATTAGGTAACGGACATCTGCCCTCTTTTGTAAATTTGGGCTTGTATAATTTGTGAAATGAAGGGAGTCTTTCCATTGCAACTTACTTTTATTGAACTGATCGCACTTGGCTTATCTATATTCCGGTTGACCCATCTCATTGTCTTCGATAAAATCACTGAGTTCTTACGAGCTCCATTTTTCGATGAGTATGTTGAAGTGGATGAGAATGGGGAAGAGGCCATTTATCTTTCCCCTAAAAAAGGTGGTTTGAAAGGGTTTATCGGAGAGTTATTGTCCTGTTATTGGTGTACGGGAATATGGGTCTCAGGCTTCCTGTATGGAGGCTACTGCTTTTTTCCACTGTACTTCATTCCACTCATCACGCTTTTAGCGGTTGCAGGAATTGCCGCTATCCTGGAGGCTGGTGTACAAAGTTGGAAAACTGACTGAGGCTTTAGGTAATTAGTGGAAACAAGCTCGGGTTTCTTCACATATAATAAAAAGGGAAATAGGATAAAGGAGGAAATAAAAAGTGAAGAAAACCTCTACAAATACACAGAAACAAGGAAACTCATCCACTAAGAAAAAAGGGTGCGGTTGCGGGTCAAAAGTGAAAAAAAGCTAAGGCTGCTCAATTGGGCAGTCTTTTTTTTTCATAAAAAACGACTTTATGAAAAAAATAAAGGGGAGTACAAACAAAAGAGGGATCTGTCATGAATAAAAAAAGAATCATCATTCCGCTTTCATTATGCGTTTTGATTGGATGTGCGAATAAGGAAGATGGAAGCGATAGTAAGATTGCACTTATGAAGAAAACCAATCCGCCCCCCATTGAATTAGTGGATAATCCAGAGACAGACAGTTACGGTCATGCCATCAAAAAGGAAATTTCCAAAATGAAGGAGCTTTACGATGTCGCTGTCATTCAGGGGAAGAAAGAGACGCTCGTTGTTTACAAAGTGAAGCATTTGCATAGATTCAAAATGAAAAGGATCGAAAAGAAAATGGATCGCTATTTGGAAGATAAATATCCTAAGGAAGATTTTATATTGTCCAGTGACTATAAAATCTTTCTCGAAACCATCCGCTTAAAAGAAAGACTGAAAAAAGGGTCAATCTCAAAAAAGGATGCTGAAATCAGATTCCGGGATATCGTGAAGCTGCAAAAAGAGAAAACGTAGGAGGAAGGTTTCGTGGGAAAAACACAAAAAACACCTGAACAAAAGAAGTACGAGCAGTTAGAAAAGCAATATGAAACGAAGCGGCCCCTCCTGAAAAATGTCATAAAAGCATTCTTTGTGGGAGGCTTCATCTGTCTGATCGGACAGGCGGTAACGTATATGTACATTTATTATTTCAACTTCACTGAGCAGACTGCAGGGAACCCTACGGTTGCGACGATGGTCTTTCTCGCAATGCTCCTGACCGGCTTCGGTGTGTATGATCACATTGGTCAATTTGGGGGGGCAGGAAGTGCCGTCCCTGTTACAGGCTTCGGGAACGCCGTGATTTCTGCCGCCATTGAACATAGAACAGAAGGACTCGTCCTCGGTGTGGGAGGGAATATCTTTAAACTGGCAGGCTCAGTCATTGTATTCGGGGTATTCTCAGCCTTTGTCGTAGCTTTAATCAAGACCATCTTAATCCAGTTGGGGGTGATCTGATGCTGCAAGGTACACGTTCGTGGGTATTTCCTACCAATCCCGCCATCCTGTCAACCGGTGTCGTTGGTGGGCCTTTTGAGAAAAAAGGAAACCTCACAGCAGACTTCGATCAATTTTACGATGATGTATGGATGGGGCAGGACACATACGAGAAAGCCAACCGTACTCTCATCGAGGACGCCGTTCAGATCGCACTCGAAAAACAATCACTGCAAAAAAGCGATATCCAATTCTTTTTGACCGGTGATCTGATCAATCAAATCACCCCTTCAAGCTTTGCGGCAAGAACCAATGGAATTCCTTATTTCGGTTTGTTCGGGGCGTGTTCGACATCAATGGAAGGTCTTGCACTTTCGGCATTTTTAGTGAATTATCATGGAGCCCGTCATGTGGTTACGGGAGCTTCCAGTCACAACTCGGCTACTGAGAAACAATTCCGCTACCCTACTGAATATGGTGGCCAGAAACCCCCGACGGCCCAATGGACGGTTACGGGTGCCGGATATGCAGTGATTGGGGAAGGAACATCTGTCACCATGCCGACTCCGAGAGTGACATCCGCAACGATCGGGAAGGTGGTGGATATGGGATTGAAGGATCCATTTAATATGGGTGGTGCCATGGCTCCGGCAGCTGTTGATACGATTGTTGGTCATTTTCAGGATCTGGGAAGGGATCCTTCGTACTATGATCTCATTATTACAGGGGATCTTGCCACAATTGGAAGACAGACGGCTGTTGAAATGTTAAAACAAAAAGGGTACTCACTCCCTGATGGGCTATTTCAAGATTGCGGGATGCTGATTTACGGTGAAAAGCAGCCGGTACAATCAGGAGCAAGTGGGCCGGGATGTTCAGCCACCGTACTTTACGGCCATTTACTGAATGAAATGAAAAAAGGAACGTATAAACGCATTTTAGTCATAGCGACAGGAGCATTGTTATCTCCCCTGACATTTCAACAAGGCGAGTCGATTCCCTGTATCGCTCATGCGGTGTCGATTGAATTTATGTAGCTCTGAAAGGAGGAAACCAAGTGTTAGCGATGTTTTTTTGGGCCTTTACAATAGGTGGCATCATCTGTGTAATTGGTCAATTATTGTTTGATGTGGCGAAACTGACTCCAGCCCACACATTAAGTCTGCTGGTAGTATCGGGAGCCATCCTTTCAGGCTTCGGATTATACGAGCCTCTTATCGATTTTGCCGGAGCGGGAGCCACCATTCCCATCACGAGCTTTGGGAACGCACTCGTAAACGGGGCGATGCAGGAAGCCGGGGAACACGGATTGGTGGGAGTCCTCACCGGTATGTTCGAAGTCACGAGTTCTGGGATCTCATCCGCCATTATCTTCGGCTTTATTGGTGCGCTCCTGTTCAAACCAAAGGGATGATAGAGGTGAACATATATGCCTGAATACTTACAGGTGGCTCTAAGAAGTATATTTATCCTTCTTTCCCTTTTTGTGATCACCAAATTATTAGGGAAGAAACAGCTGTCGAAATTATCCTTCTTCGAATACATCACTGGAATTACAGTGGGAAGCATTGCAGGGACACTTTCTATGGATTTGAACCTTCCCTTGAGTGAAGGGCTGATGAGTATCTTATTGTGGTTTGCATTCCCCCTCCTGTTTTCTTTCCTTTCCTTGAAGAGCATTCGCTTTAGGAGGTTTGCTGAAGGGAAGCCCACGGTATTCATAAAGGATGGAAATATTGATGAAAAGGCGTTGAAGAAAGAGAAGTATTCCGTTGATGAGATGCTTGAACAATTACGGAAAAAGGATGTATTCCGCGTTGCCGACGTGGAATTCGCGTCCCTTGACACGAATGGTGATTTAAGTGTTTTGTTGAAGAAAGAAAAACAACCCCTTGTCCGAGAAGATGTATTTGACATATCACAAAAATCCACCCCGCCTCAAGCCGTCATCACAGATGGGGAAATCGATCAAAAAGCTTTGTCTGAGGTGGGGTTTCCCCTGCCATGGTTGATGCGTGAGCTGTCTAAGAGGAAACTGACGGTGGAATCCGTCTTTCTCGCACAATTGGATTCTGAAGGCAACCTGACCTTCGACCTGTTCAATTGGACAAACACACAATAAAATATCCAATAGCCCATACGTTCTCCTCTCTTTATACATATGTTATAAGAGATTAAAGGTGAAAGAGAGGTGATATTATATGTATGGATATGGTTACGGTGGCTGTGGATATGGTGGCGGCTGTGGATATGGCGGGGGTTATGGCTCAACGTTTGTATTGATCGTTGTGCTTTTCATTCTCTTGATTATCGTCGGAGCAAGCTTCTGTTAGAAAGGGGTACAAAAGGCAGAATCCTCATTGGAGAGATTTTGTCTTTTTGTTTTGGCAGAAAGAATTATATAATTTCATTTTCAATTCACGCTCCTTGGTTTTTTACATATGATGCTTATAGTTAAAAGGAGGCGTGATGGAAATGAATAATAACTTTTTTAAGAATTTAGAGAAGAAGACAGGCGTTAACATGAACGAAGTGTTAGAGCTTGCGAACTCTTTACAAAATGCAAACTTCAAAGATGAAGCAACGGTTAGAAGCGTCATCAAGCGTGTATCTAAAATTGCCAATAAACCTGTAAACAAGGAAATGGAAGATAAAATTGTCCAATCGATCGTGAACGATGGGAAGCAATTGGACTTCGGAACCATCTCCAACATGTTAAACAAGGGGAAAAAATAAAAGAAGGAATCAAAATCAAGGAGAATGGACATAAAAAAACGTGAAGCCACGTATTTTATGTTAATTCTTCTTTCTTTTTTTATGAAGTTTTAAAAAGGCAGGAGAGTATGCGTAGTGCGTTTTTAATCAACTGAAATTGGGTAATTATAACCAAGGAGGTCATAAAAATGGGATATATTGCGCCGATTCCTCACCATCAGTATAAACAGTATCAGGAAAGAGAAATCAAGATCGATAAACACCACTTCAATTTTTTCCCCATACAACCGATTAAACCATTGAAAAATAAATCACAGACTCACCCAGAAGGAGCTGGCGATCATGTTCCTCATTCCAATCAAGAAAAGGCTCCATACGAGAAACTAAGTAAATCATCCATTCCCTCCACATTATTAGCCCAGCTCACAGGAAAAGGAAAACACTTTAACGAATATGTGTAGTGAACCGATTCTATGGGGGTATTGACTTGAAACTACAGAAATTCACAGAACATTGCTTTGCATTTACCGGTGCGGTTACGATTGGATATTGTGTAAAAGATGGAAAGGGGCTTTTAATCGATAGCGGATTGGATGATTCGGCTGTAAAGAAGGTAATGAGAATGTTGGAGGGAGAGGGGCTTCCCCTCGATTATTGTGTGATCACCCATGCCCACGCCGATCATTTTGGGGGTGCCCACTACCTTAAGACTAAGTATGATATTTCATTGTATGCCCTGAGATTTGAGAAAGCCATCATAGAAAATTCCATATTAGAACCCATTTATTTGTTCAATGGGGCTGTTCCTATAAAGGATTTAAGGAATAAATTTCTTGAGGGACAGGCAGTCGAGGTGGATGGAGAACTAGTAACGGGAGAAAACACCATTGGTCCGTTTACCTTTGATGTCATTGATTTACCGGGGCATTCGCATAGTCAGGCGGGTCTTCTGGTTGATGGTATCTTATATGCAGCGGACAGTTATTTCGGAAGTGAGACGTTAAAGAAGCATGTGATCCCCTTTATTGTGGATGCAGACCTTACAGTGGAATCGTTAGAAAAACTCCTTCACATATCCTGTAAAGGAGCGATTCCTGGTCATGGCCGATTTGAACAAGACTTCACTCAAACAGTAAAGGAAAACATCGAACTACATGAAGAAAGAATGAACTCCCTTTTAGCTGTGGTAAATACAAACCCTAACGGAAAGACATTTGATCATATCATGAGGGAATACTTGGAACTACATAGTATCAACGTCTCGAATGTGGGGCAATGGCTGCTATTCAGAACATCGGTCACGGCCTACCTGACAAGTCTTGAACGGAAGAAACTTTTGTCCTTTTTGATTCAAAACAATGAACTGATCATTAAACCCCGTTAGTATCCTTGTACCAACAAGGTTTTTCCATCCTCCCATTCTGCGTAAAGGACGTCTTTGGAGGAATGGAAGCCTTGTTTTTTTATTTCATTCAATAACCAAGTATCCTCTTGTCCGGCGAGGGTTAAGTTATCATAGACGATTTCACCATCTACAATAAAGGAAAGAGGGAGGGTGGCAGCCTTGATTGGGAGTTGAAGATCCTGTCGTTGCACCATATCATATAGCGGCTTACGGATGACGCTCAACGTTCCGTCTGATTCAAGAAGGGCATATTCACATTCCCTAACTGAAAATACCTCCTTTGCCCGGAGTAAATGCTGAAGCTGATTCAAATCCAGATGATTTTTTTTGAGTTCTTTATAATTGATATGTCCTTTATTGATGATCAATGAAGGGGTCCCCTCAAGCATATGTCGGAACCGCCTTGATTTTTGAGTGAAGAATTCAGTAATGAAGATTAGGCTCCCCCAAATTGAAATGGCGGCGAGAATTTGGAAGACGGTTGTTTTCCCGTCATAAAGGGAGTTTCCCACGAGTTCACCAAGAATTAAAGCGGAAATGAAATCAAAGGCTGATATTTGCGTGATTTGTGTTTTTCCGAGGATTTTTGTCAAAATGAGTAGTGCAAAATATCCAACGATCAATTCGATGGCAATGGACTTGATTTCCATATGACGTCCCCCCTTTTCCATACCTTTCACCATTATCGCCGGGATGGATGGTGAATATACGAAGGGATAAACAAAAAAGAACAGAGAATCCAGGCCTGAAACTGGACGCTCTGCTCTATTCAAATGGTTTTTTTCATGGTTTTATGAGGGATGCCGGCATCGAGGAATTCATCGGAAGTAACCTGATATCCCAATCCTTCGTAAAAAGGAATGGCATAGGTTTGGGCATTTAATTTCAATTGTGATAATGGCTGCCGCTTCGCATACTCTTCTATCGCAAGCATTAATTCACGCCCTGCACCTTTCCCCCTGATGGATTTAAGGACACAGATCCTTTCTACTTTTCCAACTCCATCTAGAATGCGAAACCGCCCAGCCCCGACCGCTTTGTCCTCAGCATAGAGAACGAAATGGGTGGATTCGTTTTCATACTCATCGATTTCTTCTTCCAGGGGAACGTGCTGTTCCTCTACAAAGACCTTCTTTCGTATATGGAATACCTCTTGGATCTGATCTTCTGACTTGGCAACTTCGACATTCACGGTTTACTGTTCCTTCCCTAATCGGAACGTTTCGTATACGGTCCAGGAGCCGTTCTCTAACTGATAAAGTAAGTGGAAACGGTCGATTGTTTCCTCGTGATCGATCCCGAGCATGCTCAATGAGCCGAAAATATCCGAATGTTCATCATTGGAAAGCTTCTGGGCGATCGTGATGTGAGGAACGAAAGCGAACTCCGGTTCGTCACCCATGAAGTTCTGATGATGCATGTCATCGTGCAACCCTTGTAGTTCAGGATTTGACTCGACTTTGAAATAAATCACATTGTTTACAGGTTGAAAGGAACTTACTTTGTACACCTTTAAATTAAATGGATCGTATTTCTTGGAAATCACGGAAAGCTTTCCTGCGATATCTTTAATTTGATCGTCGTCTGCACTAAAGACATTTTTCAATGTCAAATGCGGCGGAACCAATGCGTAATGAGGATCATAGCGTTTCCTATAAGAGTTCGCGATATCTTGAAGCTTTTTCGATGGGAAAATGACTATACCATAATTCATTTTCTTCAATCCTCCTCTATTTAACTATCATTGTCATATGTATAGTATAGCAAATTTTTCAAAAATTTAATATAGGGCGAACGAAAGAGCAATGGGATGATTACTGAAGCTTACGGCTTATCTGAGAGACAAGGGGGCCCCCTTGCCTTTTAATAAGCTAAAACATCAACTTCAATGCACGTTTTAAATCAGGCTGCCAATGCTTCCATGTGTGGTCCCCGTCGAATTCATCGTAAAAGGAACTGAATCCTTTTTGATCGAATGTTTCATGAAGCTGTCGGTTTGGTTTCAAGAAGTCCTTAACTTTTCCATCTGTCGTTTTCACTTCGGTTTCCTGCTTGCCTATTATATGGTAAATGCTAAGCAGATGAGGCTGTGTGAAGTCTTCCACGGCATCAAGGACTTTTTCGTTGACGAATGGAGATTGAAGGAGAACCTTGCCAAATGTGTTCGGGTATTTCAATGCAGTCATCAAAGACACGGTTGCACCCAATGAATCTCCGATAAGGGCACGTCCCATCCCTATATGATAAGTCGGATAATGCTCATCTAAATAGGGGACCAGTTCATGTGCCAGAAAGCGGATATACGCATCGTTTTCCTCACCGTGGGGATGATATTTCCGTCTGCGATCCTCTACGTCCTTGTATGGGACCCCCACTATGATCATATTTTCGATTTCCTTTTTTGAAAGCAGTTCATCCGCGAGTCGGGGGATCCTTCCCAGCTGGAAGTAATCTTTGCCATCCTGTGCAATGAGCAGGGTGTATTTATAAAGGGGAGAGTAGGTTGCCGGTAAATAAACCAGCATCTTCATCTCTTCGTTTAATTCTTTGCTAAAGAGGTTTAATTCGGTTACAGTTCCTCTTACAGTTGTCATGACGATAGCCTCCTAGGATCATTGTTAACGTTTACAGAAAGATTGTACCATAATCTCTTTCAGAATTCCCAAAAGCGGATTGCAATACGAAAATTCAAAAGAGTGTTATAATTTTTATAGAATCAGGGCTGTTTAGAAGGGGGAATAACCATGAATAAACCTGTTCATTCAAGAGATGTTACCAAAGCTGCACTCCAAAGATTGAAAGATCGGGGAGTGACCATAGAAGATATAGCCGAGATCGTCTTTGAAATGCAGTATCCATATAATCATGAGCTTACGATGGACGATTGTATTGATAGTGTGAAAAGAGTCTTATTAAAAAGGGAGATACAGCATGCCATCCTTGTCGGGGTGGAATTGGATCAGCTGGCTGAAGAGAAGAAGCTTTCTGAACCTCTTCAATCAATCGTGGAAACGGATGAGGGCTTGTTTGGAGTCGATGAGACCATCGCACTGGGGGCTGCCCTTGGATATGGAAGCATAGCCGTGACCACTTTTGGTCATCTTGACAAAAATAAGATAGGCATCATCCGTGAATTGGATACGAAAAACGGAAAGGGTGTCCATACCTTTTTAGATGATATTGTAGCAAGCATCGCTGCAAATGCATCTTCAAGGATTGCCCATAGCTTGAGGGACCGTGAAGAGAATATTTCCGAAGAAGATAAGTTGAAGTTTGAGGACGAGGAATTAATCGGCTGATAGACAACCTGATATATAACAGCTGTGGACTGGAGAATGTGAATTCATCTTCAGTCCTTTTTGTGTGGACAAATATACACGGCAGGTGAAATGGGCTGTATTTCCTGCAACCGCTTTATACATTTCTTATACATTAACAGGTTCAGGGTAGAGGGGATTGTAGGCAAGGGCTCTGTATAATAAGGTTTTTTATGAAAAACATTAAAAGTTTATGTATTTGATTTGACAAGATTGTTACAGATTGTGTTACAATTATTTCGTTAACGTATAAAATTTAATAGGGGGGAATTAGAATATGAAAAAACGCAGTTTATTTCTAAGCACTGCACTACTTCTAGTTCTATCTGTCGTTCTTGCTGCATGTGGCGGCGGATCAGGTGGAGGTTCATCATCTGATGGTGAAGGTAACAAAGAGGTTGACTTCATTGGAATTGCTACAGGTGGAACAGGGGGTACATATTACCCGTTGGGCGGAACATTCGCTAAGATTATCGAAGATGAAACCGGAATCAAGTCTTCAGCATCCACTTCAGGTGCATCTGCTGAGAATATGGCCGCTGTGAAAGACGGCAAAACTGAAATCGCTTTTACACAAACGGATATTGCATCTTACGCGTCTGAAGGTACAGAAATGTTCAAGGACAACAAGGTAGAGAACGCAAGAGGTATTGCGACACTATATCCAGAAACAATCCAGATCGTGACAACGAAGGATTCAGGTATCAAATCAGTGGAAGATCTAAAAGGGAAAGTCGTTTCTGTAGGTGAAGCTGGATCTGGTACCTTACTGAATGCCACTCAAATCCTTGAGGTTCATGGTATTAAGCTGGAAGACTTAGAAGCTCGTAATCTATCATTTGATGATTCAACGACTGGGATCCAGGATGGCACGATCGATGCTGCATTCATCACATCGGGTACTCCTACTGGAGCGGTTGAAGGTCTGGCTGCGACAGAAGACATCACAATCGTACCTGTTGAGTCAGATAAAGTCAGCGAATTGATCGAGAAGTATCCTTACTACTCAGAAGATGAAATCCCGGCTGGAACTTACAGTAAAGTGGATGAAGCTGTGACAACCGTTGCCGTTCGTGCCATGCTTGTGACGAACGCCGACATTTCTGAAGATGTCATCTACGATGTAACAAAAGCCATTTTTGAAAACACGGATAAAATCACCCACGCCAAAGGGAAGCTGATCAAAGCTGAAGATGGACTTAAAGGTATGGGAATCGAATTACATCCTGGTGCAAAGAAATACTTTGATGAAAAAGGAATTTCAATGGAATAGTTTCACACCAGAAGATGGACGAAGGGATAGGCCGCTTAATATGGTCTATTCTTTTGTTTTGGTTTAAGCTAATTCCAAGCCTTTAAGAAAACAAGAAAACGGACAATAAATGGAATGGTGGGGAATTCTTGATGAAGAAATTTTCATTCATAGGTGCGATTCTCCTTATTCTTTGTGTCGGAATCATCCTTTTTATACCCTTACAAACTTTTTTAGTGATAGAACCGAGGAGTACTACGGGGGACCCGGTCCTTTTCAGTCTTCCTGAGGATCATTCATTTTCGGTTCGCTATACACACTCTATTCATTTATCAGAAGTAGAGGAATTTTACCATCAAACATCTGCCAATCAAATTCAACAAACCCAATTACTCTATGAAGATACTGCCATTGGAATGCCGGCCAATGCAGAGGGCAATGAAACCTTTGAAGTGACGAAGGAAGGCAAATATTTAATTTCTAATATGGATAAAGTGTTCCCATTCATTGATATCCGGATCGGACAGGTCGTCGCCAATCACCGCCTTGTGATGGACGAAAAGGAATATCCTTTAGCCGACTATTTTGATAAAGGCTCCGTCGTTCGCGTTCAAATTATGAAACAATCACTTTATGACCAGTGGAAAGGAGTGACTGTAGTTGGAAAAAGATAAAGAATTTGAATCATTGACTGCAGAACAACAACAAGAGTTACTAGAGAAATATGATCCCGAATCATCTACAAGAAAATTCCATCACGGGATATTTAAATGGATCATATTCTTCGGATTATTGGCATTTTCATTATTTCAATTAGTCGCATCCATCTTTCAATTCATCCCTAGGCAATTATTGTTATCCATTCACTTAGGGTTCGCACTTTCTTTAGTGTTCCTCTTATTCCCTGCCCGGAAGAAGAATCTGAAGAAGGATAAGATCGCCTGGTATGACGTTGTTCTTTCAGTCATCTCGATTGGGATCGGTGCTTATTGGCCGATCATGCAGGATGACATCGTCAGCAGGGTGGGATTAATGACCTCCCTTGATTTCTATGTCGGTTTCGCTGCCATGATCCTTGTACTTGAAGCAACCCGTCGTGCAGTAGGGTTGCCGATTACCATCATTGCTTCTGCCTTCATCCTGTATATGTATTATGGCAGATTGATGCCTGGATTCCTTGCCCACAGAGGATATGACTGGGACGATATCGTGAAAACGATGTTCTTTACAAGTGAAGGGATCCTTGGTACGCCCCTATATGTATCAGCCACCTTCATCTTCCTGTTCCTGTTATTCGGAGCGTTCCTGGTGAAAACCGGCGTCGGACAATATTTCAATGATTTGGCCGTGTCCATTGCCGGGAAACGTGTCGGAGGTCCCGCAAAGGTTGCCATTTTCTCCAGTGCCCTTCAAGGGACGATCAGTGGGAGTTCGGTCGCAAACGTCGTGACTTCAGGTTCTTTCACGATTCCTATGATGAAGAAGCTTGGGTACCGTAAAGAGTTTGCCGGCGGGGTAGAGGCTGCTGCGTCGACAGGTGGTCAGCTGATGCCTCCAATCATGGGAGCTGCCGCTTTCCTTATGGTCGAGTTTATCGGTGGGATTTCCTATTGGGATATTGCGAAAGCTGCCTCGATTCCTGCCGTCCTCTATTTTACCGGGATTTGGATCATGACTCACTTTGAAGCGAAGCGTATCGGTCTTCGTGGATTATCAGATGAAGAAATGCCCAACCGTAAAGAAGTATTTAAGAAGATTTATCTGCTGCTTCCGATACTGACGGTCATCATTCTGTTGGTAAGCGGGATGAGTGTCATGCGGGCTGCACTGTGGTCGATTGTTGCCACTATCGTCATCAGTGCCATACGAAAAGATACAAGGATCGGTTTCAAGGATGCTGTGGATGCCCTTGTTGACGGCGCCAGAACTGCCTTGTCTGTAGCCGTGGCGACAGCTGCCGCCGGTATGATCGTCGGTGTTGTAACGAAAACGGGGTTAGGATTGACACTGGCAAATGGATTGGTGGATCTGGCTGCAGATCTGACCAATACAACAGAAGGCAAGCTGATCCTAACATTGATCTTCACGATGATCGCGTCGATCGTACTCGGTATGGGTTCCCCGACAACGGCGAACTATGTCATTACATCCACCATCGCTGCTCCAGCGATCATATTATTAGGAGCACCTGAGTTAGCGGCTCACTTATTTGTGTTTTACTTCGGGATCATTGCTGATATCACGCCTCCAGTGGCACTTGCGGCATTCGCAGCAGCCGGGGTATCGGGAGGGGAACCGATAAGGACAGGGGTCAATTCCGCTAAATTGGCCATCGCCGCCTTTATCATCCCTTATATGTTCGTCCTGTCACCTGAACTGTTAATGATCGATACAACCATTCCGAGATTACTATGGGTCGTCTTTACGGCCGTAACGGGAATGATGGCAATCGGGGCAGGTATGATCGGGTATTGGTACCGACGAGTGTTCGTCATAGAACGTCTACTTTGCGTAGCAGCCGGATTATTACTGATTTATCCAGAGGGTATGTCGGACATTATCGGTCTGGTGTTATTCGGCATCATGCTTGCGCTGCAATTCTTTATTAAGAGAGAAGATAAAACACCAACAAAAGCAACGGCATAACATAATAAGAGGCTGTTACCCCACTCATGGGCTAACAGCCTCTTATTTGTTGTCATCCCCTCTTGATATCGTCCGGTCAGAATGAAGAAGGATGGGGGATGCAGCTAAGATATCATGAAGCCTGAAGTTGCGAACAGCTTTCCTGAAATAACAATAAGCTGTGATATAATCCTTTTCAACTCTTTTCACCAGTATTCTCCTTTTCGAGCATTTCAGCTCCGAAGTCATGTATATAATTTCAATGGGACATCGATCCATCAACGATCGCTCTAATATCCTCATCATGTGGAAACCCCTCTCAGTTGAACGTATTGACATTATATGCGAACGAATGTTCCTTTATACATGAAATCTGGAAAAGGTGAATTTCTTTAGAAAAATCCATTGACAATTCTATAAGATTTACTATAATAGAATATGTACCTTACATCGCGACTTGTTAGCTCAGTGGGAGAGCACTTCCTTGACAGGGAAGGGGTCGTGGGTTCGAATCCCTCACAGGTCATACATAGAAAAAAGGATGCATCTTATAAGATGCATCCTTTTTTTTGACGTTAACAGATTGAATTGAAAAAGGACTCTGCTGAATTCGGGTAAGAGTCCTTGTCAAAATCATATTAATTAATATGAAAGTATTTAGTTCACTTCTAATTCTTCTTCAAAATAAAATGTGCCTGGATGTTCCTTTACGATATAAGAATATCGCTTCATGTTTTTAACGTATTGCCATTTTAATATTGTCACTGTTTCTCCTGTTTCCTTGATCGTAACCATAGAGCCATTACTGAACCGATTTTTTGTGGATTTCATTTGGCACTCCCTTTCATATTTAATCATTATACCACAGTTTACCCACCATTTTAGAGTCCCATGAGTGATAAACTTGATAAAACGATCACGTTCCACCAAAAGGACCAGAAGGACGAAGAAAGGAAACGCATTCATGTTAAAAAGTGGAATGAACCTTCCGCGATAGTAGGAGTTAAATTATGTCAGAGGTCTGACTTTAAAAACTTCCGCTTCAAGAACTTGCTTATTTGTTTCATTACTGTTATTCTATAGAAGAATTATTTTTGTCCGGTATACGAGGGAAGAACAAGATTTGGTTTTCACCTGATATCGCAAGAATAGTAATATATTGTGTGTAACGCACTTTAGGAGGCAACAAACATGGAAAATGGTAAAGTAAAATGGTTTAACGCAGAAAAAGGTTTCGGATTCATCGAAGTAGAAGGTGGAGACGACGTATTCGTACACTTCTCAGCGATTCAAGGTGAAGGTTTCAAATCTCTTGACGAAGGTCAAGAAGTATCTTTCGACGTTGAACAAGGTGCTCGTGGACCACAAGCAGCTAACGTACGTAAAGCATAATCTAACTTTACACATTCAAAAACAGACTCATTCGTGAGTCTGTTTTTTTTGTGCGTATTCATGTCTCTGGACCTGCTCTTATGTTGAATAGACGGAATTTTTAAAACTTTATATCTTTTTCCAGGATCCAACGCTAAAATAAAACTATAAGTATGCAGAGTGGAGGAAATTTGAATGGAGATGAAAGATTCTGTGGCCGTCATCACAGGGGGAGCATCCGGACTGGGGGAAGCCACGGCACGAAAAATCATGGAAGAAGGGGGAAAGGTGTATATCCTTGACCTCAATGGTAAGAGAAGCTCTATTTTAAAAGAAGAGTTTGGGGACTCCATGGGCTTTGTTGAAACAGATGTAACGAAGGAATATAGTGTCAAAGAAGCCCTTGATAGAGTGCTGGAGGATTTTGGGGGAATCAATACAGTTGTGAATTGTGCAGGAATCGCACCTCCTGGAAAAGTCGTGGGGAAAGAAGGCATCCATTCCCTTGAACAATTTTCCAAAGTTATTGAAGTGAATTTGATCGGTACGTTCAATGTCATTCGCATGACTGTAGAAAAGATGATGCAAAACATACCGAATGAGCATGGAGAAAAAGGTGTGATCGTGAATACCGCGTCTGTAGCCGCATTTGACGGCCAAATCGGTCAGGCTGCTTATAGCGCATCAAAAGGAGGAGTTGTAGGAATGACTCTGCCAATTGCAAGGGAACTTGCAAGGGACGGCATCAGGGTCATGACGATTGCTCCAGGATTATTTCACACCCCAATGTTTGATACCCTTCCAGAAGAGGCAAGACATTCCCTTGGAAACATGGTTCCTTTCCCTAAAAGACTTGGTTATCCATCTGAATATGCTCAGTTGGTGAAAAGCATACTCGAAAACCCGATGTTGAATGGAGAGACGATCCGACTGGACGGTGCCATCAGAATGCAGCCTAAATAATCTGTGGAGACAGTGGAGTGAATGTAGATTCATTCATTATACATGTAAGCGCTATCCTTTATCCACCTATATGAAGTGAGGGAGAGACGTATGAAACATCCTTATTTAACTGAAGAACACAGTATATTTCGTCAGGCTCTGAGGAAATTTCTGCAAAAGGAAGCTTATCCTTATTATGAGGAGTGGGAGCATAACCGGATGGTTCCCAGATCATTTTGGGAAAAGATGGGGAAACAGGGGTTTCTTTGCCCGGATATTGAAGAGGAATATGGGGGAAGCGGGGTCGATTGGGCCTTTTCGGTCATCATTAATGAGGAATTGGAAAGAGTTGGATCCGGATTGATCGGAATAGGTCTTCATAATGATATCGTCGTTCCCTATATTTCAGAGTACGGGACAATACAACAGAAAAAGAAGTGGCTTCCTTTATGTGCGAGGGGAAAGATGATCACAGCCATTGCCATGACAGAGCCGGGTGCGGGTTCTGATTTAGCCGCCATCAAAACAACAGCCCTCCCAGATGGAGAGCATTATATCGTGAACGGGCAAAAGACCTTTATAACCAATGGTATACATGGTGATTTAGTGATTGTGGCTGTTAAAACGGATCCTCGCAGTAAACCGCCCCATAAAGGTGTCAGCCTGTTGGCGATTGAAAGGGATACTCCAGGGTTTTCCAGGGGACGCAAGCTGGATAAAATCGGATTACACTGTCAGGATACTGCCGAACTCATATTTGAAGATTGTAAGGTACCGAAAGAGAATCTGATTGGAGAGGAAGGCAACGGCTTTCGATATTTGATGAATAAGCTGCAGCAGGAACGGCTCATCGTGGCGATTGTAGCCCAAACAGCTTCAGAAGAAATGTTTTCCCTTACGATGGAATACGTGAAGAGCCGTCAAGCCTTTGGAAGACCTGTCAGCCAATTTCAGAATACCCAATTCAAGATGGCAGAAATGGCGACTGATATTGAAATGGGAAGAGCTTTTTTGGATGGGTTGATAGCCGAGCATATGCATGGAATGGACGTGGTGACAAAGGTATCCATGGCCAAGTATAGGCTGACAGAAATGGCTCGTCAAATTGCGGCAGATTGCATGCAGCTTCACGGTGGATATGGCTATATGGAAGAATATCCGATTGCAAGGCGATATCGGGATATACCGGTTGCAAGCATTTATGCCGGCACGAATGAAATCATGAAAGTGATCATTGCGAAGAATCTGGGGTTATAGAAAGGGAGAGTGGGATGAGAGAAGTTGTCATTGTTGAAGGGATCCGTTCTGCGGTTGGAAGGAGAAAAGGATCGTTAATGGGGATGAGACCTGACGATTTGGCAGGTGAGATACTTAAAGGATTGGTAGAGAAGTCGGGGGTGGATCCGGATTGCATCGATGATGTCATTCTTGGGTGTGTTACTCAGTCTGGAGAACAGGCGGGGGATATTGCCAGGGTGTCTGCGCTTATAGCGGGTTTTCCGATTGAAGTGCCCGGCACAACCATTGACCGTCAGTGTGGTTCGAGTCAACAGGCCGTTCACTTTGCTTCACAAGCCATCCTTTCCGGGGATATGGATGTCGTTATTGCAGGTGGGATAGAGAACATGACAAGAACGCCGATTGGATCTAATTATCAAGGGGCAGGTTTCAGTGAAAAGTTAAGGGGAAAGCATGAAATCATTCATCAGGGGTTATCAGCAGAGCGAATTGCAGAAAAATATGGTTTTACCCGTGAAGAATTAGACCGGTTCTCTTATCATAGTCATCAAAAAGCTTTAAGAGCCCAGGAAGAAGGACGCTTCGATCGTGAAATTTATGGTGTGAAAGTACAAGGTGAAGACGGAAATCCGTTCTTCTTCACGAAAGATGAAGGACCAAGAAAAGAAACGTCAATCGAAATACTGAGGAAATTAAAACCGGCATTCAAAGATGACGGCGTCATTCATGCGGGGAATGCCAGTCAAATCAGTGATGGTGCTGCAGCCCTGCTTCTTATGTCGAAAGAAAAAGCCGAAGAATTGGGTTTGAAAGCACGTTTCAAGGTTCATACCCGTGTGGTGGTGGGGTCTGATCCGACCCTGATGTTAACGGGCCCCATCCCTGCAACCAGGAAAGCCCTGCAAAAAGCGGGGCTGACTGTCGCGGATATTGACATTTTTGAAGTGAATGAAGCGTTTGCTCCGGTGGCACTTGCATGGTTGAAGGAGATAGATGCGGATGCTTCCAAGTTAAACCCGAATGGAGGGGCAATCGCCCTCGGGCATCCGTTAGGGGCCAGTGGAGCAAGGATCATGGTGAGCATGATGCATGAGCTTGAACGCACGGGAGGAAGATACGGCCTGCAAACAATGTGTGAAGGACACGGCATGGCCAATGCCACAATCATTGAAAGACTTGATGTATAATAATGAGAGGGACGGACCTATGCAGGTCCGTCCCTCTCATTATTATACTTTTTTAATGGAGATGGCATCGCGAATTTTCTGCAGGGAGGTTTTGGATAGATCTTTCCGTTTCTTCATGATGTTCACATAGAGGGCATCCACAATGCTCAGCTGACTGATTCTTGACGCAAGGGCTTCCCCGCGGTATTCAGTTTCCTGTGAGACGGTGAATAATGGAATATCGATCCTGCTGCTCAAAGGAGATTTAGCGAAATGAGTGATGCCGATTGTGGTGACATGATTTTTCTTCGCCACCTCCAGCACTTCCAATAGATCCTTATTGGCCCCTGAATGGGAAATAAACACAATCACATCTTCTTCCGTCAGTTGAGAAGCGGATATCAGCTGCATGTGGGAGTCACTATAGGCGTTAGTGGTCATCCCCGTTCTGAGAAACTTATGATGGGCATCCATGGCAATGAATCCTGAACCGCCTGTTCCATAGAATTCGATCCTCCTAGCATCTAGCATCGCTTGAACGGCTTGCCGGAACGTGTCTTCTTTCATGATGCGCAATGAGTCTTCAAGGCTCCTCATATTGGACCTGAACACCTTTTGGGCGATGACCCCTTCAGAATCCTCTTCTTGGATGGTCTCGTGGATATCTTTTATCGGTGCCACAAGATCAGAAGCAAGTGAAATCTTCATCGCCTGGTAGCCTTTGAAGCCTAATCGCTTGCAGAAGCGGAAGACGGTGGCATCTGCAATTCCGAGATCTTCTGCCACCCCACTGATGGTTGAATGGATAATTTTTTCAGGATTAGCAATAATAAAATCAGCAATCATCTTTTCTTTTTCACTGAAGTGTGAGTAATGGGACCGGATTCGTGGAAAACAATGTTGAGCCTGCTCATCCATGATGGTAGAATACCTCCTGTAAGACTTCTGTGAAAATAATTTTAACCTATTTTACGAAATAAAAAAATATTATTTCATAAAAAACCACCACGGAAATTTATTTCGTATTATAATAATAACGGTGAAGTAATCTATTTATTCGTACTTGAAAGGAATGATCGTAATGACAAAACAACAAATAGGAGTCGTCGGCGTCGGAGTGATGGGAAAGAGCCTCGCCTTAAACTTTGAAAGCAGGGGCTATTCAGTTTCTATATATGATGTGTCGGATGAAAAGGTAAAAGAAGTACTGGACGAGCATCAAGGAAAAAATATGGTTGGAACACATGATGTAATTGAATTTGTTCAATCGTTGGAAGTACCGCGTAAAATTCTCATCATGGTACCTGCCGGGAATATCACGGACAAAGCGATTGATTCATTGCTACCTCATCTGGATAAAGGGGATATCCTCATCGACGGTGGGAACGCATACTTCGAAGATACCATCCGCCGCAACAAGGCGTTGGAGGAGAAGGGAATCAATTTCATCGGTGCAGGAGTATCCGGTGGAGAAGAGGGTGCATTATACGGCCCTGCGATTATGCCGAGCGGCCAGAAAGAAGCGTATGATTTAGTCGAACCTTTCCTGACAGCCATCGCTGCCAAGGTAAAAGGAGATGCATGCAGTACATATATCGGCCCGGACGGATCCGGCCATTACGTGAAAATGGTTCATAACGGAATAGAATACAGTGATATGCAACTCATTTGTGAAGCATATTATCTAATGAAGAATGTGCTGGGGTTAAGTGCAACGGAACTTCATGAAATTTTCAAAGAATGGAACGCCGGGGAGCTTGACAGCTATCTGATTGAAATTACAGCCGATATCTTCACAAAGGTGGATGAAGAAACAGGCAAGCCCCTTGTCGATGTCATTTTAGATACTGCCGGTCAAAAAGGGACAGGAAAATGGACGAGCATCAGTTCCCTTGAATTAGGAGTGCCGTTATCCATCATCACTGAATCTGTTTTTGCCCGCTTCATTTCAGCCATGAAGGAAGAACGTGTGAAGGCGAGCAAGATCCTGAGAGGACCTAAAAATAAAGAGTTTACAGGTAATAAACAGGAGTTCATCGAAATGATCCGCAAAGCCTTGTACTTGAGCAAGATCTGTTCTTATGCACAAGGGTTCGCACAGCTTCAATCGGCGTCGGATGAGTACGGTTGGGATCTTAAACCGGGTGAAATTTCCATGATCTTCAGGGGCGGTTGCATCATTCGTGCCGGCTTCCTTGGAGAAATCAAGAATGCCTATGATCGTGATCCCAGCTTAACGAATCTGCTCCTTGATCCATATTTTAAAGAGATTGTGGAAAATTATCAGGATGAAGCAAGGGAAGTAGTGGCAACAGCCATCAAACTGGGCATTCCTGTACCGGGTCTCGCCAGTGCATTAGCTTATTATGACAGCTATCGTTCTGAATCACTGCCGGCGAATCTGCTGCAGGCACAACGGGACTATTTCGGAGCCCATACGTATCAGCGTATAGACAAAGAAGGTACTTTCCATACAGATTGGCTGGCTAAATAATATAGAACCGCCCTGTGGATCATCCACAGGGCGGTTTATTTATTCGTCTTTGGTATCATGTTTTTTCTTTTCGTCACGTTGGTCTTTTTTTAGTTCATCGATAGGGATGGGATCGACATTTTGTTCACTTTCATGCTGATCAAGGATACTTTCCTGATCCTGCTCGGCATTTTCCGGATTTTGATTTGTTCTTTTGGTCATGATGCTCATCCTCCTTTAATTGATCGGTTCTTATACCATACCCCCGGAACAGGGAGAAAAACCTCCTGTGGAAGATAGGACCAAAAAAAAGCCGCCATAAGAAGGCGGCTTTCTGACTTGTGTTAGATTTTCACATCAATTTTAGCATTTTTCTTTAAGTCCTCAACATGTTGAACGAGCTTTTCTTGTTTTTTCTGTTGCTCCAGCTGAGTTTTGATCTGTGGTTTTACATCTTCAAATTTCGGTGCATCCTTGGCTTGATCTTGACCTTGTTGACTGGCATATTGATCATAAAACTTCTTCATTTCATCTTCAGTCACTTCGTCGACTTTGATTTCTTTTTCAACGTAGTTTGTGTACTTGATATTCTCAGCAATTTGAGTTTTCAGCTCATCCATGGTAAATCCGGCTTTCTTCATTGCTTCTTCGAATTGCTTTTCATCTTTGTATTGCTTTTTCACTTCTTCGAGCTGTTTATTGATTTCATCATCCGTCGCTTTATAGCCTTTTTCCTCGGCCTGTTGCATAAGAAGCGTTTGACCGACTATGCTATCGATGGTTTGATCTTTGATTTTCTTGGCAGCATCTTTACTTGTCGGGTCCTGCCCCATTTGTTGATACTGCATCTGTGATTGAGTCAACACATTGTTGAAATCTTCACCTTTGATTTTTTCGTCGTTGACGATAGCTACGACCTTATCTTTTTCAACTTTTTGTTTATCCATTTTCTTTTGCATTTCTTCCATCTTTTTCGCTTGCTCTTCTTGAGCCTTTTTGTCAGAAGCTTCTGTTTTTGGTTTATCGTCAGCTTTTTGGCTCTCCTCATTCGAACCGCAAGCGGCTAGTCCAATTGTTAATAATCCTACTAGTAAAGTCGTTAATAGTTTCTTCATAATAGACTCCTTTCAGAACTAAGGTGTGATTTCTAAAAAAATCACTTAATGGGCATTGTAAATGAAAAACCTGCAAAAAGAAAGCATTTAGGTCAAAAAGTATTGATTGTAATCTGGATGAAACACGGGTAAAAGGCTGTTTCTTCTTTAATACACTGACATATATAGGGGGTATCATTTCTACTATGGTGATTAAGCAGAAGGATTATTACATACATCCTTTCAAAAAAAAGAGGTTGTTTAAATCGAGTCTTTCTCCATTTAAACAACCTATCAAAAATATTGGGGACCAAAGAATACTGTCAAACAACCTTCTATTTGGATTATAGAGATGAACTCCATTTCCCTCAACCCACATATAAGTAAATGAGGACGGAGAACTGTCCGTTTGGAGGCACTATTCCATCTTCTTCTCTCCTTTTCAAGGAAAATAATAATTATAAGCATATTCCATGGTCCATTTTTGTAAAAATAAAAATGAATAGATTTACTTGTAAATTCATTTTGAATCATATATGATAGTTAAGGACACAACATTTGGTGTCTAATAGTATTTTAGTAACTATATATTGATTATAACCTGTAAATAAGGTGTCTGATGAGACTTAAAAGGGAATCCGGTGAGAATCCGGAGCTGTCCCCGCAACTGTATGTGCTGACGAAATAAGGAACTGCCACTGTCGTATCGATGGGAAGGCCTTAGAGTAGAGTGAAGCGCAAGTCAGGAGACCTGCCTTATTTAACACGTGTTATCTTCTTCGGGAATTGGGAGGATAAAGCGAGGATTACAATAGGCGTTAGGTCTATTCATATCTCCGTATTGTTTAAAGCCCGTCCTTCTTGAAGGATGGGCTTTTTTTGACTCCTTCCCACATTAAGAAACGGGAGGAAAGAATCATGACATTCACAATGGTCAAACAAAAAGAAGTGGAAGGGATTCTCCACAGCCTTAGCAAACAGTTTCCCAACCTGGATTTCACAGAATTCGATAAGAAAATCACCAAGTATGCAAACCAGCAGGAGGAATGGACCAAAGAACAGCTTCATCATTTCATGATCCTGACAGCGATCGAACGTATCACCGCGCTCGAACCTGAGTGGACTTATGTGGCAGCATCCTTGTACATCAAGGATTTATATGAGGGCATTTCTTTTTCGAGGGGGAAATCAGAAGAGAATCTAACAAGCTCATTTTATCAGGTGGTCAAAGATTTAACTGAAGCTCACCTTTATTCCCCGTCACTATTGGATTCATATAGCAAGGAAGAAGTTGATTACTTAGGTTCCATACTGGATTTCAACAGGGATCAACTCTTTACTTACATAGGGATCGTTACACTGGCCGAGAGGTATTTGACAAAGTCCCATAATGGAAAAGTGCTGGAGCTTCCTCAAGAGCGATTTATGGTCATCAGTATGACATTATGCATGAATGAGGAAAAAGAAAAAAGAATCTCTTTGATTGAAGAAGCCTACTGGGCACTATCCAATTTGTATATGACCGTGGCAACCCCAACATTTGCAAATGCAGGAAAAAGCCATGGCCAGTTATCCAGCTGTTTCATTGATACAGTGGAAGATGATTTAAGAAGCATTTATGACAGTAATACTGACGTTTCCACTCTTAGTAAGAATGGAGGGGGACTTGGGATTTATTTAGGGAAGGTCCGTAGCAGAGGGAGTAATATAAAGGGCTTTAAAGGAGTGAGCTCCGGGGTCATACCTTGGATGAAACAACTGAATAATACGGCTGTTTCCGTCGATCAATTAGGGCAGCGCCAGGGTGCGATTGCCGTATATTTAGACGTATGGCACAAAGATATCTTTCCATTTCTGGATACCCGGTTAAACAATGGGGACGAAAGACAGCGGACCCATGACCTCTTCACAGGGGTCTCTATACCGGACTTATTTATGGAGCGGGTGGAGAAGCGGAAAGATTGGTATTTATTCGATCCCCATGAAGTGAAAACTATCATGGGCTATTCATTGGAAGATTTCTATGATGAAACAAAAGGCGATGGATCATTCCGGCACAAGTACTGGGAGTGTGTAGCTCATCCTATCCTTTCAAGGGAAGTGGTACCGGCAATCGATATTTTTAAGCGGATCATGATCTCCCAGCTTGAAACGGGGACCCCATATATGTTTTACCGAGATAGAGTAAACCGTTTGAATGCAAATTCTCATAAAGGAATGATCTACTGCAGTAACTTATGTACGGAAATCGCCCAGAATATGAGTGCGACTGTGATGGAAGAAGAGGTGATCCGGGATGGGAAGATCGTCACGTATAAGTCTCCGGGAGATTATGTCGTTTGCAATCTTGCATCCATTTCTTTAGCCAAGACCATAATGAATGATGAGCTTGAGAGAGTGGTGTCAATAGCCGTAAGATTGCTTGATAATGTGATTGACTTAAACGATCTTCCCGTCCTGCAGGCCCGGATCACCAATCAGAGGTACAGGGGGATCGGATTAGGGACATTCGGATGGCATCATCTCCTTGCCTTGAAGGGATTGAAGTGGGAAAGCAGTCAGGCGGTCGACTATTGTGATTCCCTTTATGAAGAGATTGCATTTTACACGATAAAGGCAAGCCATGAACTGGCAAAAGAAAAAGGAAGCTATCCTTATTTCGACGATTCGGACTGGTCGACAGGAGAATATTTTCTAAAAAGGGAATATGCAAGTGAAAGATGGATTGAATTAAGGGATGGGATTAAAGACAAAGGGATCCGCAATGGGTATTTAATGGCGGTAGCACCCAATTCCTCAACCTCGATCATTGCGGGTTCCTCTGCGAGCATCGATCCGATATTCAGTCTCCAGTATTCAGAAGAAAAGAAAGATTACAAGATTCCAGTGACCGCTCCCGATCTGTCTCCTGAAACAACCTGGTATTACAAGACCGCTTATCATGTGGATCAACATTGGAGTGTGGAACAGAACAAAAAGAGGCAGAGACATATCGATCAGGGGATTTCATTTAATCTGTATGTGCGAAATGACATCAAGGCTAAAGATTTATTGGATCTTCATCTGGATGCATGGAAGTCCGGATTGAAGACCACTTATTATGTAAGGTCAACGAGCGTATCCAACTTTGAAGAATGCGAAAGCTGTCATAGCTAGGGGAGGAAGAGGGAGAATGGAAGAATTGAAACAGCGGGTCCTGATTGATTCACTGGCCCCAAATAAATCAACGGGTATCGTAAACGGGAAAAGTTCCAATATATTAAACTGGGATGACGTTCGATTTCCCTGGGCCTACCCAAAATATAAAAGGATGCTCGGGAATTTCTGGACCCCTTTTGAAATCAATATGGCTAAAGATATTAAGCAGTTCCCTACTTTACCTGAGAACGAGCAGGAATCCTTTCTTAAGATCATAGGTCTCCTGGCGCTGCTTGATAGTGTTCAAACCGATTATGCGGGAAAAGTGGCAGATTATCTGACGGATTCGAGTTTAAACGCCCTGATGATCATCCTGGCACAGCAGGAAGTCGTGCATAACCATTCCTACAGCTATGTGTTATCCAGCATCGTGTCAAAAAGAGAGCAAAATGAAGTGTTTGACTTTTGGAAGAACGATCCCATTCTATTGAAAAGGAATGAATTTATCACAAATGGCTATAAAGAATTTGTTGAATCACCGACTGTTCAGAATCTATTAAAGTCAATCATTTATGATGTCGTCCTGGAAGGATTGTTCTTCTATTCAGGTTTTGCTTTTTTCTATCATTTAGCAAGAAATCAAAAGATGGTCGCAACCAGCACGATGATCAACTATATCAATCGTGACGAACAGCTTCATGTCGGCTTGTTCGAAAAAATATTTAAAGAAGTGTTGAATGAAAATCCCGCATATCAGACGGAAGAACTGCGTACATTCGGGATGGAAACATTTAAGCAGGCAGCGCACCTCGAAATGGAATGGGGGAGGGAGATCATTGGATCCCATGTGGAAGGGCTTCTGATGAGTGATTTGGAGGATTATATTAAGTTCATGGCCAATAAAAGAGCGAAGCAATTAGGTTTTGACGAACCATTCGAGGGGTACAGAACGAATCCCCTTAAATGGATCATAGCGTATCAGGAAGTCGATAGGGGAAAGACCGATTTCTTTGAACAAAAATCAAGGCAATACACGAAAACTTCGGATGCAAATGGATTTGATGATCTGTAAAGTGTGACATAAAAAAAGCGAGTCGGCATGACTCGCTTTTTGTTATCTTTTTTCAATGAAAGGACCATAATCCCTTCTTTTATGTTGAACGGCCACCCATTTCACCGTCGTGAATTCTTCAAGGGCCCATTCTCCGTTAAAGCGTCCCAGCCCTGAATCTTTTTCTCCACCGAATGGCATATGTGGCTCGTCATTCACAGGTTCGTCATTGATATGAATCATCCCGGTTTCCACTTGATGAGCCACATTCGTCGCTCTTTCGATGGATGAAGAATGGACTGCGCCGCTTAAGCCGTATGGGTGTTCATTAGCAAGCCCCACAACTTTTTCTTCGGATTCGAAAGGAATGATGGCTGCCACTGGTCCGAAAATTTCATTCTTTGCAATCGGCATTGAATTTGTCACATGGGTCAGAACTGTGGGATATAATAAGTTCTTTTCTGCATTTCCTCCAAGAACCACTTCAGCGCCCATTTCCTTGCTGCTTTCAATATCCTTCAATATCCGGTCTACTTGATTTTGATCGATCAAAGGACCGATATGTGTCTTTTTGTCCGAGGGATCTCCAACATGTAATTCTTTCACCCTGGAAACGAAGGCATCCACGAACTTATCATACATCCCTTGTTGAACCATGATCCGATTGATGCTCATGCATATTTGACCCTGGTGATAGAATTTACCGAAAAGGGCTGATTCAACTGCCTGATCAAGGTCTGCATCATCAAGTACGATAAAGACATTATTTCCACCGAGCTCCAACGCCGTTTTCTTAAGGTTTTTCCCTGCAAGTTCCCCGATGCGGCGTCCCACTTCCGTAGATCCTGTAAAGGAAATCAAGCGGGGGATGGGGTGTGTAACGATATCATCCCCGATTTCCGACCCTTTTCCTACTACAACATTGAGAAGTCCTTTGGGAAGTCCGGCTTCTTCAAATATACTTGCAAATAATAACCCGCCAGTCACAGGGGTATGTGTAGCTGGCTTAACCACAACCCCGTTGCCGGTAGCCAAAGCAGTCGCAATGGAGCGTACAGCCAGATGGAAGGGGAAATTCCATGGGCTGATGATGCCGACGACTCCAAGGGGTGCCCTGTACACCCTGTTTTCCTTACCGGGAACTTGGGAAGGCAGGATTTTCCCTTCCATCCTATAAGGATACGTTGCAGCTTCCTTCATGCTGTTAATGGAGACAGTTACTTCCCCTGCAGCTTTCATATACGTACTGCCGGACTCCTTGATGAGCCATTCAATGATTAAATCCTTATTTTCTTCAACAACAGAGACCGCCTTTTCCATAATGGCTCTCTTTGTTTGAGGAAGCTCATTTGCCCAGGATTTTTGGGCTTCCTGTGCTGAGTGATACGCTTTATCGAGATCTTCTTTACTGGCAGCTTTAATGGATCCGATTTCATTATGGTCATAGGGATTCTGATTCGGTATTGTATTATCACTGCTTCCATCAAGCCATTCACCATTGATGAAAAGTTTGTCAAATTGTGTATTCATAAAAATCATTTCCTCCTTGTTGTTTACATATCCTGCTGGGTAGGGCGTACAATGATTTCATTGACATCTACATGATCCGGCTGCAAAACGGCATAAGAAATCGCTTTGGCGATATTTTCACTGTCCAGGGGCTTCATATCCCGATCCTTGAAAGCGGCCAGGATATCTTCGTCTGTAATGGTTTCAGTCAGTTCTGTTGCAACTGCTCCAGGACAGATAATCGTTGTACGAATGTTATGCGATGCATTCATTTCCTGTCTCAAGCCTTCTGTAATCGCCCTGACGGCATATTTGGTCCCACTGTAGACTGAACTGCCCGGCATCACTTTATGTCCGGCCACGGATGAAATGTTGATGATATGGCCTGACTTCTGATCTTCCATATAAGGAAGAACAGCGGATATCCCATAGAGTACCCCTTTAATATTGACGTCGACCATCTGATCCCATTCTTTGATTTTGCGTTTGTTTATAAGGGAAAGGGGCATGAGGCCTGCATTATTGACCAATACATCAATCCGGCCGGCTTCTTCATCGGTTTTCTTCGCAAGTTGTTCCATTTCTTCGACGTTCGTCACATCTGTAACGTGATAAAATGCCGTTCCACCCATTTGCTCTATTTCATTTTTCAATTCCTTTAAACGTTCTTCCCGTCTCGCTGCAAGCATGACCGTCATATCCTTTGAAGCTAATTCCTTTGCTGTAGCCTGTCCGATCCCACTGCTTGCTCCCGTAATGATCGCTACCTTCTTTGAACTCATACTCATTTGTCCTCCTTAAAAGTTGTTTAGCTTTATCTCCGTATTGTTTACACATTACGTGCAGGAAATAAACTATACAGAGAGAGTCGAGTGTATTTTCCAAATAAAAGAAAATAAAGGTTTAGTAATTCCACTGCTGGGAATATACATAGTAGATTAGTGAGAGGAGAGGTTGGCTGCATGGCAAATCATTCTACAGAAGAAAAGATGGAGTCGAAGGTAGACAGTACAATGGATCGCATGTCCCAGGACAAAAAAGAGGACATTCTTTCAAACTTTGATCATTTCAAAAAATACTTAGGTGACAAGGTTTCCTTAGCAGATAAGCTTGGGATGAATGAAGAGCAGCAGGCAAAGGCAGCACAGAAGGTAGGGGACTATCTTGCAGCTCATGAAGAACCGAAAAACAGGGAAGAGAAGCTGTTATATGAATTATGGAAAGCGGGAAATAAAGACGAACAGCATATGCTTTCACATATGCTCGTGAAACTTGTTCACGCAGAGTCGTGAGCAAACAAAGAAGGGCATCCGGTCGGATGCCCTTCTTTGTTTGCTACATATGTATTTCTGGATCTACCTTCACCAATACATTTCCCATGAGGGCACGGGTGATCATGCATGACTGTTCAGCTTTCAGCATTAATTTCTTGGAAAGTGCAATGTCTTTCTCACTGGCAGTAGAACCGAGTGACAGGATTGGCCGATGAATGATTTCTTTATACGTGATGACCCCTTTTTCTACCTCTACAATTCCTTCGGAAGTCATGGTTAAGTCTTTTTTTTCTATATGGCTTCTTTCCAGCATCGCTGCAAGCGTGATGATATAACAGGTAGCCGCAGCTCCAAGGAGCATTTCATCAGGATTTGTCCCGATCCCTGGACCGTCCATTTCAGGTGGGATCGAAATTTTCGTATGAAAATGTTCCGAGCTCAAGGTGCCTGTATCATTCCTGAGACCCGGCCATTCAGTCGAGATATGAAACGAGTGTTTTGCCATACATAGAATCCTCCCAGAAAACTAGTTAAGAATATTGTATACACTATGTGAGTGGATGGCAAAGAAAAAAGACTCTACAGAGTAGAGTCTTTCCGTAAGCATAAATTATGCTTTAGTAACGTTAGCTGCTTGGTCTCCACGGTTTCCTTGAACGATTTCAAAAGAAACTTTTTGACCTTCTTCTAAAGTTTTGAATCCTTCGCCTTGAATAGCTGAGAAGTGTACGAACACGTCGTCTCCACCTTCGCGCTCGATGAATCCGAAACCTTTTTCTGCGTTAAACCATTTAACTGTACCTTCTAACATAATGTTACCTCCTCGTGTGTTCTCCACACAATGTATTACTATTCTTGCTCATGTAACTTCAAGGCGAAAAGCTTTAAAAACTTTGTCCATCCTTCCATTCCGAACAAAAATAATTCTATTACATATTATCAGGTAATTTTATTTATGGCAACCCTGAGGACTTCCATTAATAAAAATAGGCTAAAGGAATGTGAATAGTGCATGTATTCTAAAAACGTTTAAAATAGTATGTGTAAAAGCTGAATCAAAGGGTCGTGCGCACATTCCAAAGCTCAGGGAAAAAGCGGTGGTCAAGCACTTTTTTCAAATACCCGACACCGCTTGAGCCACCGGTCCCCATTTTGTGACCGATGATTCTTTCGACTGTTTTCATATGGCGGAACCGCCATTGCTGAAGCCAATCCTCAATGTCGATTAATTTTTCAGCCAACTCATAAAGGTCCCAATATTGATCTGGATTCTTATAGACGGTCGTCCAGGCTTCAAGTACCGACTGGTCTTCACTGTAGGGTTTTGTATAATCACGATTCTTCACATCTTCATGAATAGGCAACCCGGCACCCGCCAAAGCAAGGATGGAAACATCATAAAGGGAAGGGGCCTCATAGGCTTCGGTAAGCTGGGCTAATAATTCCGGATCTTTTTTGTAAATTTGAAGAACATGGCTGGTTTTATATCCCAGGGCGAATTCAATCATCCTGTATTGATATGATTGAAACCCGGAGGCTTGACCAAGGCTGTCCCTGAATTGGACATACTCTGATGGAGTGAGGGTCGATAACACGTCCCATGCATGGATGATCTGGGATTGTATCTTTGAAACCCTGGCAAGCATTTTAAATGCCGGGGACAGTTCGCCTTTTTGAATGGAGGCGATGCTTGCCCTGGTTTCATGCAGGATCAGTTTCATCCATAGTTCACTGACTTGGTGGATGATAATGAACAGCATTTCATCGTGGTGACCGGATAAACGCTTTTGACTGCCCAATAACGTATCAAGCCCCAGATATTCACCATATGTCATCCTATTGATAAAATCCGTATATACTTCTTCATTCCCCATGGAATCGTTCTTGTTAACCATAAAGATTCTCCCTTTCTTCTGTGTGGATTCAGAGATGCAACTGATTGATCCCCTTTTATATATATTTCTTGAAGGGAGCACGTAAATCCTCCCTCGGTTTTAAGCTCGGTATTTTTTGAATGGGGATGGAAGGATGCGCCATTTGGTCGATGAATTCAGTAAAACGGTTCAAAGAGGATTGAATCGGATCTTAAAGGGGAAAATAATAGTATCTTTTCCTGCCTAGGAGTTAAAACCATGAATATCATACATCATATTAAGACGGTGACTGTTCGATTTTTCAAGGAACGCTTCTTCGATCACTCAGCGCAGTTGGCCTATTACTTATTGTTATCCATTTTCCCATTTTTGCTTTTCGTGTTTTCATTAATCAGTTATCTGCCCATATCTGAGACCAATGTGCTGCTCTTGATCAAACCTTTTGCCCCTGATAAATCATACGCCATCATCCAGGATAATATTGAACGCATTCTATATGACCAGAGAGGGGACGTCTTGTCGGTTTCCATTTTCTTCACCTTCTGGCTTTCTTCGATGGCGGTCCAATCGATGGTACGTTCGTTGAATCAGGCATACGGGATCGAAAGGAAGAAACCCTTTTTAATCGCATTGTTTTATGATCTTTTATTGACGGTCGGATTCATGGTCCTCATTTCGTTTTCCCTTATCGTACCGGTTGTCGAGGAGTATGTCCGTCATGCACGATTTACAGAAGGTAAAATTAACGGTGAGTGGAGTCAGGCCTGGGTGATCGGCAAATGGGGATTGAGCTCTGTTTTCATGTTCATCCTCTTTGTCTTTCTGTATATGGTCGTCCCAAGTAAGAGGATATCATTTCTCCATGTCATCCCTGGCGCACTGGTTGCGGCATTCGGGTGGCAGGGAGTATCGTGGCTGTATGGAACTTATGTGAAGTTGAATGATTATTCCCAATTTTACGGTCAGTTGGGGAGTGTCATTACGCTGGTGGTTTGGTTTTATATATCCTCAACCATCCTGTTGATCGGGGGCTTGTTGAACGGTAGTGTGGCGAAGAAAACATTAAAATAGAAATCGCCCGGCATTGGTGCCGGGCGATTTCTATTTATGATAGGTGGTTCTCTTCACGCATCATGACTACGAGCTTCTTCGAAATGGTCAATAGTACTATTCCCAAAATGATGGCAGTTGCCCCTATGACGGCGAATATTTCTAAATACCCGAGAGTCGCGGTGAGTGAAGCAAGTTGACCTGCAAGTAAGCTTGCCACCCCGATCGCAGCCATCCACACCCCCATCAGGAGAGAGGCGATCTTCACGGGGGCGACTTTACTGACGAGAGACAATCCGACAGGGGACAGAAATAATTCTCCTAATGTGTGAAGCAAATACGTAAAAACGATGAACAGGAGATTGGCTTTTACTGTGATGCTTTGTTCATCGGACCCGGTTTGCATGACTGCAGGAATGAGGACCATGAATCCCAGGCCGAGTAGGATCATTCCGATCCCCATTTTCGTCGTCATATTTAAATCTCCCTTTTTCGATCGGGAAAGTCGTAACCAGACACTTGAGAGGATCGGTGCAAGGATGACGATGAATAATGGATTGACGGATTGGAACCACGCAACGGGAATGGTATAACCGAACACGTCACGATCGATGAAATTTTTTGTATAGAGAGTGAATGAACTCCCGGCCTGTTCAAACCCCGCCCAGAAAAATACGACAAAGCATGCAAGGATGAGAATGGCCGTAGTACGCTGCTTTTCCTTCTTGGTCAAAGGCACATCCCTGTCTTCATTGGCTTCTTCTGCCAATACCTTATTCGGCTTCAAACCGACGTCGCCAAGATATTTATTGTTCAAAGCACTGAAGATGATCTGCCCAATGATCATTCCGATGGAGGAGGCAAGGAATGCCCATTTGAATCCATAATGCATCGTTCCGTCCGCCATGGTGGTGAGGAACAGGTCCTCTGCAAGAAAACCTGCAATGAGTGGAGCAAATAATGCTCCCAGGTTGATTCCCATATAGAATATGGTAAAGGCGGCATCTTTTCGTTTATCGTTCCGTGGGTATAGCTCCCCTACGAGGGTGGAAATATTCGGTTTAAAAAAACCGTTCCCAAGAACGAGGAGGGCAAGTCCTGCATATAAGCCGATTTGGGAGTGAGTCAGGAAAATGGTGAAATCTCCACATGCCATGGTGATTCCTCCAATGGTGATCGCCTTTCTCAGCCCGATGTATCGATCCGTCAGCCATCCTCCTAATATAGGGGTGAAATAAACACTGCCGGTATAAATACCATAAATGGACAACGCTTTTGCAGGATCCACTCCCAAGCCTCCGCTTACGAAGGCTGTCGTTAAGTAAAGAACGAGCAGGGCCCTCATTCCATAGTAACTATACCGTTCCCATAGTTCTGTAAAGAATAAAAGGTAAAGACCTTTGGGGTGCTTTTTACCTTGTGGTAAACGGTCTAATGTTGATGAGTTCACGTTATCACTCCTTTATTTTTAACATGTGGGTAGGGCAGGCAGAAAGGGAGGTTGATTAAACTTTTTTCCAAATCCTTTCATAGTATTCCCGTTCTTTTCATAGGCATGTACAAAAAGGGGCGGTGGGAAAATTGTTTAATGGGTGTTTGTATTGCGGTCATTGCAGCTTGACGGAAAACGAATTATATATGAATGAAGGGTATGGAGAATCAAGATGGAACGTCACTGGACAGAGAGTGGAAGGGGATATGGTCATGTACAGTTGTGATCAATGTGGGTTCCTTCACCCATTCATTAAGAAGAAACGAAAGAAGTTCGAAAGGGAAGGCATGAAGAAATCCAGGGGCATTCGGTGGAATATTCGGTAAACAGCATTTGTAGTCCTGTTGCAGATGACGGTATAATATGGGAAGGGAGGGAGTCAAATGAATACATATCCAGATACGAAGAAAACCATTCAATTAATAAAGGAACTGGTGGAAATTCCAAGTCCTTCAGGAAACACGGATACGATCATGAATTTTGTGGAGGAATATTTCACGGATTTACAGGTGGAAATGAAAAGGAATCGAAAGGGTGCACTCATCATCACCCTGCCTGGTGAAGATACATCGAGGCATCGAATGCTGACGGCACATGTCGATGCATTGGGTGCCATGGTCAAGGAAATCAAGAGTGATGGGCGTTTACGGTTGTCCATGATTGGTGGATTCAGATGGAATGCGGTGGAAGGGGAGTACTGCAGGATTGAAACAGCTACAGGTAAAACCTACAGTGGAACGATCCTCATGCATCAAACCTCTGTCCATGTCTACAAAAATGCAGGTGAAGCGAAACGCGACGAAACGAATATAGAAGTTCGGATCGATGAAAAAGTAAGCAATGCCGCAGATGTAAAAGAGCTGGGAATAGAAGTGGGGGATTTCGTATCATTTGATCCCCGTGCTGAAATCACGGAAAGCGGGTTCATAAAATCCCGTCACCTGGATGATAAAGCGAGTGTAGGCATGCTTATGCAGTTAATACGCCACATTCAATCGGAAGGAATCACGCTTCCTTATACGACCCATTTCCTGATTTCAAATAATGAAGAAATTGGTTATGGCGGAAATTCAAATATTCCTGACGAGACGATTGAATATCTTGCAGTCGATATGGGTGCGATCGGTGACGGTCAATCCACGGATGAGTTCACCGTATCGATTTGTGCGAAGGATTCAAGCGGACCATATCACTATGGACTGAGAAAACATTTAGTCTCATTGGCTGAAGAGAATGGGATTGAATATAAAGTGGATATTTATCCCTACTATGGATCGGATGCCTCCGCTGCCATACGGGCAGGGTTTGATATTGTCCATGGATTGATAGGGGCAGGGATCGATGCGTCTCATGCATACGAACGCACACATGAATCTTCCCTTCTTCATACGGAAAATCTGCTTTGGCATTATGTTCAATCCAAGATGGTCATTGAATGAACAAGCAGTCTTCCATCATCTTATTACCGGGTGATGGAAGACTTTTTTTGTTTCACGCAAATGTAAACGGGGTATGGTGACATTTGTGTGAGAAAAATTTGTTTTGATTTTAGGAGGTATTTCTCTTATCAAAGCTAAGATGATAAGATAAAATAAAAACATAATTAACTTAAAATGAGGTAAAAGAATGATTACATATAATCTGTTAGAGAGCATTAAATTAAAAACGGTATACGGTGAATTGCCTTCCGAAATAACGGATATTCACGTCGATTCCAGGAAAGTGACAGAAGGCACCATGTTTGTATGTACGAGAGGGTACACAGTGGATGGGCATGATTTCGCTGCAATGGCCGTTGAAAAAGGTGCGACCTTAATCGTGGCTGAAAAGCAGCTTGATATTGATTTAAGTAAAGCGGCATTAGTCGTAGTAAAAGATACTTTCAAAGCCCTGGCTCAATTATCGAATAAATATTATGATTATCCTTCTCAGAAACTTACCGTTTTCGGTGTGACGGGCACAAACGGAAAGACCACGGTCAGTAATCTGATCCATTCCATTTTTAAACGGTCCGGTCAGAGTTCTGCTTTATCCGGGACGATCGGGTTTAACCTGAATGGTGAATTACTGCCTAGTGAAAATACGACATGTGATAATTTAACGAATCAACAGATGATGCAAAGTGCATTGGACCGGAAGATTGAAAACTTCACCCTGGAAGTATCCTCTCACGGACTGGCGCTCGGTAGATTATGGGGAATCGATTTTGATGTTGTTGCATTCACAAACTTAAGTCATGATCACTTGGATTATCATGGGACGATGGAGCATTACGGATATGCAAAAGGTCTTTTATTCTCCCAGTTGGGGCAGGATCTTCAAAATCCAAAGTATGTCATCCTGAATGCCGATGATGAATGGTATCACCGTTACAGCTACATGACTCCACATGAAGTCATCAGTTACGGGCTTGACGCTCATGCAGACTTCAAGGCGGTGGATATTGAATACTTCAATGATAGGACGAAGTTCACGTTGAATTCACCCGAAGGAAGCTTTGAGGTCGAAATGAAGCTCTTAGGGAAATTCAATGTCTATAATGTACTGACTGCCATGGCATGTCTGTATGCAAGGGGGATGGACATCACAAGACTCGTGGAAATCATCCGCGACCTGCCTCCGGTTAATGGGCGAATGGAGAAGGTAGACATGAAGGCACCGCTTTCTGTGTACATCGATTATGCCCATACACCTGATGCCATTGAAAATGCCATCCAATCTGTTCTTCCGTTCAAGGAGAATAAAATCATCTTCCTGGTCGGTACAGGTGGAAACCGTGATAAGACAAAACGTCCGACAATGGCAGAAAAAGCATCACTCGCAGACTACGTCATTCTGACTACGGATGACCCAAGGTATGAAGAATATGATAGCATTTTGAACGATCTGGAAAAAGGCATGCAGCATGAGCAATATGCCCTCATCGGGGATCGTGCTGAAGCCGTCAAACATGCCATCGAAGTCAGTGAACCGGGAGATATCATCATCTTCGCGGGAAAAGGCCATGAGGACTATCAAATTATCGAGAATACAAAATATCCCCACAGCGATAAAGAGATTGCTGCGGAAGAAAGCCAGCTCAAATACGGCATATCTGAATAATATCGATTGTGGAACAGACCAATACGACAAATGTTGGTCTGTTTTTTTGTGGATGAGGATAGACGAAATTCACAATCTTTGGTAAATTTAAAGTACACATTAAAAGATGAGAGAATGAAGCGTATGAAGTTTTCGTTATATTTAAATGACTATGAAACAGAAAAATTGTTTTCCACTTTGAGATGGCTGTTTGTCCTGATCGCCACGCTCATCTTTTACATACCTCCATTTTCAGAAAATATTTCAACGAACAAAACGGTCTTTCCTTATTTATTGGTATCAGGAATCATTTATATGCTGGTGACTCAAATTGCATTGATACGGGCGAGGGAGGACAATCAGAGTCTTCAATTCATACTGAAGGCGGGGATCGTCTTTGATTTTCTGGCATTGATTTGGCTGATGGTCTTATCACAGGGGATACATAGTCCCCTTTATCCCATATCCATTCTTTTCGTGATGCACGCAACAATTTACTGGAGGACGAAGGGTGCACTCGTCTCCCTGTCTGTTTTCAGTGTAGCCTATGCTGTGATGGGCTTTATGACAGTCGACATCTTTCAATTTCAGCATTATTTCACTTTGACGTCCAACTTGTTCTTTCTCTGGATCATCGGTTTATTTGGAGCATTGATCATGTTAAGAGAGCGTGCTCAATATGTCCAGAAAGAAGCCTACCATAACCTAGCCCATAAGGACTATTTATCAGGACTGTTTAATCATCGTTCGTTTCAGGAAAGATTCAGAAGCAAATTGGAAGAGAAGGAATCCTTTTT